>JALHOM010000001.1 GCA_022842995.1 Candidatus Saccharimonadota bacterium
TATGTTGGTAAGGCCAGTTCCCGCTGGAGTACCAGCACCGATGCGGATTGTTTGGGTGTTGCCGGTGGCGGTGTTGGCGTTACCGATGTCTATGGTGTTGGTGGCGGTGGAGCGACCAAGAGTGATAGTACCAGTGCCGGCTGTTGAACCGATGGTAACCCCACCGTTGGTGGTGTCGGCGACGAATTGAGCGGTGCCGGCAGCGTTTTGGATTTGGAAGGCGGTTGAGGAGTCGGAAGTATTTCTAAATGTTGCCCCGCCAGTACTATTAAGATTAAGGACGGCGTCAGTGTCGGCATTTCCAAAGAAATTAAAGAGATCACCACTACTATTATTATCACTATCGGCAGTAAATGTTATATTATCGCGGGTTGTCGTAAGTCCACCGCCATCAGCACCAGAGAACATGAGGAATCGAGCTGATGTGTCATCAAGTAAAAGATTTCCTCGAACTTCAAGCCGCTGGCCAGATGTTGGTGCACGACCAATACCTACTCTCGTATTCGTCGTATCAACAACAAATACATTACTCGTACCGGCTGCATTTTGAACCTGAAATCCAGTAATTGAATCTGTTTGGTTTCGGAAAGTAGTAGCTCCACCGTCAGCTATCGCAAGAACATCTTGTGCAGTAGCGGTAGTATCTCTGACCCTAAAGAGATTGCCAGTTCCAGCTGACTGAATGTCAAGACCGCCAGTAGCACCGGTGGAGAGATTGTCTATGACTGCAAGGTAGGTAGAGTCCGTCCCGCCGCTTGATGGGTTTCTTATAATAAAGGAGTCGTCGGCTGCAGTAAGGCTTATGACAGTATCAGAACCGTCGGTGTCATTTCCGTAGGCATCCTGAAGCGTGGAGGCTAAACCGGCCGTCGTACAAGTAGCAATGAGGTTAGAAGCGTTACGACAAAGATAGGTATTCGTATTTGCTGCACCAAGTGTCGTGACAGCAACACCTCCAGCCGACTGCAGAGTCGTCACTCCACCAATTGTTGACCCTAAGTTAATATTTGTCGTCGAGCCAGCAGTAGCAGAGGTACCAATATTAATTGTCTGAGTATTTCCATTACCCGCTGCAGACCCTATAGAGATTGTATTATTTGCCGTAGACTGACCAACCGTCAATGTACCCGTCTGAGATACATTACCGATCGTAATCGACGACGGACTATTGACGGTACCGATTAAAATTTGGCCGGCAGTCCCCGTAGCGGTGCCTGTGTTAATACTGATATTCCCCGAGTTAGATGTTGCCCCCGCCGCATTACCTGACTGAATAGTGACGTTGTCAGACGCCGTAGAAGCTGCATTAGTGTTATTGCTGGCTACACCAAGAGCTGTTCCAGCCTTGAGGGCGTACGGAACAGCAGTGAGCTTGATTCGTGGAGTCATTTCTCCATCGTAGGTTGGTGTAGCTGTTTGGGCATTGCCACCAATGTTCATGGTCAGCCAGTGTTCTTGATCCCAGTTGATGGTGCTTGGGAAGGCGGTACCACCAGCACTTGTGTCGCCAAGGTAAACACTGAAGTAACCATTCACAACGCGGAGACGGAAGTCTTGACCAGCGCTAACGCCGTTTTGATCATAGCGAGTGTCAGTCCAGAGAGCAGTACCACCGGAAGCAACGTCATAGAGTCGGAACTCGATGTTGTAGTAACCATCAGGAACAGTGGAGCCGTTGGCGTTGTAGATGCGGGCTTGGAAGCTGAGGGTTGAGGAGGTGGCGGCTTGAGCCCGCTGAACACCTGTAGTACTCAAGAAAATTGTTCCTGCAAAAAGACAAAAAACCACACACACCAATAACCGGTGAATGCGGGCACAAATTAAGCCTATGTTAGTAATATGTTTTTGCGGAAACATTTTTTTGAATGATTTGTTTGTACTTTTTGTTCAGTTTTGCGGATGAACTTTTTGTACGTTTGTTTCGGTTATTATTTTTTGCGTTTATAACCTTAAGCCCATTATCCTCCCTGTCGCTGATCTGATCAAGACAAAAAAGCATATAAAAAATATGATTTTAATATAGTAATGAATACAACGCATAACAATCTCATTACGTTGTTTCAATAACATCAAATAGATGATCCTGAACAGTTAGAGCAACAGTACTTGCGACTAGTTTTTGTAACAGTAAATCCTCATTTACGTTGTGAATATAGCTTCGTTTGTATTTTAGATATAAAGTTATCCACAGATATGCAAATTTAATGGTTCAATAAACTCGGAATCGTCCCATTTTTGGAACAAAAAAGAGTGATATCGTGGCCAAAACTTAAACCTGAGCCGGCAGATCGATATACTGCAGCTAGCGAGACAATCACCGACCCTAAAAGTATTGCGATAACAGTGGTACTTCTGTTAAAATGTATGCTTAGGAAGTGAAAATAAATTGGGGCGATAGCTCAGTTGGCTAGAGCACCTGCTTTGCAAGCAGGGGGTCCGGGGTTCGAGTCCCCGTCGCTCCACCATTCTTCCTTGAAAAGTGCTAAGTTGCACATTTACATTAAGTTGCATTAGGTAGAATCGAGAACCCCGGAAAGTTCGGGTGAAAAACGCCTGTGGCGTTTTGCAAGGAAATCAACTCTTGAATACTTGTTTTCAAAGATGTTGTTTCGAGCTCGCCAGAGGCGAGTCGAGTCCCCGTCGCTCCACCATTCTTCCTTGATTTCAGACATTCTTCACAAAAACATCCTTTAAGGCAATTATCTCCTACACCTTGGGGAACCTCGCTGGAAATCTAGTACATTTACTCATCAAATTTTGTGAAGGGCGATTAGCTCAGCCGGCTAGAGCGCGTCACTGATAATGAACTTTAATAATATGTCGAAGACAATCTGATGGGCGATTAGCTCAGCTGGTTAGAGCGCGTCACTGATAATGACGAGGTCGGAGGTTCGAGTCCCTCATCGCCCACCAGATTGTTTTTGACTCAAATTATTTCCTCGAGATTTTTAAAGAGATAATGACGAGGTCGGAGGTTCGAGTCCCTCATCGCCCACCACAAGCATTTGATTGATTGACTTAAAGAAAAACCCCACTAGCAAGGCTCCCGTCCGCACTCCAGGTGATTTCAACAGCAAAAAACCAAAGAAATTATAAAATTCTAAACGAGGTTTTAAAGCGCTTGACGGCCGGGCCGGAGAATCAGCCTGCACGACGCCCACCAAACTGCTATTTTATGCCATTTCTTTCTCGAGAGAATCGCTACAGAATATCGTTTGCTACAAATCACTTAATCTAAAGTTACAGCATTCTCATAATGCCCCGATCAGCCTCTAGAGAAAACTACCTGCAGCTTCATCCAACGCACTAGCCGCTCTTCTGGTATTGCCCTAAAGAAAAAACCGACGCCATCAATGACGTCGGTTTTTTTAAATTAGCTTGCTAGTGTTAGAAATTAGATACGTTAATCGTAAATTCAGACATAGACTCATTTTTAGCATCGCCACTTTGTGCGTCACCGGCTTCAGTATTCTTTGTCACTGAAACGTTGCCGCTCTTTGCGGTTTGGTCGACTTTATTTTTTACCTCTACATTATTCTTAGCGGTTACAGATATCTTGTTACCACCATTAACAATGATCTTGTTGTATGAATCATGGCCGGTTGTTCCGATCAACAAATCACCCTGCATGGATCCTGTGCCGCAAGCACAACCACACACGTCTTGCGCGCTTGGATTTGCTACATCAAGCGTAAGGCCAGCAGTAGCCCTATTCTCTGCAGCACCACTAACTGCTGAACCTGCAGTCGTGTTTTTCTTAACCTTTACATTACCTGTCTTGGCATTCTGCTTAGTCTTATTGGCAACACCAACGTTATTGATGGTCTTTACCTTACAATTATTCTTATTGTTGACCTTAATGACATTACTTGAACCCTCGCCGGTCGTATCGATAACAGCGCCACCAGAGCCACTACCGGTCTCTGCAAACGCCACTGAACCACTTAATGCTAAGCTAACGCCAATAACTGCGCTGGCTTTAAGAATGAATTTAATCATCCCACCCCTCTTTCTTTGTGCTGAATTGACGACAAAAAACAAAAAAATAGATGTCTTTTGCCTACCACCTCTTACTAGCACGCTTATGTTTACATACTCCAGAGTACAAAATTCTCCATATTAAATCAACTTTTTTAAAAGATAAAAAACTTATTTTATCTGATGTATTAATAACACCATAAATTTCGCGACAAGCCTTTCGCCTCACCGAATAACCGCATAAAAGAAAAACCCAGACATCTAAATATCAGTAAATCCTTGTCGCGATCGCGACAAGGATTTACGAAATGATTACTCGCCTATTCTCGAAAAACCGCACCAATTCTTGCTGATTATCGATATAGCCAGACTCAAGATACGTGACATAACGGTCTACGCCTAATTTGTAAGCTACAAACTCCACTTCATCACGACACCCTAAAGGGTAAACCCATACGCTCCTCTGAAGTTGCCAAAATCCCTGCCTTTTTAAAAATCTACTAAATGCTGATCGAGCGTTTTTCTTTATTTCGGGGATATCATACACCACCAATCTCCACGTATTATCCCAATAAAGCCCTTGCGGAATTGACACCCCCTTAAGAGAGTTCATTTTATCTTTTAATCGCTTAACTCCTTTATTGGTGATCTGTAGACCGTGCTGATACTCACCCTTCAGTAATCCTTGGCGCATCATATATTTACAGACGCGTCTAAATTCGCGCTCTCGCGAACGCTTATCTAGTGAGTCCAGAATCATCCTTACTGGTTTATCAAATGCAACTATTGCGTTAGGGGCCATTAAGCCAGCCCCAACCACACCAACGAGCAATCCAGTCTTCAAGATACCATCTACTAACGCCGAGGTCTCCTTGCTATCCATATAAATATAATACGCGATCGCGACAAGAATTTAATATTTTCAAGATGTAAATTTTATGAATTAATAAGCTTAAGTTTCATGAGCAAATACTCTTAGGTGAGGCATCGCCTAGCTATGCGACACGCAATTAATCGTACTAACAATAAGTGATCCTAACTGTTAGCACAGGATAGTAAAGGCCTGTATAAATTAAAATATAAAAACATAAAAAAACAGCCCAATTAAAGGCTGTCTTAAGATAAAAACTAAAATATGTGCAAACCAGACGTCAGAACGTAACTAAGAAAATGTATCTTGTCCAAAAACTAAATTTTGGAAAATGTAATTACCACATTTTGCTTCTTATATGTAATTACCAAGATCGACCGTAGGTCAGGATGTCTATAATTCATTACAAAAAGTAATGAATCTCAACCAAAAAACAATGTTTTTGGTTATAGACACCCTGCCTTGGTTCTCCCTAGAAAGGAGGTAATCCATCCGCACCTTCCGGTACGGATACCTTGTTACGACTTAACCCCAATCATCCCCCCTACCTTAGGCCGAGACAGAGCTCAGACGTCAGGTATTGGTGACTTTCATGGCTTGACGGGCGGTGTGTACAAGACCCGGGAACGTATTCACGGTAGTGTGCTGACCTACCATTACTAGCGATTCCGACTTCAAGCAGGCGAGTTTCAGCCTGCTATCCGAACTGGGACCGGTTTTGATGGGATTTGCTCCCCCTCGCGGGTTGGCTGCCCTTTGTACCGGCCATTGTAGCGTGTTTGTAGCCCCAGGCGTAAGGGTAATACTGACCTGACATCATCCCCTCCTTCCTCCCTGTTACCAGGGCAGTCTAGCTAGAAAAATTCAACTAACTATAAGGGTTGCGCTCGTTGATGGACTTAACCAAACATCTCACGACACGAGCTGACGACGGCCATGCAACACCTGTCACCACGTTCCCGAGGGCACAGTATCCTTTCGGATGCTTTCGTGGGATGTCAAGCCTGGGTAAGGTTCTTCGCTTACCGTCGAATTAAACAACACGCTCCACCGCTTGTGCGGGTCCCCGTCAATTCCTTTATGTTTTAAGCTTGCGCTCGTACTCCACAGGCGGGATGCTTAACGCGTTAGCTTCGCTACTAGAGGGGTCGATACCTCTAACAGCTAGCATCCATAGTTTACGGCGTGGACTACCGGGGTATCTAATCCCGTTTGCTCCCCACGCTTTCGTGCCTTAGTGTCAATAATAGACCAGTAGCCTGCCTACGCCATTGGTGTTCCTCCTAATATCTACGGATTTCACTCCTACACTAGGAATTCCAGCTACCTCTTCTATATTCTAGCTTAGCAGTTTAGATAATGTGAGTATGGTTGAGCCACACGCTTTCACTACCTACTTACTATGCCACCTACGCAACTCTTTACGCCCAGTAATTCCGGATAACGCTTGGATCCTCCGTATGACCGCGGCTGCTGGCACGGAGTTAGCCGATCCTTATTCATATGTTACCGTCGATGTCTTCACATATAAAAGCAGTTTACAACCCAAGGGCCTTCATCCTGCACGCGGCGTTGCTCCATCAGGCTTTCGCCCATTGTGGAAAATTCCCTACTGCTGCCTCCCGTAGGAGTCTGGGCCGTGTCTCAGTCCCAGTCTGGCTGATCATCCTCTCAGACCAGCTAAAGATCGTCGCCTTGGTGAGCCGTTACCTCACCAACAAGCTAATCTTACGCAGGCCGTTCCCAAACCGCATAAAGCTTTACTCCGTAGAGCACATGCGGTATTAGCTACCCTTTCGGGCAGTTATCCCTCAGTTTGGGGTACGTTCCTACGCGTTACTCAGCCGTCCGCCGCTCGTGTAACCCACCACGTTCCTTAATATCGCACAGGTCTTTATCTATAAAATCTGACCGCATATTGCGTTCCTCTTTTTATTGATGAGAAAATTGCAAGCAATTTTCTCGACCTGCCTCAATTAAGCAACCTGGTAGGGTCCTTACCGCTCGACTTGCATGTATTAGGCACGCCGCCAGCGTTCATCCTGAGCCAGGATCAAACTCTCCAAAAATGAAGGTCTTACTCTGGACATGATAATTAAATTAAGCTGGCGGCGACGCCGACTTAATAACCCCAGGGGGTTCATCATGAGCCAGGATCAAACTCTCCAAAAAAACGAAGTTAAACTTCGTCAAAAGAATCTAATGCTTAGCATCAGTATAAAACTGACTAATTTTCAATTCAAAATTGCCCTGATAAAGTTCAGGGCGAACTGACGTTGATTTGCACATATTCTAGTTTTTAAGGAACTCTTTCATCTGATAGCTAAAAATATGGTTTACACTTTTTGAGGGTAAACATATCAACACCAGCAAAAGTTCTCCACCAATACTACCCATTTTTACTTCGGTTGTCAACAATAAGTGTTGTAATAATTTCGCCTATACAGACGGTTCTTCGTCTTCCTGTTCATCTGATTTTTCTACGAGGGCTAACGAGACCACTCGATCTCCATCGTTGAGGCGCATAATTCTCACCCCTTGAGTCGCCCTACCCAGCGCCGGTATATCCTTAAGGCCGAGCCGTATAGTCTGTCCATTCTTTGAAATGAGGATCAATTCCTGAGTATCATCATCGAGGCGCTTAACACCGACAAGACTACCCGTCTTTGAATTAACAACTGCAGATCTGATACCGACGCCACCGCGAGCGTGCGCCGTGAACTGCGACACTTTGGTGCGCTTACCGTAGCCAGATTCACTAATGACAAAGATGCTGGCGTCTTCTGCGACCACATCCATACCAATAACATGATCATCGGTACGCAGTCGTATGCCACGAACACCTCGAGCCGCCCTACCCATTGGTCTAACACCCTTTTCATGGAACCTGATTGCCTGACCTTGAGAAGTAGAGATAATTACTTCATCTTCACCGTTGGTCATGCGGATCCACTTCAGTTCGTCGCCTTCATCTAGATTGATCGTAATCAAACCAGAACTTCGAACATTGTCATATTGCTCAAAAGGAGTTTTCTTGACCACTCCACGGACAGTACACATCAAAAGATTTGCGGCTTTAGACTGCTTAGAAACATTTATTACCGAGCTAACGGTTTCTTCTGGTTGTAATTGCAACAGATTAACAATAGCAACGCCCTTGGCGTTCAAGTTAGTAGCCGGAACCTCATAGGTCTTAAGTCGGAAGACTCTACCCTTATTCGTGAAGAACAGAAGGAAGTCATGTGTTGAGGCGTTAACAACGTGCTCAATTACATCTTCTTCACGCGTTGCCATTCCACGGCGACCCTTACCACCTCTGTTTTGCTTCTTATATTCAGCTATAGGGCTTCGCTTAATGTAGTTAGCCGATGTAAGTGTAACAACGACTTGCTCATCAGGCACGAGATCTTCGTCGCTCATTTTACCCAGCTCAGATGGAATAACTTTCGTTCGTCGCTCATCGGCAAACTGGGCCTTCAGCTCCATAAGTTCGTCTTTGATTATCGCCAAAATCTTTGACTCGTCGGCCAAGATAGCCTCAAGTGCGGCAATCGTTTTTAGCAGCTCAGCAAGTTCATCTTCGATTTTTTGACGCTCTAAGCCGGCCAAAGTTCGAAGTTGCATCGCCAAAATAGCTTTGGCCTGGATCTCGCTTAGCTTGAATTTCTTTATCAAGTTAGCCTGAGCTTCTTCGGTAGTCTGACTACCACGAATAGTGGCAATAACCTCATCAATATGATCGAGAGCAATTTTCAACCCCTCTAAGATATGTGCACGATCCTTGGCCTTACGCAGTTCATATTCAGTTCTACGGCGTACAACATTCTGTCGGTGTTTAATATATTCGCCAATAATCTCCTGTACACCCAAAACACGAGGCTGGATCCCGTCAATCAACGCCAGCATGTTGTAGTGGAACGTTGTCTGTAAAGGAGTTAGTTTATACAGCTGATTAAGCAATTTCTTTGGGTAAGCGTCTTTTTTAAGGTCAATAACGATTCTCACATCACCACGAGAACTCTCGTCGCGCAAATCGCGAATACCACTGATTTTCTTCTCGTGAACTAACGCTGCAATTTTTTCGATCAACGAAGCCTTGTTGAGCGCATACGGGATTTCGGTGATTATGATCTGATGACCACCTTTTTTCGTCTCGGTGATATCAACAACACCACGGACCACAACACCTCCCTTACCCGTTGCAAAAGCAGTTCGGATAGAGTCACGGCCATAGATAATACCGCCCGTCGGGAAATCTGGACCCTTCATAAACTCCATAATGTCGTCTAGGGTGCAGTCCGGATTATCTATCTGGTGAACGGTTGCATCAACAAGTTCTCCCAGGTTGTGCGGAGGAATATTGGTTGCCATACCGACAGCGATACCCATCTGACCATTCAAGAGAAGGTTGGGTAACTTAGCCGGCAATACTTCCGGCTCTTGCTCGGACCCATCGTAGTTGTCTCTAAACGGAACAGTTTCTTTATCAATGTCTTCCAGTAGAGCGTGGCCGGCTTTTGCCATTCTGGCCTCGGTATAACGCTGAGCCGCTGGTGGATCACCATCCATTGAACCAAAGTTACCCTGGCCGTCGACTAACAAATATCTCGTAGACCATGGCTGAGCCAAACGAACCATGGCGTCATAGATAGCAACGTCGCCGTGAGGGTGATATTTACCCATGACATCACCGGTAATACGAGCACTTTTCACAAACTTACTACCCGGTCGCCAGCCATTTTTCTCCATAGAATAAAGAATTCGACGATGCACCGGCTTCATGCCATCACGGACGTCAGGTAAGGCTCTCGAAACAATAACGCTCATAGAATAACGGAGATAACTATCCTCCATAACGTCTTCTACAGTTCGTAGCTCTACGCTGCGAGAATGGGTCGCGCCCGTATACTGCACTTCACCACTGACGGCATTCATCTG
Source organism: Candidatus Saccharimonadota bacterium (assembly GCA_022842995.1). Classification (GTDB taxonomy): domain Bacteria; phylum Patescibacteriota; class Saccharimonadia; order Saccharimonadales; family 2-12-FULL-41-12; genus JALHOM01. Next base: position 9,788 of record JALHOM010000001.1, read on the forward strand.
GTTATTTAATTCTGATTGTGTCATATTCTCTTCGTCCATCTTATACGTCCAAGTCCTTCACAAATTTTGCGTGAGTCTGTATGAAATTCTTACGAAGCTCAACCTCAGTGCCCATAAGCTTATTAAAGATCGAGTCGGCTTTTTCGGCATCCTCTAACTTAACTTGAATTAAAACTCGATTGTCGGGATTCATTGTCGTCTCCCATAACTGTTCGGCGTCCATTTCACCAAGACCCTTATAGCGCTGCAAGTCTACAAGACCAGCCTGTTTCTTGCGATCGTCATCGGGGTTAATGGCTGTTCCCCGGGCTCGTCGTTCTTCTATAAGCTGCTCGATCTGAGCATCACGCTCTTCATCAGAATAAGCATAAAGGCGCTTATTGCCAGCCCCCTTCAACAGGTAGAGTGGCGGCTTCGCGAGATATAAATGACCCCTATCGATAATCGGCTTCATGTGCCTGAAGAAGAATGTCAGCAGCAAGGTACTAATGTGACTACCATCAACGTCGGCATCAGTCATGATAATTATGCGGTGATACCGTAACCCGTCCATATTAAACTGCTCTTCAATACCGACGCCGAGCGCCTTGATCATGGTAACGATCTCGTTATTGGCGAGCATTTTATCAAGACGTGCTCGCTCCACGTTAAGCACCTTACCCTTGAGCGGCAAAATTGCCTGGGTTTTGCTATCTCGGCCCACCTTAGCAGAACCACCAGCCGAGTCACCCTCGACCAAATACAGCTCTGATTCGCCAGGATCTTTTGACGAACAATCTGCCAACTTACCCGGTAAGCCAGAACCTTCCAAAACACCTTTACGGATAATATTCTCACGTGCAGCTCGAGCAGCCTTACGCGCTCGGGCAGCCAAAAGCGCCTTACCGATGATCTTCCGCGCAACTGCCGGGTGTTCTTCAAGGTAATAATTCAGATTTTCATTGAGGACGGTTTCGACTTGACCCCTCGTTTCGGGGTTGCCGAGCTTATTCTTGGTCTGGCCTTCGAACTGCGGATCAGGTAGTTTAACCAAGATAACGGCGGTCAAACCTTCTCTGGTATCCTCACCTGAAAGGTTTTCTTCTTTTTCTTTAAGTAACCCACTCTTGCGCGCATAGTCATTTATGACACGCGTCAGTGCCGAGCGAAATCCTGTCATATGAGTACCGCCATCGGGGTTCAGGACGTTGTTCGCAAAAGCCTTAACCGTTTCGGTAAAAGTTTCGGCATACTGAATCGCAATTTCAATCTGAGCATCATCAATATTTTTGTCGACATAGAAGACATCACCGTCAACAACATCTTTGCCAAGATTGAGATGCTTTACATAAGACTTAATACCGCCTTCAAAATAAAAGCTATAGCGTTTTCCATTTCTTTCGTCTTGGATTGATGTTTTTATACCTTTTGTGAGATATGCGGCGTGTCGTAGTCGATCAAGTACCGTATCATAATTAATTTTCGTCGTTTCAAAGATGGTTTCATCAGGATAAAACGTTATTTCAGTTCCCTGCTTATCTGTTTTGCCGACAACTTTTAGATCACCTTGGGGAACGCCCTTTTGATAGTGTTGTTCATGGATCTTTCCAGCCTTAAAAACTCGGACCGTCAAATTACTCGATAGTGCGTTAACAACACTCGATCCAACACCGTGAAGTCCACCGGAAACTTTATAACCACCACCACCGAACTTACCACCAGCATGCAAAACGGTCAGAACTGTCTCTACCGTGCTTTTGCCAGTTTTTGGGTGAATATCCGTTGGGATACCTCGCCCGTTATCGGTAACGACGACGCCCCCATCGGCAAGCAAGCGAACCGAAACTTCGGTGGCATGACCAGCTAAAGCCTCGTCTATTCCGTTATCGACAATCTCCCAAACAAGATGGTGAAGTCCTTCAACCCCCGTTCCACCAATATACATTCCCGGTCGCTTACGAACAGGCTCCAAGCCTTCGAGTACTTGGATAGAATTTGAATCATAGTCACTCTGTTTAGACACCAGTTTCCCTCTCTCTGATCAGCTCTGCCGTTTAACTGCTAGGCGTTACACAGGGTTTTTATTTTACCACTTGTCGACGCCACGTTGTTTGACAGTGTTATTCGTTGCTAGATACAGCATAGCAGATTACCCCTTAGGACATCAATTACCGTCGGGTAGTTAGCCCTGTATTCGCTCACTCTTTCGACAAATCAACCAACTACTGAGGTCCACCTCTTGTAAAGAGGTTGATATTTATGATTTAATTAAGCTTAAGCAAAACTATATTAATTTACAAATAAAAAAGTGAGACACGCCCATGTTTCGAAGAATCATCAATAACCTGGCCGTCAACCCCAGCAGCCTTAATCAATTTGTTTTTTATTCAAAACGTCTCAAAAAAGAGCGATCAATTCGAACTATCGGTGTTTCGCTCATGATATTAAGTCTTTTTGTCCAGCTTTTTGCAGCGGCAATTCCTGCCGAGAAGTCTTTTGCTAACGGGGACAACGACATTGTAAAGACAAAGATACGTAATCTAGATCATCTCGTTAGTATCTGCAAGACTGACGCTAAAGTACGATCAATTTATGCTCGATTCGGGGCAAACTGTGACCAAATTGCCACCGCCAAACAAAAAACCATTAACGCTAACGGCGCGAATTACTGGAGCATCGGCTACAGCCCCCTCTCCCAGTACAACATCAGCAGTGATGAATGGGGTGAAGTAGCGGTTAAAGTCGGTTCAGAAAACATCTTTCAACGACCTTTGCGAGCCTGGGGACCACATAATTACGTCGCATACGAGTTCAAAGCCAACGGCAAGACATACTGGATCCTCCAAGACTGCGGAAACCTCGTAACTATCGGCGCCTACTCCAAGCCACCTAGTCTCGAGGTTCATAAGCAGTTAATTACTCCGAAACAAGTCCAGGTTGGCGACACCGTCAAGTATCGGATTACGTACCGAAACCCCGTTTTAGAATCTGTAGCGGTCGACTTTAGGCTCCGTGACTTACTCAATCCAAATCTTGAGCTTGTTGGCATGGACGGACGAAACGGCTTTGTCGACGGAGATCCCGTTATTGACCTCAAGGGCCTCGGAGGCTCCACAACGTTTAGAGAAATAACCTTGGCCGCCAAAGTAAAAACCCGGCCAGCCGATGGCAAAATATGTAACGTTGTACGGGTTAGTGCCGATGTCGTCGGTCGTGTCGAGTCCAAAGAAGATGTCTGCGTCACCGTTGTGAAACCACCAACGCCACCACCGGTCACACCAACCACTCCGGCTCCAACACCTCCAACAACACCAGCCACTCCAACCACTCCAGTAACACCTAAGTGTGCCGTTCCGGGCAAAACAGACCTGCCAGTGGACAGCCCACTCTGCAAGCACGACGCTCCAGCGGGCATCTGTATTGCGTCTACGGGCTTCCTCGCAGGCTCTAACAAAGACTTCAAAGTCTCAACGGTAAGTAGTGTAGAAGGTACAACAAAAGTGCGCAAATACACCTACATTATGGACGGAGATACCGCAAATAAGCGTGAAGTCACGTCTTCAAGTTTAACCAACGAACAAACCTACAATGGGCTCAAGCCTGGTACTCATAAAGTTGCCGTGACTGTTGATTTCACGAATGAAGTTGGCCAATCCGCCAGCGATAGCTGTACCGCCGAGATAACTGTCGCAGAAAATGCTCGCGTTACTCAAAGCAAATCAGTCAGCAAGGATGGCGCCGACATGAACGGCAAAAAAGTTTCTTCAGGTGACGTTCTGAAGTTCAACTTAACCACCCGTAATGTTACCGCCACTGAATACAAAAATTTTGCTGGCGAAGACTTCTTCGGTGACGTCCTCAACTACGCCGATATTGTCGACGTCTCGGAGCTCACCAAGCAAGGTATGAGCCTTGGTCAAGACAAAGTCATCCGCTGGACTACCCCATCAATTGCTGGAAATAGCGAAGAGGTAAAAACTATCACGGTTAAAGTTAAGCCTAAAATACCAACCACCAATCAATCTTCCAACATCTCAAGCGACTTTGACTGCATCATAGACAATAAGTACGGTAATCAGGTTACCATGAGTGTTGACTGTCCGGTCATTAAAACCATCGAGACCACTACCGGCAAACTGCCCGATACCGGGCCGGGAACAGCCGCTCTCATCGTCTTTGGCGTGACCGTTATGGCCGGCTACTTTGCTGCTCGGGCACGATTAATGGCGAAAGAAGCTGACATTATCCGTAAGATGAATCAACACTCGCACGTCGGGGCCTAAAGTTAAGAATAAGGAAGTAAAACAATGAGCGAAAATGCACCCAAAGCACCTCAGCACGAACAAAAGAATACCGATACTTACGGCACGGCCGAAGAAAGAGAAAAGAATTTAGCCAAAGCCGCAGAACAACACTCCAAAACACCGGCTGAGCAAGCTAAAAAAAATCTCGAACAACTCCATCACAAAGCCGAACATCAAGCATCGAAAGCCGAAGAATTACTTCAAAAAATGGATGCCGACAATGATCATGCGCACGCACCGCATCACTATAAAGCACCATCTATCAGTCAGACCTTGGCTCAAGCCAGACGCCACCTCAAGCCTTCTGAGCGTGCGCTTAGTAAAATAGTGCATAACCCTAAAGTGGAAGTTATTAGCGACGCCGCCGGCGCCACCATTGCGAGGCCTTCAGGGTTGCTCTACGGCGCTTTATTCTCATTTATCGGGTCTTTGGGCTATTTAATCATTGCCAAGCGTTACGGGTATGAATACAACGCTTTCGTGGCTATACTCACGTTTGGTGGAGGCTTTGTATTTGGACTATTCGTAGAAGCCATAAGTCGCCTCCTCAGTTTAGGCCGCAAAACCAGCTAACCAGCCACACCTCCTAATATTCAATAACTATTAAGCAGCCGCTCTAACCGGTTGCTTATTTTTTTTGCAAGACCAATGCCAAGATACTGTCGCTACCTTTCAGTAGCGAAGAAACCTAACCCCGAAGCGAAATTTCACCTTCAGCACCGGCATCATTACTGATCTCGGTGTGACCTGTTGGCGAAGGTCCATCTATAGAAGCCTGGGCATGGGGGGTCTGGGGACCATAACTCATCGAATTTATATCTGTCATAGGTCGATTATTATTTGATACGACAGATGAATCGTTATCTAAATCTGTGGCATTAGATGACGGACTGTAGGGTCGCCGTGGAATGTCATTCGTAAATCGACTAGGCCCAGATGCATCAGAGTTACTTGGTGTCATCATGTCCGAAGCGCCAAGATTATCTCTCAAGCTTTGGCCTTGATCATTAAGACCGTCCGAAGACTGTCCAGTTGCATCTTGAACCCCTGCTTGATACTGTTGCCCCGAAAACTGGCCCGAATCATCCATAGGACTAGAGGCGGTAGACCGATATTCAGAAAGCTGACCCGAGGCTGGATTTAATGTGGGATCTACCGACTGCGTTGCGTCTGCCATTGGCGCAGGATAAGGATTAGCCTGTGGCTGAGCCACAGGAGCTTGAGCGGCAGGATATGGCGGGGGCACTGGACCTTGAGTATCTTTCTTGGCCAACCACTGGTCTAAGAATGAGCCGCCGGCGCCACCTGGATCTTGTGAAGCAAATGGATCGCCCGCTCCAGCCGGTGGCACACCTGGCTGTTGTTGACCCGTCGCATCGGTGTCGGTGTCCATACGACTAAAGATTTCCTTCTCTACCACCTGTCGAGGACGGCCGTATTTGGCTGCCGACAACTGCTTCAGGGCATCACCCAACTCTTTATTCGGCGTACCTAATGGTGCGATTGTTGCCATACTAAATGGCTGCGTTGGCACTCCACCAATGAGAGTGCGAACGATCGTGTTATAGTTCGGAATTCTGAGCAGATCATCACCGTCAAACAGTGGCTGGAAGTAGCGCGACAGTACGTCGACATCATTCTGGCCAATACGAAACGCCACTGTCGTACCAATATTTCCAAATACCGCGTCACGAATTTCTTCGGTTAACTGCGTCGTAAACTGGTTAGCCACTACCAAGTTAAGCCGGTATTTTCGAGCCTCAGACATAATTGTCGCAAACGAATCGGTCGAGAAGTTCTGGAACTCATCGACGTACAAACAGAAGTCCACGCGCTGATCTTCGGGGATATTTGCTCGGCTCATAGCAGCCGCTTGGAACTTCATGACAAAGATCATGCCCAGCAGCTTAGAGTTAAGTTCACCGGTCCGCCCTTTGCTGAGATTAACGATCAAAATCTTCTTATTATCCATGATGTCACGCAGATCAAACGAACTATCAATCTGACCGATGATATTACGCATCATACCGTTGCTTAAGAACGCACCGAACTTACTCACGAACCAACTAACCACCTCGCCGAAGTCGTTCGATCTCTTTGATTGAGGCATTTCTTTATACCAAAAATCCAAGACATTACGGTCAGTGACGTACTGAAGCTTAGACTTAACATAATCGTCGTCTCTAAAGAGTTTCGGAATATCGATAAAGCTACCACCATCAGGGCCAGCCATAACCGTCAGAGCCGCCATCCTGAATAAGTGTTCATAGCGCGGGCCAATAATTCCCTGCCTTTGCGGGTCATACAGCTTATAAAGGACGTTGATAACTTCCTGAATAACGAAGTCTTTCTCGTCGTCGTTCTCGGCTTCAAAGATATTGAGACCAAGTGGATAGTCGGTGTCCGCGGGACAGAAATATATAACGTCTTCAGTTCGTTCCTTCGGAACCATAGAAATAAGTGTTTCTGCCGTATCGCCGTGCGGATCAATAAATGCAAAACCATTCCCCATTAACATGTCCTGGAGCGCGAGGTTTTCGAGGAACGTAGACTTACCTGTACCTGTCTGACCAACAACATAGATATGTCGTTGACGATCCTGGAGCGCCAGTCGAATCGGCTTTTTTATGCCACGGAATAAGTTGTAACCCAGCAATAATCCGTGTTCAGGCACATTTCGAGGTCCATCTACTTGCTTGGAATCTTGGCGTGTCAGCTGCGATGTCGGAATATCTTCTTGTTGTGGAAAATGAAACAGCGTCGCTAATTCTACGGAGTTTAAGATGTTCTTATTATGATGTTGAGGGAACAAACGTAGTATATAAGCTGTTGTAAATTCCTCTATATTTCCCGATGCAGACCACTTAAAGCCGTTTTTGCCCGGTGCATCAAATAGTGAGAAGCTCGCTACAACGTTGCTCAATATATCTTGAGCTCGTTGGTGAATATTAGAGGACACGACAATTCGAAGTGTCGTCTCGAAACCGGGGTGCCTTGTCTTGTCATCAATAGAATCAAGGATCTGCTGCTCATTTGCCGAAAGCTCTTTACCCGGACTACTGCCACCAGAACCTTTATCTTCAGGCGGCTTCGTGAGAGCATAAGCTACCTGCCCCATCCACCAGAAAATCTGAGAGACACCTTTTTTCTGCTTCTCACCTTTTCGCTTCTTGCTGGCGTGACCACTTGCCGATTTAGTCCATGAACTCTTTGCTGGTCGCACCAAGATCTGAATACCAACTCCGTCCTGTTTATCAAGTGCAGAAAGGGCGTTTAGAACAGACTGCATCGGATCACGCTTAATGTCTCTATACGTGGCAATCGGGTAAGCGTACTTCTCTTTCAGTGTTAGCTCACCACCGACAACCCCCGTTATGCCACCAACTTTATTGAACAAGTTATAATCAGCAACTTCTTCAAGTCGTGCCGAAGGATATGCACTTACCACCGCCTGCTTAACAACTTCAATTAAGGTTAGCGGCACCGACGCATAAAGATTTACCACACCATGTAAACATACTATTTCAAAGCCAATATGTCTTTGCCCATAGAAACTACTCTTGAAACCTGGCTGCGTCGTGCTCGAAATAATGTTGTAAATAAATTCTGCTTTTGAGATATTCTCATCTGTTACATCACGAATATCTCGTGAACCTATGTCAGTATCATCGCTAGGTGGCGGCAGATGGATTAGCAGCGTAACCATTTTTAGGCCACGCTCATAATTCTTCTGTTCTCTTAAGACTTTTCGAGACTGAAAGAAAATAATTGGGGCAACAATCAGCACCAACACCAGGACAAAAACAGCAAAGAATATTAATATGCCCATAGCCTAATTGCCCTCTGAAACCTTAATATCTTTGTTGTATCGTTTCTTCAAGTAATCGGCCTTCGCCCTACTAATCTCTTGTTGCTGGATGAAGGGGTTGGTAGCGGTTCTGGCCGCGATTTCCTTCAGGTGATTAACCCACTCCTTCTCGATAACATCTACATCGTTGGCTTCTGGCGGTATAGAACTGATCTGCTGCGCAAGCTTTGGCGTTACCGCAAAAGGGTCAGCGGGCGCCACGGCCGGCGGAACCTGGGCAGGAGCAGCAGGATCAAGCGGTGGAGCCATAGAAGGTATTGCTGGTGCTGCAGCAGGAGCGCTTGAGTCTAGCGCACCATCATTATCTTGGGGCGTGTTCGAACCTGGGACTGGTAAAAAACTATTTTGATCCATTATCAAATACTAAACTGCTCATGCTTCTACTTCGTTAGGCGCGTTCAAACAAGTGCGCATTCTTCCCTGGATTATAGCACATATCACAATAAAAATCAGCATCCTGACAAGTGCGTAAATTCAGATCACAAAGAAGGATAAAACTGACCTTCAGAATTTATTGATATAGATGTAGGAAATAAGCATTAAAAGGCCGAGCAGCAGTATATCGCCTAATACGATTCCGCCACTTGATTGGAACAATAAAATCAAAGTTAAGCCAACCGCAAAGACGATGGATATAGTACGATGTTTCGTACTTGGGGTGCTCAGAAAAAATAATTTCATAAAAAGCGATGCAAATAAAAATCCAGCTATGAATACAAGCAAGACAGGGACCATCAATAGGCCGACGGGCAAATCTCTTGGATCGGTTAGCCCAAAAAATACGACTCCAATAGCCACTGTTGCTACTAGTAGCATGGACATCTTAACTATCACGATCTTTCTTGTCCTTTACGACTACTTTAATCTATATTCAAGACATAATCGTTTGAGAAATATCATACATATTAAAAAAACAAAAACGCCTCGTGTATTAGTGTACCCTTTTTCAAGACGTTTTTGCTTACAAATTGTGGATTGATATTTAGAGGCCGGGACGATAAAACCGCTCCATTAAATAAACTATTTAGCGCTTATCGTCGACCGAGCCTTGACTGACCGCTCATCATTGCTTTAAAGGCAACTTTGAGCGTTATTTTTAAATGTTTTTATGTTCAACATTCATGCTCGTATACTAGCGCATTATGCCGCTTATGTCAATCCTTATTATAGACTTATCAACAACGTTCATCTGTAAATTAAAGGCGATTCTATGTTGTGATCAATACAATATTAATTTTTTGCTATTGATATAATCCTCATTTAGACATAGGTTAAACTATAAAAAAGTATATCCATCGTGAATAACTTTTCAATAAAATCCTAGCCTCATAAGGCCCAAATTTTCCAGACCCGAACAACTGATCCTGATGCTCATTTTGTTAAATCTGTGTCGCGATCGCGACACAGATTTAATATTTTTTGCTGATTCGATCATAGACTTTAGCAACCGAATCAAATTCTCAGGACTACATGATAATTAATTTTAATCCTGTATTTGTTTATTAAGCATATACATTAATCAATATTTTATCTATGGCGTTCGGCTTTAAGCGCGATATAACCAAGTATTTTCATGTTATCAATATCATGATGGTCTTTGTATCGACATTTATAAATAGAAGTCGACCAATAACATTTTCTAGCAGGAAAAATTATCCGACCAACATTTCGCATAAAAATTCCTAAGAATGATTCATGGCCATTCAAATCCCCTCACCCGCCAAGTCTTCCAGCTAGGGCATCTTCCAAGCCTATCCTTATTTTTTGAAACCACCTTTTTACTAAAACGAGTGATTTTGCCATGCAGCATCGAGCCTGAATTTCATGAACAGGAAACCATAAAGATACAGTCGATAAGCTTTATTGGGTTAATTAAACTACGCGATTACATATTAATTTCATGGATTATGAATGAGGTTTAACATAAACATTTTGAGCACTCATAAGCATAAAGTTTATGATTCAAAATATTGCATTTTTTGGCATACATTTATTGAATAAATAATCTGTGGAAAACTTATGCACATATTGTACTCATTTCTTTATTGACAGGTTAAATCTCTCACAGTAATATGGGGTTAGCACTTGAATAAAAAAAGTGCTCAAAAACAAAAACGTCTCTGTTAACAACGGCTTCTCGCAAGCCGTTGTTCCATAACACTGGGACGTTCGATAACAGAAAATTATAAATAAAAACCGCAGAAAATAACCCCGCAGCATAAGCTACGGGGTTGTTTTTATATTAAGGTAATTGTTCTTTTGCAAACCTGGGGTATACTTTCAGACACATGAAAACCAGATCCAAAATTCAGACAATCATCGAAGCATCTAATGGCGGTGTGATAGTCGATATTGAATGTCATATTTCAAATTCCTTACCAAACATCGTAATTGTTGGTTTTGCCAATCGATCGGTCGACGAAGCCAAAGAACGCATCCGCGGAGCTTTAGCCTCCAGCAATATCCAATTACCGAAAAAACGAATTACCGTCAATTTAGCTCCTGCCGACCTACCTAAAGAAGGTTCCTATTTTGATCTTCCGATCACTCTTGGCATTTTAACTGAGAGCGGGATTATTTCTCCAGGACCAATCAAAGACACCGCTTGTTTTGGAGAAATTGGACTCGACGGGTCGATACGCCCTGTTCGCGGAATCATCGGAAAAATCCTAAATGCGCAGAAACTCGGCTTTAATAAATTCCTTATTCCCGAAGACAACTGCGATCAGGCGCGGCTGATACCTGGCGTTACTATTATTACGGCCAATACAATAAAAGGACTGGTCTCGTGCCTTAATGATCAATCTAGTATATATGCGATCGATACTGGCGAAGGCAAACTACCTATGACTCCCCCCGCCAACCAAAATAGCGCAAACTCGATTGACGACGTTATAGGCCAACAGCACGCCAAACGTGCTCTCGTGATTGCAGCGGCCGGACACCACAACATCATGCTCAGTGGCCCACCGGGTGCGGGAAAATCAATGCTAGCAAACACTATTACAAGTATCATGCCTCCCCTGACCTTAACCGAGATTCTCGAAACAACCCATATTCACAGCCTGGCTAGCCGAAACTACGACCAGATCATCCATGAGCGACCGGTTCGCTCGCCTCATCATAGTGCCAGCGCAATCGCCGTAATCGGCGGCGGACAAAACCCGAGACCGGGTGAAATTAGCCTAAGTCACAACGGTGTTTTAGTTTTTGACGAATTTCCGGAGTTCAATCGGCAAGTCATCGAAGCCCTTCGGCAACCGCTGGAAGATAAGGTTATCAGTGTTGCCAGGGCCAAAGATACCGCCAACTTCCCTGCCGATTTTCTTCTCATAGCTACCGCTAACCCCTGCCCCTGCGGCTTTTTTGGAACAAGCAAAGAGTGTTCTTGCCTCCCATATCAGATCACAAATTACCAACGGAAAATCTCTGGACCAATAATCGACCGTATCGACCTTTACGTCGATGTCGACGAGGTAGAGCACGCCTCTATATTGAAGACGCAGGCCTCTGAGCAAGCTCCCCGACTGTCCACACAGATAAAGGACGCTCGCGACAGGCAATTATCTAAGCGAGGAAAATTAAACTCGAGATTAAGCGGAAAAGACTTCCGAGACAGCAATCTACTTGCAGCCGAGGCCAAGAAGTACCTTGACGACGCCAGCAACCCCCTCGGACTGTCCGCCAGAAGTTATATAAGAGTTCTACGCATTGCTCGGACGATAGCCGATCTTGAGTTGTCAGAGAAGATTGAAGAACATCACGTCGCTGAAGCCCTGCAGTATCGGAAACGACATCAGGCACTATAGGACTAAAAAAGCTCGGTCCTTACGTAAAGAAGTAAGTAAAAGCATTTGACCTCTGTTGCTTCATCTGTTAGAATATCCCCTAAGCCATTTGTATAAATCTCAAGGAGAAGCAAGATTAGCACTACAACCCGCTTGAATCATGCAATTCGAGCAAGTAGTTTGCGAATTATCGATGAAGACGGTTCGCAAATAGGAATATTAAGTAAGGAAGAGGCCCTTCGCTTGGCCGAAAGCCGCGAGCTCGACCTTGTCGAAATCTCTCCGAATGCTAATCCGCCCGTGGCAAAAATCGTAGACTGGGGTAAATTCAATTACCAGCGAACGAAGCAGTTGCAGAAAAACAAACGCAACTCCAAGACCCTTGAGGTAAAACAAATGCGTTTTGGTTTAAAAATTAGCGATCACGATCTTGGCATTAAACTCAAGAAAACTTCGGAATTCCTTGAGCAAGGCCATAAAGTAAAGCTGGTTATCTTCTATCGAGGACGTGAACTTGCCCATAAGGACATCGGTTTCACGCTCGCCAACAAGGTAATCGATCAGCTTGGTGATGCTATTGCCGTCGACCAACAGCCACAGCTAAACGGCAAACAACTAATATTTGTAGTAAGGAGCAGTAATGCCAAAGCTAAAAACGCATAGCGGAACAAAAGACCGCTTCCAAATCACCAAGTCAGGTAAGCTCAAGCGACGTCACACTGCCATCAATCACTTCTTGAAAAAGAAGAGTGCGAGCACAAAGCGAACTTTCGCTGGTGTCGAAGACGTAACTGGCAAGAACATGAAAAACATCAAGCGAAAGCTAGGAGTTTAAGTAGAATATGAGAGTTAAAAGAGGCGTTACTAGCCACAGCAAGCACAACAAGATCCGCAAAAGCACTAAAGGCATGACGCGGTCCAACCGCTCAAGCATTAAAAGAGGCAAACAGGCTGTCACGCGTGCGCTTGTTAATGCAACGCGAGATCGAAAAATTCGTAAACGAACATTTCGAAGTATCTGGAATACACGCATTAATGCCGCCGCCCGAATCAACGGCACCACTTACAGCAAACTTATTGCCGGTCTGAAAGCCAGCAACATTCAGCTTGACCGCAAGGTCTTGGCTGAGCTTGCCGTCAACGAACCAAAAGCATTTGAAGCCGTCGTTAAGGCTACTGCAAAATAAGTTTCTAGCAAAAACTATAAATGCATAAAAAACCCTGGCATAATCCAGGGTTTTTTATTTTGTCAGACTATCTATAAGCCGGGTTTTGTTCCCGCACCTTTTGATGACTTATTTTTAAACTTTGTAAAAAAGGATTAAATCAGCAAAAGGTGCGGGAGCCAATCATCTATCTAGTCCATCAATTACTCAATGGATCAAGCGGCTTTTACGGTCTGACTTCGGCGGGAAACCTTTGAAGACAGACCTCCTTGCAACAGACAGGGTTTACCTACTGATCATGTCACCATGATCTGTTGTGGGCTCTTACCCCACTCTTTTCACCCTTACCCTCACACCCCTGCACCCAATCTCAGCCAGCAAGCAAAGCTTGCTGCGCCAGATTGTAGGGCTATTGCTACGTCAAAGCCTTGCGAGATTCAGTCGACGTATTCAAATACGTCTCCTTCGAATTTCTCAGACTTTTCCTAGCACTAGCCTCTTGCAGAGGCGTGAGGGCGGTATTGTTTCTGTGGCACTTTCCCTAGAGTTACCTCTGGTTGCCGTTAGCAACTGTCATTCCCTACGTTGCCCGGACTTTCCTCCCGTGCCTTGTAAGGCACGGGCGATTGGCCGATAGTCTAACTCTCCTAGTATACCACCCGAAATTTACGATAGTTGTTTACTCAATCTGAGAATCAAGACATTCATTAACCATGCTATCGGCCAACTTATTTAGCTCGCGAGGTACGTGCGTAAAAGTTACTTTGCGAAACTCCAAAGCCAAAGTTTTCACCGACTCATAGACCGGCCATAGGTCACGGTTTTTCACTTTATAAACGCCCTTCATCTGGTTCACTACCAGCAAACTATCCATGTGAACCTGAACTTCTTGAATATTAAGCGATCGACATTTCTCTAACCCCACCTTCAAACCTTGATACTCCGCCTGATTGTTCGTAGTAATTCCTAGGTATTTTGAGTCCTTGTGGAGCAAATTATCTTCTAGGTCATAGATCCCGTAGCCGATAGCCGATGGACCCGGGTTGCCACGCGAACCACCGTCGGTAAATAATTTTACGACGTTAGTTTTATTATTGGTAGCTACGCTAACCTCTAGTCCAAGGTTGAGTTGCGAGTCGTTATCCACATCATTAAATTTATGAATATTCTTAAGCGCAAACTCACGCTCCTCGTTTTTGGTTACGTCAGTAGCGGTTAAAAACCACTGCTGCCCCGTATGCCACTGAGTTTCCCCGAACCAGACCTTAACAGGTATGATCACCCTGTCATTCGTCGCGCCCTTCCAATTAGTGTAATTAATTACGATTTTTTTATTTTTGCCTGTCATACTCATTCCATAATACCACGCTCGTTTTAGCAAGACGACCAGAGTTATGCAATAATAAATACATCGATGTGGCGCAGATCGCAACCGCGTACGGCTGGGGTGAGAAATGCCAGTGGCATTTCGCAAGGCCGGAAACTGATTTTAAGCTATGCTTAAAGTAAGTTGAGGCGGGTGAAGAGATTTAGTAAATCTCTGCAAGAAGACTTTCTTCATCAAACTTGTTTAATTGAATGAAATCTTGGGGTGGCTGAAAGTGACCGCGGAACGTGACCGTGAGGTACCGAAATGGCTAAACCCCTCAAGATAATGTGAGATAATAGACGCATCGGGATGTGGCGCAGTTGGTAGCGCGTACGGCTGGGGGCCGTGAGGTCGCAAGTTCAAGTCTTGTCATCCCGACCAAATTAAATAACCACTTTTTAAGTGGTTATTTAATTTGAAGACAATCAAAAAACCGTCCCAGAGGGAACGGCGGACTGACTTGATTAATCCGCTGGTTAGCGGATGGGTTGCCTCACGTCAAAGCCACGGCTCTAACAAATATTAGCATCCCTTGTCGTAATGGTATTCAGATAATCTTTTGCCAGCTACCCGCCATCCCCTCAAGAACGGCTACTTACTAGTATACCGCGTAATACTACAGTAGTAGACTAAGAACTTTGTTGTTTAATTCTACTATGAATCTTGGTGCCGCCAAGACCAATGCGATAACAATAAATAGTCCAAATTGTTCAAGAGAAGCCAATAGTTTTTGCAAGGGTTCAGGAGAAAACGCATACAAGACTCGTGATCCATCAAGAGGTGGAATAGGAATCATATTAAACACAAACAATCCAACATTAATCATGACGAATATAACGACCACCTGAAGAACATCGGCCGTCATAGCTCCCTTGCCTACCATTAAGACTATCGAGCCAAAGATTGCCAAGACTAGATTCGTCAACGGCCCCGCAGCGGCAATCATAGCAACACCGAATTCTTCGTACTTTACCCTATCCGGATTAAATGGCACCGGCTTAGCTGCAAGAATTGGGACTTTAAATATCAGCAAAGTAATGATCGGCAAAGCAATGGTCGTAAGCGGATCAATATGCTTAGCCGGATTGAGAGAAATCCTTCCCTCCTCTTTCGCTGTATCATCACCTAAAAAATAGCCTGCATAGGCATGCACCGCCTCATGAAGCGTTATCGAAATTACCAAAACCACCAACACCGTCAGCAGATTGCTTAAACTCAGAGAATCTATCATTACAGATTAAAGTATACCATTAAACTCTCGCTCAGATACGTAAGCTTCCACAGCAATAAACTAACTCTTTTATTGCCCCGATAAAGTTGACTTTTAAGGTGTTACAGGTTAGAATTAACATTAACATTCAATATAGTATAGAAGTGATTAAAGGTTAGTTTATTATGCAAAAATGCGATATTACCGGTAAGGGCAAACAGTACGGACACAACGTCAGCTTCTCTTTGCGCCGAACTAAAAAAGTCTGGAAGCCAAACCTTCAAACCAAAACTGTCGTTGTTGACGGCAAAAAAGTTCGCCTTAAAGTGAGCGCCAGCGCCATTCGAACTCTCAAGAAAAAAGGTCTTTTAACCTCTTAAAACTGTTTCCAAAAAACACAAATAACCCCGTGTTCCAAAGGACTTGCCAGCGGATACGGGGTTATTTTTTGTCTAACTATTCTCTTGGCGCGTACGAAGGAGGTTCTACTTGCGATCTATAACGATAAGTCGGGTAACGTCCGACATTTCACCACCCTTTAGTTTCAGAACGTCCACCGTTTCTGCCGGCTCCATAGCCAACGTCTTCAAAGCAGTTTCTAGATCAGTTTGAGGTACTTCAAAGTTTAATGAAGCATCCGAGTAGTGGGTAGGAATAACAATTTTCGGCTCAATTTTGCGCACAATCTTTTGTGCACCAATACCGTCTAACGTATAACCATTTCCCCCGACGGGAATCGTTAAAACATCGATGGTTCCCAACTCTTCAAGCTGTTCTTCACTTAAATCTGGGTGGATGTGACCAATGACGGCAATCCGAACATCATCGATAATCACGCGGTAAATTGTTGCCATCTTTCCGGCCTTTTCGTCGTCTACATGGGCCCTGGCTGCAATGCCCATGACCGAAACATCAGAAACCTCGTACTCGCCTGGGCCAGACACCACAAACTTGGCAACAGAAGAAATATTACCCATACGCTCATCTGTTACGAGCTGAATGTCTTTGTCGGTAACCTGGCTTTTTGCTCCAAGGTGAACGATATCATCAACCACCACAGACGTCTTTTTTGTACTGAATCTCAGGCAATTACCACCGTAAAATTTTATTTCCATATACCTCTCACTTACTCTTATGCTTTTTTGATAGTTTTTGAGCCAGACTTGGTCGCTACCGATCGTTTCTCGGAATTCTCTTGCCCAGTCTCTGAGCCACTTTTATTCCCAAAAATCTTATCAACCAATATCTGCATCTTTGATTCCATCACTTTGGCCAAAAATTTATCATTGATCTGCCGACGGTATTCGAACTCACTAAGCGACATAGACGTATAGCGGATCTCTTTGCCTTCTTTTTGTTCCATCTCGGCAACAAATTTACCAAGCTGGGTATGGTTAACATCCCCTACAACCATAAAATCTATTCCGCTTCTTTCGTCACGAGTAAACTGACCAGTCAACAGCGCAAGCTCTACATGACCCAGAACTTTTAACTCACTCGGCATACTGCGAGGTTCACCTTCCGTAGCCGGATCAATTTTCACTGTACCGACGACTGGCGCTCCGCCAAAAATTTGCGATAGCGGAATAAAATACTCGTATTTTTGATTAACTTCGTAATAAAGCTTATTGTTAGTGGTTTCTGAACTGATGATTCCGACACTGAGTAAATTCGATAGCTCACGCCGGACTGAATTAATTTGCTCATCAATTTTGCGAGTAATTTCACGGACATAAAAGGAGCGATTCGGGTTACTGTAGAACAGTTGCAACAACTTAACTCGCGTCTTGGACCCAAATAACTGCTCAATCATAAATACATTGTATCAAACTAGGCTTAGTTTTGCCCTGATTAATTGTTCACCTTCGGCAGCCGATCCAACCCATTGTATGTCTTTGTTTCGTTTAAACCAGGTCAATTGTCGCTTTGCGAGTGCTTTGTCATTCGCAATAAACAGATTAATTGCTTCTTGTTCACTTATTTTTGAACTCAAAAAATCAATAAACGGACGATATCCCGGAGCCGTAAATCCCGGCGCATCTGGACCATATTTTTCTACTAACCGCGAAACTTCCTGAACAAACCCGGCGTTTAGCATGGTATAGACACGTTGTTCGATCCTTTCATAAAGCACGTCTTGCTCAACACGCATTCCAAGGATTAATGCATCGGTGGACCCCCTTTTTCCTGGCTCCCCTCCTCTACGAATAAAACCCTTGAGATGGCGCGGGTTTTGATAAATCTGATCAGGCACAATGTAACCAGCATCACGAGCAATTGCCTGGAGTTCTGGCAAATCATCAGGTAAGGTATCTTCTACTTTTTGAATGCCAAAATCATAGTCATATAAAACCGCATCCGCGTACAGTCCAGTTCCGCCTACCAAAAAAGGCACTTTTCCTCGTGATTTTATGTCGGTAATTGCCATTTCGGCGGCTATTTTAAAACTATGGACGCTATAACTTTCACCAGGAGAAATGAGATTAATGCAGTGGTGACGAACTACCGCCATCTCCTCTGCAGTCGGCTTGGCCGTACCAATATTCATCTCTTTATATATAGTTCGTGAATCAGCCGCGATAATTTCACCGTTGAATCTCTCGGCTAATCTTATGCCGAGTGCACTTTTGCCACTGGCCGTCGGACCGACAATCGCAATCACTCCGGTTGCCATAGATACCTCTGTATATCTATTTTGAAATCTACGTCTACCAATATACCCTCTGACTCAAGATGCTGTTTATGCGCAACCCTACCACCAGGGTAGCCAGATGCCAAACCACCTCTCTTATTCACCACCCTGTGCCACGGCAAGGCAGGATCACCATAATGCGCAATCCCACCAACAATCCGTGCCGCCCGCGCATTGCCACACAGGCCCGCAATCTGACCATAAGTCATGACTCTTCCGGGAGGGATCGAGGATACAATAACGTTCACGCGTTCCCGGAAATTCTGCGCACTAACTTCTGTCACAATACCCGTCTCCCCTACAGGGAGGTTTTACTGACGCGCATTTTCGTCTCGTTGCGCACCGTTTTAAAGAAGTCCTCTATCTGAAGCTCTGGGTGCGTCGAGATAACGACCAAATCTTGTCGAACACGTGGCGTAACTCGCCCACTGGCAATCTCTTTTTCGCCAAGTACCAGCGTATACGGCACCTTCCAGACCTCGGCATCGCGAATTTTTTTGCCAACCGATTCGTTAGAGTTATCTACCTGAACTCGGATACCGAACTGCTTAGCAGTTTCTATGACTTTGCCGGCGAATTCCAAAGTCTCAGCTTCTTGGTTAACAGTAATCAGCCTAACTTGCTCAGGTGCAAGCCAAATTGGAAACTTCCCGGCGCTATGCTCAATATAAATAGACAAAAAGCGTTCAATTGACCCCATAATTGCAGCATGGACCATCAAAATTCTTTCTTCCTCACCAGCTTCATTGGTACAGTTCAGATCAAAGCCTTCTGGCTGGTTGAAATCAAGCTGGATTGTTGCCACCTGCCACACACGACCGATAGCGTCTTTGGCCATAAAATCAATTTTCGGACCATAAAATGCCGCTTCACCGACGCCCTTTAGGAAGTTATCTCCGACCTTGCTCGTAATAAGGCTCAGTAGTTTATCTTCGGCATTCAGCCAGTCAGCTTCTGTGCCAGAATACGCATTCATATTTTCAGGATCGTGAGTCGAGAATCGTACTTGTAGCTCAAACCCGCAAACCCCGTAAAACCGATCAATTATGTCCCAAATCTTCATAGCCTCGTCTTCAACTTGACTGTTTCGGCAAAAAACATGAGCATCATCTTGGGCAAATGATCGAACACGGCTCAAACCAGAAAGCTCACCGGTCTGCTCATCGCGGTAACAAGTAGTCGTTTCGCGGTACCTAATGGGTAGCTCCCGGTAAGATCGTTGTCGGGAGGCGTAAAGTTGCGTGTGATGGGGGCAATTCATCGGCTTCATCGCAAATTCATGTCCTTCACGCGTTGTAATCTTGAAAAGCTCTTCTTGAAACTTCGCCCAGTGGCCACTCTTCTCATACAAGTCTTTCTTGGTTATATGAGGGATTGAAACCTCCTGATAGCCATATTCGTCACGCATTTCTTGCACAAATTCGTTCAGTTTGTTGCGCAATACCGTTCCTCTCGGTGTCCAAAGCGGTAAGCCAGGACCCACAAGATCTGAAAACGTAAACAAATCTAATTCCTGGCCCAACTTACGATGATCACGCTTCTTGGCTTCTTCCAACATCTCGAGGTGCGCCCGCAGTTCTTTAGGTGTTTTAAAAGCCACACCGTACAATCGTTGCATCTGCGGATTAGTCTCTTTACCGCGCCAATACGCACCGGCGACTCTCATAAGCTTGAATGCTCCAACCAACCCCGTATGTTCAACGTGCGGGCCCCGGCATAAATCGCAGAAATCGCCATTAGTATAGAAAGAAACGTTCTCAACCTTACTATCCCCACCAGCTTCAAGACCCAATTCAGCCGTATCTAAATCCTTCGCAACAGTGGTGCCTGCTCGCTTGAGGTCATTAAGCAACTCTTCTTTATACGGTTGCCCTGCCCCTTTAGCCCAGGCAATGGCCTCGTCAATTGGCTTTTCGGATCTTTCAAAAGGCTGCTTAGCGTCAATTACCCGCTTCATCTCACCTTCAATTTTGTCAAAGTCGTCTTCGCTGATCTTGGTCTCACCAAGGTCAATATCATAATAAAACCCGTTCTCCACCACTGGACCAACGCCTAATTTGGCACCCGGCCACAGAGTCGTGACGGCGGTCGCCATAATATGCGCCAAGCTGTGTCTCATCGCATATAGATACTGTTCGTCTGTTTGCTTCTCTGCCATATTTGCTCCTTATAAACATAAAAAACGCCCCGAAAAAAGCTAAAAAAAGCTACCTTTCGACGCGCCTCGGCCCCGCCTTCACTGAAGATTCGACGGATGATCCCATCGGAATTTCAGAGAGTTCAGAGAGGTTCCACCTTGGCTGATACTCTTGTCGCCTCTGTTATCGTACATCGGCTGACCGCTCAAACGAAGCTCCACGGTTGGTGAGTCCGTATCTCCACTTACTGTTAAGTATACCGCTATTCAAACTGAATCTCACTACAAAAACCTAAAAAATGAAAAGATCGCGTCTTCTCGCAATTAGACACGATCGTTTCTGCAAAACACCCGGCAAAACTTGCCTCGCTACCTATGATAGCAAGGTTAGTACTATAAGGCTAGTATTGATTTGTTGTTTTATGCACATTTACCCCACTACTTATCCACGTGTGTTTAATGAAACCATTGATACGATTTATACCACATATGGTTATTTAACTAAAAGCTACATTTGTGGTATCTTAATATAGTTCATTTGTGGGCGATTAGCTCATTTGGCTAGAGCGCAGCATTGACGTTGCTGAGGTGATAGGTTCGAATCCTATATCGCCCACCATGATAAGACCTCCTTAAAACTTTTTAAGAGGTCTTTTTTAATGCCTCACCCCTGTTATATACTGACCTCAAATTGACTTTTTTGCTGTTTTGTGTTAACATAAGCGTGTTAAACAAGGTTTTTGTGTGAGTAACACCTCAAGCAATGTCTTGGAGGAATTTGCGCTCTTTTACGAAGAGCTCGAGAAATCCGCCAAGCCAGCTTCACGGATCAAGCGTTAAACTAGAGACTGACGCTTCTCCACCAGGGTAAAACCACTATAATCAACCGTTGCTAACGCGCATTGGAGTCTAGTTCATGGACTCTTTTTTTATGCCAAATTATCGGTATCCATAGCGCTTATACACAGAAACCCACAGGCTTATCCACTAGCTTTTTGAACAGCTGTATGTCAATATATTGACATGGTTTGCATACATTGCGGTTCAAAAACAAAGACCACTAATTCTCGCCGGGTTGCCCGGCACAACCAAACATGGCGTCGTCGCCAGTGCCTCGTTTGCCAGGCTATATTCACCACCCGGGAGGCGCTTGACTACGATTCGGCGATCCGCGTAAAATCTGCCGATAAAGCTCTTGAGAGCCTGTCTCGCGACCGTTTGTTCATAGATATATTCCGAAGCCTCTCGCACAGAAAAACGGCTCTCAGCGACGCCAGTGCCCTCACAGACACAATCTTGAGCGCCCTCATTGCCGATTCAACAAACGGAGTCATCACCACCCAAGAAATCGTCCACAAATCGACCGAAACGCTACAACGCTTCGATACGGTCTCTGCCACTGTTTATACAGCCCACCACGCGGATTAGAAATTCGAATTCGCTATACAGCGAAAAAAATTAGAAATTAGACGATAGATTAAAGATGAAAGTTTATAGATAAATAATAGGTACGCTAGTAGTCTTGAGTCTTGAGCTATGAGGCAAGAGGCGTGAGTTAAGAGTTATGAGGCAAGAGGCGTGAGCTGGGAGCGACGTATTTTTAGCATAATGACGAATGCACCATTCACCAAAACCGAAAAAGCGGGATATAGCACGGTGACCGCAGTGAAGTTCTCTAATGCCATAATTGCAACAATAAACTTTACCGAAGAAAGCGCGTAGGTGATTGCGGTCTCCTCGAAAGGTTTATTAAATGCCTTCCTGAACGTAGGGGCAAAACCTGCTACATAGATGACCGTTACCAATATAACAGCGGTCAATGCATCATCTGTTGCAAGCCAAAATATCATGGCCAGGAAAGCCATGACCAAGAAAATCCAATCAGATCTCCTAATATCTTTATCGCCCCTGTAAAGCGCTAAGACAAAAATTGCTAAACACACAACAGCAGTAAAACCGGTGGCCCATGCGCCCGCCCCACCACCATCTTGCAGCTGAGCTACGAATCCGATCGCAGGAAGGATTCCCCAGACTAGCCAGCTGAACGCAAGGGGCTTAGTTTTTCCCTTAAAAATGTCGCGAAAATACGGGATATAGCTATACAAAGCAATAGCTACTGCAACAATACCTAAGACCTCTTTCATTTATGTCTGATTGTACATCACAAACAGTTGTTAAACTCGAACTAACTGCCTTTGAGCCCCGAGCACCTGGCTTCATTAGAACTTAGAAACAACTATTCTTAGGTATGATTTTATCTGTTGAGGGTTTGGAGAGCTCGGGCTTTAACGTGTTCATACTTTTTTGGTTGATCCGTCTCAACATAAAAATTCATTGCCCCGATAGCAGTTACAAGCTGGTAGCAAGCTATTCTTTCGTCAAAATTTCGCCTCAACCCACAGTCTGGCTGATCAGAATAATACTCCTTGAACCATGCTTGGTAGCCAATCTCAGGATCCCAAAAATCCAACCGAGCAACGTCATATAGCGGGTCGCCATAAGCAGACTGCTCCCAATCAATAACCCCTGAAACTTCTCCGTCGTGAACCAGTACATTGTCCATACCAAAATCACCATGTAACAATTGGCGTTCTTCTGGGCATTTTGGCATAAGTCCCTCTACTGCTCGTTGCATTCTTAACTGCAGCGAACCGTCGTAATAAGGAGGCAATACGTCAAGTCTCAAAGATCCTAACGATGAAAGAATGTACTGACGCCAAGATTTATACTGACCCTTTCCATCTAGGCCCCACTCACCAAATCCCTCATTAAGAGGCTTACAAGCGTGAATTGCGTTGAGAACATTTGCTATTTTTGGGAGGATCGCGATTCTCTGCCCTACATCCAGCTTGTCTAAAGTTACACCAGGGACGGCTTTACTGACTGCATAGTAATAACCCGACGCTAATGTGCCTGTGTGTAAAACGCGCGGTATTGGCAAAGTCGGACCAACAAACTCTGTCGCAGCAAGCCCGTCTTTCAAAAACCCTTTTTCCGCATGAGCGTTAACCCTCAAAACATGCGGTCCATCAGAGGTTTTAAATCTAAACGCCTGTGAACTCTCGCCGCCTTTTATGGCCTGAACTTCTGGATAAGGCAGCTCGTAGTAATCGAGCAAAAATTGTCTGGCTTGTGCCTCGCTAAACGATGTTTTATGTAGCGATACTGACTTTTCATGCCCTTCTTTTGTCGTCATACACTCAATTCTAGCGCCATCCTGACATAAACCCCAAAGCAAATAATCCACACGTATCCAGCTTTGAAAAAACTGATTTAAAAATTATTAGAGACTAGTTCCCGATTCGAGGACTGTCTGAAGCCGCCAGCTGCCGGAGATTTCCCCGTAATCATTTTATCTCTAGAAAAAATAAGTTCTATTTAAATTTCGTAAACAACCCCAAATACGCCAACTAACCACAGACGCGGAAGCTGCAGTTTGAGTGCAGTTTCGGATGAAAAACGAGCACATAAATTGAGCCGTACCTACCGTACGGTGAGATTTATTGTCGCAGTTTTTAACCGAAAATGTGCCAAATTCCAGGCTTTCGTACTACTTTTTGACGGCTTTTTCCGTAACATCAAACTTATCCAAATACTTCCCAAAAAGTAATCGAGTCTGTGAGTTCAAAGCTGCCATAGAGTTATACAAAATTGTAGTTACTGGCAATAGGACCCACTGAAGCGCCATAAAAACGCCGTGACGCTTCTTGTACCTCTCAGGCTTGGGTGGCAAGGACTTGAAGCTGAGATACATCGTCACCACCA
This sequence comes from Candidatus Saccharimonadota bacterium, assembly GCA_022842995.1. Taxonomy (GTDB): domain Bacteria; phylum Patescibacteriota; class Saccharimonadia; order Saccharimonadales; family 2-12-FULL-41-12; genus JALHOM01. The sequence continues at coordinate 34,066 of JALHOM010000001.1, forward strand.
AACCCACCATGGCAATCCGTTGTATGGTGCTAATAACCGACGGTAGTTGATTGGATGCAATATCGTCTGGGTTGAATAATATCGGAACAAAGCCAGCAAACGCCAAAATCAGCGGAGCAGTTGCCCAGCTAAGATGACTCTCCATTAACCGCAACAGCTTAGCCAGTTTATCGAAGGTCGGAATATTGTTCGGCGTATTAAAGGCCTTGGTCCACACGTAGGCGATGTCCGAAGCACCCCAAGCCCAGCGACGTATCTGGATAAATTGCGCCTTCAAGGTCCGCCGATAGCCCTCAGCTAATACGGCATCCTGATAAATCGGCACATAGATCGGGTAAACCTCGTGTCGACCATCGTAACGAAAATACGTCCGCCAGAATTGGTGACCATCCTCCACGATAGTGCGCGCGCTCCAGTAATTGGTATCGATCAACGCGGCCATACTTTGAGCGTGAGAAGAGAAATTACGCATCATGTGCTGGCGCAAGCTGAGCGTGATATTCCAAAACGAGTTACCAGTCGCGATGACGCGCATCAGTGCCGGCGCATCCCAGATGTTATTGGTATAGATCGGAATTGGCTGGAAAGAAACATATTTTGGCTCTGGCACAAGACAAAAAACATAGGTCAGTGCCGCGATATAAAATTTATGCGGTCGGTTATCTGAATCCAAAGTTGTGACCTGCACGTTGATCGGGTCAATCTTCCACTTCTTGAGCTTCTTTTCTAAGATACGGGCAGCATAGCTGATATTGCCGCCTTTGCCACGCACTTCATTCGGTGTAACCGGGTGCTTGATCGCCTCGGCATGCATAAATTTCTTGCCATATTTTTTTACCAGTTCTAAGCAAGCTGCTTCAGATCGGGCGCCGTCGCGCTCTTCGTAGGCAAAAGCCAAAATAACCTTTTTCATGTCGTATTCAGACGCCAAAACAGATTGGACCGTCGGCTCCAAGATATCCAGACCCTCGTTATAGGCCGCGATCAGCATGATATGCACTGCTTCAGACGGCTTGACCTTTGCGGGATATTTTTTGAGTCTCTCTATATTACGAATATGCCAATCTGGTGCATTTTTGGTCTTTACTTCCCCGCTCTCGATATCTTTTAACAGATCAGTCCACGGCGCTTTTTCGTGGCGTTTCATGCTGGCGTAACCCTGCAAAACCCGCACGTTAAGTGCGATAGTGCGAATGAACCATAGCAAAATAAAAGCTACGATAAAAAATACCGCCACCAATGGACTAAGCAGAGCTAAAACGAATGGCAAGGCCAACATTGACCAACTCAAAATTGCCGGTAATTTCTCGAAAAACTTATAAGAAGCGGTTTTCTCGTGCTGAAGAGGAATTTCGATGTTTTTCATGCCAATTTAGCGCAAACTGAGCAGCGCATTAGCGACAATTAAATTGATGGTCAACAGCAGAAAAGTCATAGCTAGGACCACATGAGACGAAACTTTACGGATTTTATGGAATTGCAACGCCATAAAAATATGGACCACAAATAGCCCCGCGGCAAAAAGTACAAAGGCCACCAGCTCACTAGCCCCGCCAACAGATACAGACCCGAGGCCCAAATTCGACCGAAACGATTGAATATACCGTCCATCGCCACCGAGTCGAAACAGCACACTGACCACTGTCACCAAAGTTAAAAACCCGTTAACAGTCAACAGAAATAAAACTAATCGATCATGAAAAAACGCTTTTGTGTTCGTCATTCTGTTATTAGTTTAAAGTGAAAAGCCAAAAGAATAAAGCATGAGCCCTGAAAATGAATGCTTTGGGGTTGAGTAGTTTGTATGAGCGAGTCGAAAGACGATAAATAAACTACGGTTCTTCGACAAGCTCAGAATCATTCGACTCTAATATTGATTTAACCTCATCGGCCGACACCCTGTTCGAGGTCGAATGGTTTACCATGAGCGAGTCCAAAGACGAGTCGAATGGTGCGGGTAGAGAGAGTCGAACTCTCGTCTCATCCTTGGGAAGGATACATAATAGCCGTTATACGATACCCGCGGGATAAAAATGGAGCCGAAGATGGGACTCGAACCCACGACCTGCTCGTTACGAATGAGCTGCTCTACCAACTGAGCCACTTCGGCGTGCTTTTATCTGCGATAAAATTTATTATAACAAACAAACATCCCTTGAGTTTTACTTCTTAATTTGTTATGATCACATCTGTCGATCAAGATACGTTAGTATGTGTTACTAAGTCCAAACAGCCACATACCAGCAGCTCTTGGTCACCATGGGCTCGTGGTGTAGAGGCCTAACATGCCTCCCTGTCACGGAGGAGATCGCCGGTTCGAATCCGGTCGGGCCCGCCAAGAAAAGACCGTCACTTTCAAGTGGCGGTTTTTTCTTGGGCAGACTTGTCTGCGATTCTAACCGCTCGAAGAGTTGGTTCGGTCATCCAGGCTACGCACAGAAGCTTGCTTCGAGCATGGCTGCAGATGTGCACTAGTCGGTCGGGCTAACTTTTCGAAATTCAAACATTTTCTATCCGAGTACCGCAGGAAAGATGAAAATCACCTACAAAGGTGGTTCTTCATTTTGATGGGTGCACCAATAAACGGTCTTGCTCCTAGCCTATCCAGCCTCAACATGAACTAAACTAACCAAACATTATATGTTTGCGTTACATATTCCGCTCACGGCCTTTGCAGCATAGACACCGAAATCTGTAGTTCTATTCCAAGGTGTATACGTACACTAAAGATAGCATTACAAGGCTAAATATTATATAATTAGGAATAATGAGCTACCTTGAAGGTATTGTTCCACCACAAATCCCCGCTAAAATACCGGGACTCGAAGCGGTTATCAGCCATATAGGACCGCAGGTAGTGGCCGAAGTGATTGGGTCAAATCCTGACACCGATGTCGCGGGCCTAGCCCACGATATTTCGCAAATTGAGGGGTGGACTATGGTTGGGGGCGAATCACCAGCAAGGTGCGGAACTTCATATGAATTGATAGAGCAGCTAGGAGGCGACGTACTGCGAATAGCAATGGGTGTCCCCAAGCATACGACAACCGATCAATTACGCCTTGGGATTCAAGAATTACATAGACGCGACACAGTTAGACGATTAGGCCTACCCCCTAACGCCACCAAAGAAGAAATTACTGCAGAGATCGACAGGCTTCATCGTCTTGAAAAAATCGAACGTCTAGGACTGCCTGCTAATGCTTCGACAGAGGAGTTAAGAGCTGCATTGGACAAAGAACGGCAAGAAGATATAGAGCGTGAAGCTGCCCGCCAAGATGCCTACACTCCAATCCCCACACCTTCAGGCAAACGCCGCGATGGAGAGACCTGGGAACAGTGGGCGCAACGCCATATTTTTTAAGGAATAAATCAATCTCATGAAAAGTATCGGATAGTAACCCGACATTAATGAAACCGCAAAACATGTTGCTGCCGAGCTTAAGCCGACTTTCGACCTTTTACTGGCGCCAATCTTTGAAGAATTGGACCAACTGCCAAGGCAGGATTTATATAGCCCTACCGACATTATCCGACTGCTGAGTAGCGCTAAGCCACGTCTCGTGAAACTATATCCCGAATTAGCCGATTGGAAGTTCATTGTCGAAACGGCTAGCGACAAACGGACCCAGGCCTTTGAAAGTGACGGCAAGACAAAAACCGTTAGAGTTGGTGCCGACAACCGTGGCCGGCCATACGATAAAACCAAAGGCAAAATCGCTCACGAATTAACACATACCCTCCGTTCAGTATTTGGTGCGGTATTAAACGACGATTTGAGCTACGACGGCTACCCTGGATTTCTGCAAGCCGAGGAAGGACTGGCCTGTTTAGCGCAACTAGCCTACGACGGAGAGATCCCGGCCATCAGGACAGAACGTTACCTTGATTATGCACTAGCACTTCAGGTCGTCGGAGATCACGCCTTAAGCCGAGCAGAAATAACAGAATTGTTCAGAAATAGAAAATATATCGAAGGCTTTATATCCGGAAAACCGCCCAAAGAGGCAGACCTCGACCGGCAAGCAACAAAATATGCTCACCGGATGTTCAAGGGCACCCGTGGCGAAAGTTACGCCGACGGTCAACACCCCGCGGTAAATACTCAGGACCTGGCCTACTCGCTCGGTTTTGTGCGCGCCACTCAGGAAATTAATAAACGTTTGCAGAACGGCAAAAAAACGCCGCACGAAATTATTTTATCTCTGTTATATGGCGGTAAATACGACTTCACCGACGAAGATCATACCAAGAGGTTCCACGGCGTTATTAAAAATGCTTTTGACCCGAACAAAGAAGAAGATTGATTTTTACGCCTACTAGGTAGACAATTAAGCCATAAGGTTAAATCAAGGAGTAACACTATGGCTAAATCAGCCGATAGCGCACAAGCACCACGAGAAGTGACCGGTGCATTTGGATTATTTTCTAAGAGCTGGAATATTGTTAAGTCAAATTTGAGCGTCTTTATTATTCTGGCGCTGGCGAGTTTTGCATCTACATTTTACGATGGATTTATTGCCGATCAACCTGAAAATATTGATTCTACTAGTTTCGCTGCCATTTTTGAAGGAATGGTTCAAAGCCAAGATGGACTCAGCATAATCTTGGCACTTATCGCTACCTTGTTAATTGTTCCTCAGACGATTCTGTTTCTTAAAAGTGCCCAGGGTAAAAAACCAACTCTGAGCGAATTAGCTACCTTAACTTCTACAAAGCTCTTCCCACTGATTGGTCTGTACCTTCTGCTGATGCTCATTATTGTTGCAGGCTTAATTGTGTTTATTGTTCCTGGTATCATCTTTATCGCATGGTTCATCCTCGCGCCATACATCATGGTCGACAAGAATACCGGCATTATTGATTCATTAAAACAAAGCAAAGAACTTAGCAAAGGATATTTCGGAGCTATATGGTCAGTATTGCTCGTTACCTTGCTCTTTGCACTACCAGCGGCGATCGGTTCAATCGGCGTTTTGACATCTATAGTGCTTACTTTTATGTACTCAGTTGCTCTGGCTATCAGATATACCGAGATAAAGAAGATCAAGAAAGCCTAGGTTCAAATTAGTACAGCCGGCGCTTATTGATCTAGGATTTTATTGATCTCACGTGCTAAGTCGGCGAAGTTCGAGGCCGTAGAACCTTCACTCATAATCGACAGTATATACATACCGCCCGGATGATAAATAATTGCCGCCTCGTGCCTGGTTCTTCCAGCGGAGCCGGCTTTATTAGCTACAAACATACCTGGTGAACCTGCCGGTATGCCTGATCTATTTACTTCTCGGTTGAGATTTTGCAATAAGGCCGACGAATGAGACTTGGTGACAATATTGCCACTATAAACCCTCGCAAACCATTTGCTAAGGTCTGACGCAGAGGTCAAGCCTGCACCGGCCGTCAACGTTGTACTCTCGAAGCCTTGGCTTTTTAGTAAGCTATCGCTCGCTCCCCAGTCGACCATGTCACCAAGCACATTGGTGCAGCCTGCTTCCGATTCGGCCAACATTCGGTCCAAACACGTTCCGACAGACTGGCCGTTTGCCAAAACAGTTGCCGTACTGATCGATCCAGAAGCAATTTTGTTATATATAAGCGACCCGATAAACATGCGATATACTCCGGTACTCGGCCTAATCTGATGCGGGTTTATATTGCCAACCATCCGACCATTGACTGTCTGGAAATCGATACTATGTTCGCCATTATGATTTGCCACCCAGTGGCTTAGCATGGTCTGAATGCCGGTACTGTCTTTCGTATATTTTCTGTCGATCTTCTCTGGAGGAGGCAAGGTTGTAACGACGGCTTCAAGATTCGTGATCGAAGGTGAAGTCGTTGCCAAAACCCGGTCTACAAGTTCCTCGAATTTCAGCGATTTACCAACAGCTCCCTCCTCTCTACCGGCCGGAACGCCATTAAGATACGTGACAATAGTGTCTACGGCTGGATAATCTACCTTCGACCTTAATTCTGCCAAACTTGCTGCGACACGATCACGATTAAAGTTGATGTCGACTGATTTTTCTTCTGGCTTGGGAGTAATATCAACCCACGAAGCCATCAATGCCGAGTCTACCTTAAAACTCGTGACCTCTGCCGTTATAAACAATGGCGCATCAATGCGTTGCTGCATGCGCTTAACAACCGCTTCGGCAGTCTCGCTGGTTATGTTCGGTGGCAAAACTGTTGGCGCGAAAACTATTTGGCCATTATCCGCCAAATCAGACCTCAGAAGATGCGATCGTAAAACCTCGCCTTGATAGGCATAGCCTTCTTCTGATGGCGTTATGACCAGCTGAGTTCCTTGTTTTGTTACCACAGCGTCAGCCGGCTGTTTGTTCGTCTGGTTTATGACATCTTTAACATAGAGGTTCAGCTGCGATTCGTTCAAATCACGACTGATATTATAGGTTTTATTACCTTTCAATAAGATGGAAAATGGAATTAGTCGCTCCCTCAGGGAATAACTGGTCATTGCCTCGATGGTCTTGTCTGGAGCGATCGTGACTCCAAGATCTTTATAGGACGTTGTGAGAGTTTTTGTATGCGTGTGCACAGTGACGATTCGTGAATCGAAATCTTCAAAAGTCTTGAGGATTTGACGTTCATCGGCAAACCCCAGATAACCATTGGCCTGCATCCTGCTGAGCGGTAAGGCGCGATTACTGGGGTAAAAAAGCTGAATTCCGATAACAAAAAACAGCAGCATACCAACTACCAATACAGACCTTTGCACACCCCTTCGAACCACTAAACGCCTCTTGATGCGAGTAAACAGATTATCGCTAGGCTGTTCTTTTGCTTCTGATGCTTCCATGACAGGCGGCTGGTGCTGCTCGATACCCAAAACATCTTCATAAAGCCGACGATCAGACGCATGCTTATAGCCGCCTTCGGCAAGGGCTTTTCTGAGAAGTTCTGAAGGGCTTTCGGCCACCTGCGCCGGCTGATCAAGCAGTGTTTCATCTGACGCCGGAACGACCTTTAAGGGCTCGTCCTTAGCTGGTTTTGCGCTCTTTTTAGCCGATACGCTGTTCTTCGACTCTTTGCTGGATACGACTTCGGGACTTTCGGGACTTTTTGCTTCTGCCTCTATAATCGCAACCAACAGCAAATAAAGCGCAATGCGCCGTTCAAGATACCGCTTCTGGGAGGGGTGCAACTCTGGCTGCTTTTGATTTTTCATTTTGATTTTTGTAGGTATCTAGGATGAATTATACAACAGATTAACACAAAGCAAATGCTTTATTTTTAATCACCTCCCTGGCACCGGTCTTCCTGAGCATCGAGGTCTAAAAAGAAATGTAGGCTCGTGATTTCTTAGATGCTTTAATATCGTTTAAATATTCATCGATGTCCTTAAAATCGAACAAGATATGTGCCGCCCGGAGCTGAGAGCCCTTAGTTTCGATGTTCTTCACAATTTCTAGGCCATAACCCATATCCACGACTTCAGAAAACTGACCTGGCTGCAGAGCAAAAAGAGCTTCAATAGTTTTTGGCGGAATATCGCGGTTAGATTTATCTACCAAGAATGGATACTCACCACCATTGTCTTTGGTTGCGGCATCTTCTGAAACTTCTTTTGCAAGGGTCGCAAAATCTTTGCCGTTTTTTAGTTGCGCCAATGCAGCGTTTGCGCGGTCATGCGCTCCGGTATCGAGACTGGAGGCTACCTTTTGAGATAAAATCTGATCTTTTAGCGACCTTCTAAAATCATTTATAGACCAGCCCCAATAATCGCTCAGGATTGCCTCCAGCTCGGTATCGTTATCACTGAGCCGGTTCTGGTTACGAACTATCTTGATCGCATCATCAACCTCAGCCTCAGATACAGATATCCCCTTTTCATCGGCAATATTCTTTACGTAAACGTCGTTAATAACCTTGTCGAGTGCCCGTTTCTTGAACTCAGCGAGCTGAAGCTGACCGGCTTCGGACTTGAAGTCCAGCTCTTGCTGATTCTCGTAATAATGAACGTAGTGATTAATCTCGAACAAATAACTCTCGTACGAAACAAAGTCAGACCCAATACGCGCAACCGGAAACGGAACAACTTTAGTGACTTTATAAAGAAACAGCGAGGTTGATTTCTGCCTGTAGAGAGCGTAACTGGTATAGCCCAAAAAGCCGATCAAGGCGACCAAAAAAATAGAGATCGAAATCATGACGAGGCGATGCTTAGTGTGCTGAAGTGGATAAATATAGCGACGGGCGCCTCTTAAAATCTCTTCGCGGTGCACCGCTACGGTGTCGTTAGTAACGCGCGCTTCTTTATCTATGACAGGCTCACGCTTGGCGCGCCTTTTTAGGTGCTTGATCTTCTCTTTCATAGTATGCGTAGATTAGTTCGCGTCCTGCGCCATCGGCGGCAAGGCGTTTATAAATCCTTTTTCTCTCAAGATTGATAACAGTTTTTTCTGAGTCTTGGCTGGGTGATGAACGTCGTGTATAACCAAATCTCCTACAAAAGTCTGTACAGTTATTGTACCAAATCCTAGCAAAGTCTCCTCAAGCCCGCTTACTGAATAGTTAACCATCTGTATCTGGTTAAGCCCAATATCAACGACGCTCTTACTCCAGAAGCCCTTTTGAGTAATCTGTATTAAGCGCTGATCAGTTACGATATAAAAACTATAATTCCAGCTAATCCAATATGGCAGGAAGATGATACCGGCCAAAACAAAGCCACCCAAAAGACCACCGATGAAATAGATGTATTCTGGTTTGATGAGCGACGGAATTGTCCCGAGTAAAATCGCCAAACTAGAGTAAATTAAACCTTTGCGCATGACGACGGGGTGTTTCTTGAAGACATAAATCAATTCTTCATTATCGAGCTGGTCGTCGAAGTACTTTTTCTCTTTCTTTGCCATTATGCTTATAAGTATATCCTACATCGGGATCAGGCCAGAAAGAGACGTGCTCCAGCTAGTCTATCGTCTTGAAGTCGTAGTCCGGATAAAGGCTTTTACACTTTGCAAGTCCATCCTTCAATATAGGCTGACCTGATTGAACCTGCCCCTTACAGTAAAGCCGCTGATCGATTTCATTAAATACACTATTGAGCAGAATCGGTACAATGATCAGCGCTAAGAACGCTATCAGCCCAAATCTACGATCGTTGCCCCTACCCCGAAATAGCAAGATGACTGATACAACAGTTGCGGTCGTAACACTCAAGTACATTACAAACCCTAGGCCAATATTGGCATCTCCAGGCCCAAAAATAGTAACTAGCGAGAGCAATAAGACGATAACGGGTGCTGATAAAATTATAATTTTGTATATTTTTATCTCTGTATATCGATTAGGACTACGCGGTGTATCGTCTTTTTTAGACATTAAATTTATCGACCTTTTTAAGTTAATTTAAAGTTTTTACATTTTACTCGTTAGGATGATAAATATTCGAATAAATCGGCTGGTGCCCCCGCCACGAGTCGAACGTGAAGCTTCTCCTTAGGACGGAGCTATTTTATCCATTGAACTACGGGGGCCCAACAGGCCTCATTATACAAGATGATGGAGGCCTGCGAAGTTTAATACCTGCGAATTTCTTGCGTAATAACTATTTTTTGGTTGGCTGTGTATAGGACTGGTGTACGGTCGGATAATCAAACAACTCTGACTCGCTAAACCAATGGGTGATTTCTTCGGCAGCTTCGGCTGCATCACCTGAGGCATGGATGATATTTGGGATACCCATCTGTTGCTGATCGGCATGCGCAAAACTAACATGAGCGTAATCACCTCTGATAGTTCCGGGAGGGGCGCTCTTTGGCTCGGTGGTACCAACCATCTTACGAACAAGCTCGATAGCCTCAACTCCTTCTAATACATAGGCGATTACCGGACCAGCCAGCATCATATCCATGGTCACATCGAAAGCCTTTTGGCCTCTGCGCGAGATCATCTTGCTAATATTTTCGTAATGATGATGGTAGTGATCAAGATCTGGCTGAACCATTTTACTGCCAACAATCTTGAGCCCAGCACGCTCAAACCTTGTGAGAATTTCTCCAACAATTCCACGCTGCACTGCATCGGGCTTGAGAATAATAAGCGTTCGTTCCATTGATCTTCCTTTTTCTTTAATGCTCACATTTTTGGGTAAGCAAATTTATTACTGAATACAAATAGTATACCAAACCTCCTGCCGTAACCACGAATCTACCACACTTTTTGAACGATCGTTCAAAAAGTGTGGTACTATTTTTCATATGGACAGGAAGTTGACAGGAACACAATATATTTTGCTTGCGCTTATTCCCTATACCAAAGCAAACTTGCAGTTTAGCTTTGCCAGAAAGTCATTCTTTAGAGAAGTAGCGATCAGGGATCATGTTCACGAAAAAGCAGCTCGCAGTGGGTTTTACCGAGCAATGAAACAAGGGCTCATAGAAGAAGACGAAAAGGGCCAAATAAGACTCACCAACAAAGGTAAGCGTCGAATAGCGACATACACTTCTCGCTACCTACCGAACAGCAACCTTATGGTAATATTCGATATCGCCGAAGCAGAGCGAGCAAAGCGTTCTCACGTCAGAGCACTCCTCAAAGAATTATCTTTCAAGCAAGTTCAAAAGAGCGTATGGGTCAGCGAGTACGATCATCGATCTTTAGTGCAAATGGAAGTCGAACACCTGAAGCTGCAGGACTCCATCCAAGTATTCGAATGCTATCGCCTATCATAAATTTTTACTACACTTTTTGAACGATCGTTCAAAAAGTGTAGTATTGTTGGTTATTCGATTGTTTGTTGCTCGGGGGGTTGGAGTATAAAAGATTTTGGATAGAAGCTGTGGAGGTCTTGTAAATGAGGTGGTTTGGTTGGGGTGAGATAGAATAAGTACATGGATTACCAAAAGCTACTTGTCGACTTCTTGGAATACCTCGAGATCGAACAAAACCGATCACAAAAAACGATCGCCAATTATCATCATTACCTTATACGGCTTTCTGACTTTGCGGGCGAAATTAAAGTAGAAGACATCACTCCAGAACTGATCAGAAAATGGAGACTTTGGCTTAACCGACTTGGCACCAACACCAGCGACGAACTTGGGAAAAGTACCCAAAACTATCATTTGATAGCGCTGCGAAGTTTCTTAAAATACTGTGCCAAACGCGACATAAAGACCATGAGCCCCGAGAAAGTAGAACTCGCCCGTACCAAACGCAAGCAAGTAACTTTTCTAACGCCCGGAGAGCTTGAGCGACTTTTTGATCAGCCAGACACCTCGACTTCTGCAGGCCTGCGTGATCGGGCTATCTTGGAGCTTCTCTACTCAAGCGGGCTCCGTGTCTCGGAGTTATCCGGTCTGAACCGCGATCATATCAACCTTGAGCGACGAGAGTTCATGGTGCGCGGTAAAGGCCAGAAAGATCGCCCTGTTTTCATTAGCGATCAAGCCGCAGACTGGATTTTGAAATACACCGAATCTCGCGACGATAAAGCCCCTGCTCTTTTCATCCGATTTGGCGGCGTCAAAAACCCAGACCTCAGCGGTAACTACCTTCGACTCACACCACGCAGTATACAAAGGATGGTCTTGAAGTATGCGCTGCTCGCAGGAATCACAAAGAAAGTCTCTCCACACACCCTCAGACACTCCTACGCGACAGACCTCCTTATGAACGGAGCCGATTTACGCTCGGTTCAAGCCATGCTCGGGCACAGCAACATCCAAACTACACAAATCTACACACACGTAACTGACCCACACCTAAAAAAAGTCCACGAGCAATTCCATCGGCGAAAAGAATAAATTAATCTCCCGACCTTCCGCTTGAGGTATCTCTGGCTCCAGTCTAATCGAAAATTAGCCTGCCCCGCATCTATACCTATGAAAACGATATTCTAAAATTAATCAGCGCATGAAGCGTCGGTGAAGCTGGCTGACGACTGAGCCTGATTGACATCAATCAGCTTACAGATCGATTCTTTAGTAGCCAATACATCTGAACCCCCCGTACCAGGAGTCGTGTATTGCAAACTTGCTGGCAAGCGAACTTTTATTCTACGTAAAACATCATTAGCCTTACCAGTAGAATCAATTTCGATTTGCGCATCGACGAAGCCGACAGTTCCATTATTTGCAACGACCGTTACACGATTATCTGTATACAGGCTCTTAACGTTTAATGTCCAGTTATCGGTTGGAAGTATGTTGAGTCCAGTCAACGTAACCACGCAACCACCTAGTGCATCGCTACAACCACCCGGGGTTATCATTCCCTGATTATCAGGATAAGCAAGACTCCCGACATTCAGGCTACCACCTACGCCGCCGTTACGAGGCAAAAAATAACCAATGTAAGTACTTTTGATCGTCTGTTCACGATTGGCTCCCAACCTAAATAACTCAAACCTTACGCCGCCAACATTACAGTTCGCCCCCAGGCTCGAAGGCAACCCAGAACCCGTACCCGCGCAACCACCGACTTGATTACCGCCAGGGTTGGCGTTCCAGGTAAATCTTAGTGAGGTAATGGGTACTGTAGATTTTATCGGATAAGACTTATTTTCATCAGTAGATAGCGGTTTGATTTCTAACGAACTTGGTTCACGATTAAAAAGTACGCAGGAGTAGCTATTGACCCCACCGTCAATCGGGCCCTTAGGTGCATCATCAGGGAATGCAGATGTGTCGCAAACGGTCTTAGACTTCTCTGTTGTCCTGCCAGACGTCAGATACTCAGCCCAATCACTAATTCCAGATTCTGCGTTATAAAAAGCCTGGTCGCTCAACTGACGATCCAAAGATTGTCGCTGTTCACGATTAGAATTCTCTGCCATGGCTAGCACAATCATACTGATCAGTAAGATAAACACCACGGTAACCAATATCGAAACAACGCCACCCTGGTCTTTGGTTATTTTTTTCATTTCCTGCCCCTTATAAGAAACCTTTAGCACTATTGTACCCGCCTCTTGACTATCGTGTCCAGTCTCGATGCAGCACAGAAGCTACTTCCTGATACACCGGTTAAGCATCGAGCGTTGGTAATATCTGTGAATCTACCAGCACTATAGTTGCTCATCAGATCAGCGTCACCGTAGGCTACGGCCACCGAAATACTCCAAGCGTCTGAATTAGCTATTTTTACTACTGAAAATTGCTGCAAGCGCATATTCTCGGCCAGAAGCTGCTGCGTACTTCCGGCGCACGAGGGATTGCTATTTAGGCAAGTCTGGCAAGAAAAGCCGCTATTCAAGCGTTGGGCAACCAAACCCTCTCGGCCGAGATCACTCTGAGCCGTACTATATGGAGCCTTAAATTGTGTCCCTAGGCTATAAAAATATCGCGTATCACCTATGCAAAAAACCCTGGTGGGATAATCAGGGTCGCCTGGGTTTACGGGCGTTTCAACACTGATATCTGCCGAAGAAAATTGAACTACCCGCGTCATCTCTTCCATAATATTACGGTTAACTTCCTGGGTTTTAGCGACTGTTACACCCTTGTAATACTGCTGGCCAATACGGATAATCACCGAGGTAGCGATAAGAACTATCACGCTAAATATCGCCGTAGCGATAAGAAGTTCAATTATCGTAAATCCACCCTGACTTTTCCTAACTACACGAAAACCGTATTTCATAAGCCGCCCAAGTCCCCACTACCAGGATAGATGTTCTGGACAATAGTCACTTGATTAATCTGCTGTCCATTTGGCGCTTCCCACCGAACATAAGCCGTGTAGGTATTTGGCGTACCCGGAAGGCTCCCCCCGCCGCGCTGAATATAGAAGTTAAATAAACCATCATAATCAAGACACTCGACTGGATATACGACATCATCAAACTCAGGATCTTCATTAGGGTCCGTATCAGGTGTTACGCCAGTAAATTGATGATCGCTGATCACACCCACATTGGCTCCAGATTCAGCAATCGTCAGACAAAATGCCCCGCCAGAACCCACCAAAGTTGCACTAGAAGTATTGGCATAAATTTTTAAAAGTTCAATTTGCTGATTAGCTAGTTTCGTCGCCTGTCCACGCTCACCAGCTGATCTGTTTGCGGCAGTGCTCCGATTAACCAAAACGTAGGAGCTGGCAAGGATAAGGCCAAGCACTGACATAGAGATCAAAACCTCCATTATCGTATCTCCGGCCTGACCAATCGACCGCCTACGTTTAGTTAATTGCAACTGGCTGGCCATTCGTCGACTGTTCTTTCAATTTTCAACTCAGGAGTAATCTTCAAAGCGGCTTTTCGACCATCCCCGTCTTGAGCCAGGCAAATGAATGCACCTTCAGTTAATTCATAGAGTTGTTTTCCGTTAAAATCTGCCACGTCATTTACCTTGTATTCGCTCAAGGTTAACTGACCATTGCCGAGAGGCGCAGTATGCCATCCCAGCATTCCATATAATTTCGTTCTAGAGGCCACTCCTCCGCTGCCTGCGCCTGGATCACTACCATCAAAGGCAGTAATAATAGCTATACTATGATGCCTAATTCCAGTTCTTGGGTCTACTATGCCGAAAACCCCGTTACCTAGATTTTTTGGGACAGCCTCTATTGAACCGCCTATATCAAATATCTCCACCGAACCAGGAACTATTGGCGTCGCTCCTGACTTACGAAATCCAAGCGCTACAATATCACCAGTCAATCCGTCTAGACCGGTGGTATCAGACGGGGCAACCAAGCTCAATACTTCCACTTTATTATGATCAAAAGTACTGGAACTCGTTTGAGTGTGAAAATGAATCAATTTTCCAATAAATATACACTGATTGTTTTCTCCCTGTTCTGTCGTTCCTCCAGGGTTTATTCTGACAGTAAATGGACTCTCGTCTGCGCCATTAGAAAGTGACCAGGATCCAGGAGTAGGAACTTTAGTGCACGTGAAGTTACTCCCTGCCGGATAATAGCCAGTGGCCACATCATTAAATACGTCCTGTAAACGCTGGTCGAGGCCCACAATTCCTTGGTCAAAGCGAGCACGATCTTGCCTTCCAGTAATCAAGAAGCTGGCCGATAAGAGCAAAGCTCCCGAAATAGCCAAGAAAATAATGACCTCTACAATCGTATAGCCATCAACGCATCGCCCGACACCCCGAAACTTAGGCTTTTTCATCTTAGTAATAAGTATAGCACAAGCGAAATCTAGCCAATACCCATGGTGACTTTTGTATAATATTCGATAATTTGCTTGCCAAATACGACGCCAACGATGCACCCCAAGATCAGGAAGGGGCCAAATGGTATCTTATGGGCCGGCTTGCGCCCACCGCGCGACAGTAAGAACGGCAACGAATATATAGTCCCGAACAGCGAGGCCAAAAATAGCATAAGTACCGCAATTAACGGTTCGAGGGTTAGTAGGCCAAGTAAAAAACCCAGCTTTACATCACCCCCACCTATCCACTTGCCCCTAGATACCTGGAACAAGATCCAAAATAGTCCTCCGCCTACTATAGCTGCACCTGCTGCCATAGTTATAGAGCCGAATATATCCTCGCCCTGGATTAACCGGCCGATTGCGAACACAGCCCCAAATCCGTACAGCGGGAACACTATCCGGTTAGGCAATAACATCCACCGAAAATCATACACGGCCAAAGCCATGAATCCAGTTAACAGACCCAGCCAAGCACCGAAGGCCAATATCTCAAAACCTTCGACAGAAAGAGGCCAAAATATGTATGAAGCAACAAAGGCCGCTGCCGTAGACAGCTCAACCAAAGGGTAAGTTACCGGGATCGGTTTTTGACAGTAACGACACTTGCCTCTCAGAAACAACCAGCTAAATAAAGGAACCAGATCTTTTGCGACAAGCATATGACCACAATGAATACACATTGAACGGCCTTTAACCACCGAGTACTTATTGGACGGTTTTTTGGCGGCAAGCTGTTTATGGACACGCCAAACCAGGGCGTTCACAAAACTCCCCAGACACAGACCTAGCAGACCCAGAGCAAGATATATCATTTAAAGTAAAACCTTTTCCTCAATAATAGAGGCGAGCCAACTGCCCGCCTCTATTCCTAAGCCTGTTAACTTACTAACCTAGATGCTTGTGCATTGTGCCGTAAAGCCTGGTGAAACCCCATTAGCAGCGGCAGTTCCTGGGCTCTCAACCAAATATGTAGCGGTCATTTGTCGACTAGTGCCACCAGTTAAACCGATTTGACCGTTTCCACCCGCTCCACAGACAGAGAAGTTCCTAATGTAGATAGTTTCTCTGTTAAGTGCTGTTGGTAACGACTGGAAAGCAGTTGCATGCACGCTATAGTCCGAGGTTGTTAGCTGTGAAGCTGTAGAACTTAGTTGCGTTGTTATAACTGTTGGCGCAGTAGTCCCTGTGGGCGCTTTTCCATTATTATTATTAACCGCCTCTTGCAGGACACCCATGATTTTACTGGCGTCGTTTCGAGTCTGTGTATTCCTGCTATTTCGCTGCAGTGCCGGGACCGCCAAAAAGACGATCAAAATAATTAGACCCGCGATTGCCAAGACAATCAAGACTTCGATGATCGTGAAGCCTTCTTGTCTTTTAGTTTGTAATTTACTTTTCATGATTCTATGCCCCCTAGAAGCATTAATAGATTAAGTTGTATAGCATTAATATATGTCAAAGCGCTCATGCTTGCAAGGTAAATGAACTTTTAATTAATTAAATCTTTGCCGGCCAGCGAATATATCGGCAGCAGCACTGCCGCGACGATAATAAAAGCAACGACACCTAAAATCACCATAAGAAGAGGTTCGATGATTGTGCTGATCGTTTTGATCTGATTATCCACTTCCTTTTCGTAATATTCGGCTGTTTTTTCGAGCATATCCTCCAAAGCACCGGACTGTTCGCCGATCCGAAGCATATTTGGAACCAGCGGCAAGAAATTAGGATCACCGTCTAAGCCATCCGCCAAAGATTTACCGCCCTTCACCTTTTCGGTAGCGTTAAGGATGGAACGCTTAACATGTACATTGTTTACCGCTTCAGAAATAACTTCAAGCACCTTAATTAAAGGCACCCCACTGGCTACCAAAGTAGTCCCGGTGCGCGCAAACCGCGCCATATAGACTTTCATAAACAGGCTCCCGATTGGCCAAGCTCGCATTTTGATACGATCTATCACTTCCTTACCAGGCCCAGTACGAGCATAGCGAGTGGTGGCAAAGGCCAAGACCACCAAAGCAATCAGAACTATATACCAATATTTAATCGTAAAGTCTGAGATCGCCAACAATACCCTTGTAACAATCGGCAGACTCGCTCCCGGCAAGTCCTCATACATCACCTTAACTTGGGGCAATACCTTGACGATCATAAAGCCCACCACACCGAACATAACCAAGATCACAATCGCCGGGTAGGCCATTGCTCCACGGATTTTACTCACAATTTCGGCATCTTTTTCTTGCTGGAAAGCTATTCGCTCCAGAGCTTTATCTAAATTTCCAGATACCTCACCAGCTGCAATCAGATTAATGTAGACGTTATTAAATACTTTTGGGTGCTTGGCGAGCGCATCACTTAGTGCACTACCGCCCTCAACGTCGGCTATGACCTTATTTATCACCAACTTAAAGGATTTGTTTTCCGTCTGATCAGCTACATTTCTCAGGCTCTGAACTAGTGGCAAACCAGCATTTATCAAAGTTGACATCTGGCGAGAAAAAACAATCTTCTGCTTGGTTTTGATCCGCCCTTTTACGCTTGCGCCCGTAACGGACTTTACAGCCGCCGGACGGATATCCAAGGGAGCCAATCCCTCTTCTTGAATAAGCTTCGAAGCTGCCGACTCATTAGAAGCCTCGACAGTAGACTTAACCTTCTGGCCAGTCCGTGGATCCCGAGCTTCATATTCAAAAGTCAGCAT
Source organism: Candidatus Saccharimonadota bacterium (assembly GCA_022842995.1). Classification (GTDB taxonomy): domain Bacteria; phylum Patescibacteriota; class Saccharimonadia; order Saccharimonadales; family 2-12-FULL-41-12; genus JALHOM01. The sequence continues at coordinate 51,918 of JALHOM010000001.1, forward strand.
AGCAAACTAATCTTTCACCCTCGAAAATAAATGACCGTCGCCTCGGCGATTTGGTGCCACTTTAATTTCTAATTTCAAATTTCTAATTTCCATTATCAGCCTCTCATCAACCGATCTAGCTCTTCTAGATCTACGGCGTAATTACGAGCTTCGTCATACGAAATAGTCCCCGCATGAATCAAAGACACGAGCGTCTTATCCATAGACTGCATTCCGTAGTCCCCACCCGTCTGGATGACTGCATCTAACTGATGGCTCTTACCCTCGCGGATAATATTCCTGACCGCCGGTGTAGCGACGAGAATTTCTGCTGAAGCGATTCGTCCCCCACCGATCGTCGGGATCAAACGCTGCGAGCAAATAGCCATCAAGATATTTGAAAGCTGAGCACGAACCTGCGGCTGCTGATGAGGCGGAAAAACATCGATCATACGATCGATACTTTGGGCTGCCGAGTTAGTGTGGAGAGTCGCAAAAACGAGATGCCCGGTTTCGGCAATAGTAATTGCCGCCGCAATAGTCTCGAGATCGCGCATTTCCCCCAGCAAAACAACATCAGGGTCTTGTCGCAAGCTCGATCGCAAAGCAGCCGAAAATGAATAGGTGTCATAATGGACTTCACGCTGCACGATTACCGATTTTTTACTTTTGTGAGTAAATTCAATTGGATCTTCTATAGTTACGATGTGCGATGCGCGTTCGGTATTGATCTTGTCTACCAATGCAGCTAGCGTCGTGGACTTTCCCGATCCTGTTGGTCCAGTAACCAGCACCAAGCCTCTTGGATAATCGGCAAATTTCTCGACTACTTTTGGCAAGCCAAGTTGCTCAATACTCTGCAAATCATTTGGGATAAGACGCAGTGCAGCAGCTAAATTACCCCTCTCGTGAAAAGCATTTACACGAAACCGACCGAGGTCACCGAACGCAAAACTGAAGTCGAATTCTTTGTCTTTGAGCAAAATTTGCTTTTGCTCGTCATCTAAAATTGCGAAAATAAGGCCCTCAATAGAGTCTTCAGTAAGTACGGGCATGCCAGCAATCGGAGCAAGTGCACCATCTACACGCAAAATTGGCGCGAGACCCACCTGCAAATGAAGGTCTGAGGCCTTTTGCTTTATCACCTCTTCGAGAAGTAATTCAATTCGGAGCGCTGTTGCCATATGTTATTCCACCCTTTTTCTGTACATTTATCCCTCTAGGCGCTATCTGCAGCCGCAACGCGGTTAACCTCTGCAATGGTTGTCATGCCTGCCAGCGCTTTGAAGTATCCGTCTTCACGCATATTTACCATGCCGTTCGCCTTTGCAGCTTTCTGGATTTCGCTACTCGTCGCGCGCGATAATATGAGCTTTTGAATAGTTTCTTCAACCTCAAAGACTTCGTACAACCCCATTCGACCCTTGTAGCCTCCTGGTGTGTCGGGACTGTCTTTACCCTTGTACAAAGTATAAGCGTTTTCGGTGCTTAGAGGCAAGTTTTCGTACCCAATGTCTGCAGCTTTTGCCGGCTTTTGATCTTCACTTTGTGGGAGTAAATAACCTATATTGTCGATGATCGCCTGTCTCTCGGCGGCGTCAGACTGGTACATTTCTTTGTTCTTGTCGGCAATACGCCTGACCAATCTTTGTCCAATCACCGTCCTCACTGTCGATGCGATCAGGAATGGTTCTATACCCATATCAAGTAGTCGAGGCAAAATTCCCGCAGCCGAGTTTGTGTGCAAGGTACTAAACACTAAGTGCCCAGTCAATGCTGCCTGAACGGCCAATGTTGCCGTTTCTTTATCACGGATTTCTCCGACCATCACCACGTCCGGGTCTTGTCGCAGGATAGACCGAAGACCAGAAGCAAACGTCAAACCTACCTCTGGATTAACCTGGATCTGGTTAACGCCATCCATTTTGTATTCAACCGGATCTTCCAGTGTAACGATGTTGATTGTGTCAGATTTGATCTCTTGCAGCAGCGCATACAGCGAGGTAGACTTACCGGAACCTGTCGGCCCAGAGGTCAAGATCATGCCATTCGAGCTTTCTAGGCCTTTACGAATCGCCTTGAGAGCGCGCCCCCTATAGCCCATGTCTTCGAGCTTGAGAGTAGTGCCTGACTTATCGAGTAAACGAATAACCACTTGTTCACCCCAGACCACCGGACTAATCGCAATACGAAGGTCGATAGCTTTCATTGCGACTCTCACCGTAAATTGACCGTCCTGAGGTATTCGGTGTTCATCGATTTTTAGATTGCTTAAAATCTTGATACGCGAAATTAGTGGCGGCTCAGTCTCTTTGGGCAGCTTCATAATTTCTCGTAAAACCCCGTCCACCCGACAACGAATTTTAAGTTCATTTTCCAAAGGCTCTATATGAATATCGCTGGCCCGATTCTTTGCTGCATATTCTAAAATAGCAGACAAAGCTTTTGAAATCGGCGAATCTTGAACAATCGTCTTGATGCTTTCGCCGTCCTTGCCCGTATTATGTTCAATACTCTTTGTGAGATCGGCAGTAACATCTGAGCCATCCTCCATAACAACACCAATAGCCTTGGCGACGTCGGCTTCAACATCTTGGTCGTATTGAGCTAGAACATTACGTATACCTTCTTCCGACGCTGTATAAACCTTTAATTGCCGCCCAATTCGATTTGCCAAGAAGTCAACCGCCTGGACATTATCGGCATCCAGCATGGCTACAACCAATTTGCCCTGTATCTGGCCGAGCGGGACCGCCATATATCTTTCTGCAACTTCTTTAGACAGTAATCGCAGAACGTCCTTCTCGATATGGGAATCGAGAAGATTAACATACGGCACTTTATTGATCTGAGCCATCACTTTTGTGAGGTACTCATTGGAAATATGAGCCTCAGAGACTAAAACCTCAAAAAACGGACGGCCGTTTTTATGAGCATGATCCTTAACCGTAATCAGGTCGTCGGATTTAATCTGGCCGTCTTTAACCAGGATTTCTTCAATCTGTTTTTGAGTCACCTCGGAGAGTATAGAAGCCATAGTTCTTCAAGCCCTCCTAAAATGGTGTCGTGCTCTTATTCTCGCCGATTTGAATTAATTGTGTAGGATTGATGCTCTCGCTATTGAAGTACCGTTTATCGGGCTGATCAAAGCCGGCACTAATGCTATCGACTTTTTGCGCCTTTAATTCTTTCGTTGACTTTGGCGTAAACAATAAATTAGATAAAACTAACGAAAATATAGCCGCAAAAACACCGACCGCCACAATTACTGCAATATCATTCTTCTTCATTATCGCACCACCTCTTCGGTAATCCCCAACTTCTTCTCAGGCAAGAAATAAGTTTTCGCAGTTACATCAACCGCGATATTATTTTCTCGTACAGCAACGCCCAGCTTCTGAACTTTGATAGGTCGGATTGATCTCTCGTACAGCTCAAGGTACCGCTTTCCACTATCCGATCCGATTTCGGCACTCACCGAAAAAGGAATTTCAACCACTTCAGGATTAGAAGAATTACCGCTAGCTGCTTGATTTAGCTCGTCATCTGTCCCCGTGATAGTCTCTGGCGTAAAACCACCGGTCTTGAGCAACTTATCTATACTAGTCGTAAGGGCCGGAAAATCATATTTACTCGGCAAGGCGTCTAGCACGATGCGCGCATTCTCACCATCCCTATCGCCCTGACCCTTCGGGTTGCCGCCAATAGCATTTTCCGGCAAGCCAATAAATTCTTGATAAGACGTGTTAAGTTCTGCCACTTTTTGATTATTGTCTTTTAATTGTTTGAGTGTCTTTTCTTTGGCATTAATTACCCGCGACTGGTAAGACAGCTGATTATACAGCGAGCGAGTCGCGACAATGCAAAAAATTGCGATGAAAACAGTGATCGCTACCGTCAGAATAAGACGAGCATTGGTTTTATCAATCTGAATCCTCTTGGCTGAGAGATTTGGCTTTTTCATTGTTGCGTTCCCCCCCCTTGGTCTTGCGACTCGGACTGCTGAACAGAAGTAATTGATGGCTTCTGGGTCTCTGAAGGCGTGGAGATTATTGACGGGATTACAAGCTTGACCCCGTTTTCAAGAGGCTTATTTTCAACCGCCGTGTTCTTAAAAATCATTGGATCGAAATTAAAACTAACCTCGAAGCTTGCCGCACGCGCAGCGTTGTTGCCAGCTGTGGCTAGGCTAAAGTTATTTAGAACAACCGAGCTGAAAGCCTGTCCTTCAGACACACTGTCACCACTTCCTTGAGTATACTTAGTAAACTTCAACGTATCGACAAATTTATTAATACTGGCGATACTATCTGTTTCACCCTTAACAGCCATGGTGTTACCCTCGGTATCGACTGACAATGAAGTAACAAACATCTTGTCATGCTTTAACTGTGTCATGTAGTCAAACACTCGCGAGGTCATTGCTTTTTCCTCGTGAAGCTGAGGTAATTTTGAAAGCTGATTCTGGATAGTTAACACTTTGTCTAAATCTTTGTTCTCTTTCAGAGTATTCAGATTAGCAGTTATATCTTTATCTAGGTCTTTTAGCTGAGCCTGCTGGGTAACCCTGACAAACATGAACATCAGCACAAATATAGTTAAAAACGACCCTGCAACTATCAGGCTAACGAGTGTAATGATTCGCCGGCGATACGTCGCCTTTATGTACTCGAGCTTTACGTCTGGCAGGAGGTTAAATTGAATCATCTATTCCCTCCTCTCCGCTAAACCGACAGCCACAGCGAAATGATTCGAAAGAGCCATTAGTTCGTTTTGCCTATCGGGAGTGTACTGCACATTCGCCCAGGCATTACCGATCTCTACATTTATGCCAAATTTGTTTGCAATATATAGCGGAAATTCTGGCAACGAGGAGGCTCCACCGGTCATGATGATTTTCTCTATCTTGACGTCTTTGTAGCGAGCCTGGAAGAACTTTATTGATTTGTCGATATCGCTCATCAACAAATCGACAGTGCTAATAATCGCATTATAGACTTGGCCTTCTAACTTACTCTGACTGAGACCAAATTTAAACACAAATTCTTGAGCTTGGTTTTCGTCAATATTTAGATTCTGAACAGCTGCCTTCACGATGGCATCGGACCCAGTGGGTATTGCTCGCGTTAAGCGTGGAGCTCCGTTCATGGTTATAACCATGTCCGTACTCTTGGTGCCAATATCTATGACCATCTGCGGGTTAAGCGCATCAGGAGAAACGACGGATCGGATCATAGCCAAATTATCTGGCTCGAAGGCCACGACATTAAGGCCGATTGATTCCAGCAAGTCTAACCGACCTTCCACGAAATCATTGGCAACGCTCGAAAGCAGAACTTCCACTTTATTGGGATCTTTCGGTGAATCACCTATGACCGCAAAGTCTAACTTTGACTCAGCTATCGGCGTAGGTATCAATGAATCCGCCTGAAAATGGATAGTTTTTGCCATCTCTTGAGGATTGAGCCTCTCGATATCCACCACGACCGTAAAGACTCGGGACGACGGGATACCGACAGCAACATTCTTTGTAGTGATCTGGGCCTGCTCGAGGATCACCTTAAGCTTATCTGCAGCTTTTTGACGATCCGCTTTGGAATCACTAAAAGCGAGCTTACCATCTACAGGGGCCATGGCGTATTTTAGCAACTGACGAGCACCGTTATTATTGCTCAGCTGAACAATCCGTACCGAGCTCGTGCCGATATCCAGGCCAAAAAAATCTGAAACACCGCTTAAAAAGCCCATTACTAGTCAGCTCCAACTATTAATTTTGATATTGATTTTGCAAACATTGAAAGACTTTGCCCACATCCTTACTTGATAGCAGTATACCATAAGCATGACCGTATCTAAACCATCCCAGCTTGACTTTATCTGCACCCTTATAAGATTGGGGGGAGCGTAGCTATATACTGATAATCACCACTGGTTGGTCTACTGGTTGGTCTGGTAGCCGAATTGGCATGATACACCTCTGGAGTGAACACGAATACTTCTGCCGCACGGGACTTGTTAGTGCCCACAAAATCCTCTTGAGTCAGCGAATCTCGAATTGATGGGCCAATCCTTCCTAAAATCACCTCGTTAGCCACAAATGACCCAAAGACCGTAAGCTGAGTACCGCAATCTGTAAAGCGCTGATTAGAATTACTTATCGGAGCCCCCATGCCACTAGTACAGGTAAATATTTTACCCTTCGACCCATCTGCTATAGGCTGAGCGACAAACATACCGTCAAGTTGAGATACCGCCCTGTCGATATAAATATTGCCTCGTACGAACATCCTAAAGCTACCTACATTAGCGGGGTTTCCGTTGAAAGTCGTATTGCTCGTAATATTACCCGTGATATAAACATCGCCATCGACAAACATTGAATGTCGCTTATTTCCAAGATCGACTGCCCCGGCGGTAGTTACATTTCCCCCAGAAAATAGAGTCTGTTTATTTGTTTCTAAGATATTAAGATCCAAACTATTATTATTCATACTGCCAGTAGACTGCAGATCATCGCTGTCCGAAGCGACCCGCTGAGTCGTAAAGTAATCTTTTAGACACTTATTGGCTTCGTAGTTACCACCCCAGTACGGTGAAAGTAGATCGCCTCCGCCAGTAGCACCGGAAATAGTGGTTAAGCCAGCTGGTGCGATTGGCGCTGCCCCTCGCAGCGATGCGCTGAAGAAGCCGTTAACAGACCCTGGGGCCATAGCAGCAAGCTGGGTGCCTGCACCCTTTTTACCCTCTGCGAAAGGACGCATGTTAGCTTTGATATCCGAGTTCAGACTGACGTCGCACGAGCCATCGGCCCCCGGAAAGACCGCTCCAGCAACTACGTCACCACCGAAAGTCTTCACGTATGGCTTATCCAATCGACTAACACAATCCTCCGTGCTATCCGACTCATCTGGATCGGTCGCAATGATATCACCTCCAGGGCCGTGCCAACCAGCCGCCGGAGAAACAGTTATTCTTCCGCAATACTCTAAAGCAGGATCAATTGGTCCGGTGTAAGTATCCTGCCAAGGTGCCGGCCTCGTTGGGCCAAATGCCATACCGTCTGTATTCAAACTCTGGTTTACAGCAGGATTAAAGTTAGCTACAACCGAACCATTATCCTTACGAAGTATCGATCGGTTAATTGTAATCCCAGGAACCGAGCCTGAACCGCCATCAGGAGTCTTGCTCGCGTTACTCGAGAACGCAATCCGAGTTGGACTCTCAGGGTCAGGACCTAATTGCACCGCATCTGCATTCGGCACAATCTGGAACGGCAGGTATGTATCAATGGATCCACAAATGCCCCCGAGAGCGTATTTGTCAAAGAGGTACGGGTATACTCCCCAAGAACTAATACTATTCGGTGCGGTAACGCTAATCGTAGCCGTCGCCATATTAGCGGCGGTTGGCGCCGCCGGGTTGGCTGGCGCTGGAATTGGGCCAATTGGAGTAGTTGGGTGCGTAACCCTATTCCCTGCCGGATAATCGTACGCTGCCCTGAAAGAATTTGCCGGAATAGGCAGTCTGCCCGTGTTGGTCAACCTTACCGTGGCGGTAAAAGCGGACCCAGCTTGAACACCAGTTGGGCGAGATGGGTGTACTGAGGGGCTTACACTGATTAGTGTGCATGTTGCTGAGTAGCAAGTGGTGTCTATAAGGTCAACGGGTCCAATGTATTGTGGGTTTATTTTGTCACCCCTTGGGTTCGTGTCATACACATTGAGTTCCAGTCTCCAGCCCTGATTCACATTATCATCCGCAGCCCATGGCCAAGGAATTAATACATCGCCTCGCTGGTTATCTAAGTCGAAGTTTTGAATTGGCGCAGAGGCACTGACACCCCCCGATGTATATCGATGCTTGATCTCGCCATAAATCCTAACACCTGCGTTCGGATTATCTCTATCGACTAAATTCCTCACCCAGACTCCTTGACATGTGGCTTCCAGATTAAACGTAGGCCGGATTGGTTGCGCAGGACCAGTGCACGGAAGACTCTGATTGACTGCCGTGTCTACTATTCTCCATGTTGGCGTAGCTACAGTAGTGTCAAGAACCTGGAGCTCAAGATAGTAAGGTCCAGCCCCGCCAAGCGATACCGGAAAGCTATCAACCGAATCTGCTCTAGAAGTGTTAGCGACAACAACACTCGGAGAACCTGCTAAATCCCTCTTCAGTAAAATATATCTAATCGCCAATGAGGTATTTCTCTGTAAACCTAATGAAGTAAAATTCCTACAATCTAAAAAATTGATCGTTCCAGTATTTGGCTGCGCCGGTGGTGGAGGCGGTTCACGATAAGTTATAAATGTATACTGAGTAGTGCCGTTTGTAGGATTGATCGGTGCGACCGTCCATCCATAGCTCGGGTTATTTATGTATGCCCCATAAAGGGCACGAGCACCTGACGGCGTTCCCTGACCAGTGGCAGTAAAGGGTTGATTTGAGGTACCGCGAACACTTCTATCGCAGTCTAGCGCCCATTCACCAATTGGACCACCCGTAGGTTGAGATGTTCGACCGTAACCAAAAACAGCACTATGCGAGCCTTGATTACCGGCGCAAGAATTATCAATTTGCGTAAAATTTCCTGCTATAAATCGTCTACCGCTATCAAGGTCGTAAATATTGCCAGCCGGCGTAGATGGATTCACTGCTCGAATATAAACCGGAGTTGATCTAGGAGCCTCCCTCACAACGCCAGTTGAGCTCCTTATTCTAACGTCAATAACCGCACCTGCATAGCCATGAATGGTAGCCCCGTTAGCTCCGCAATCGGCATACACTTTGCCGTTCGATACGATACCGCTGACCATAAAAAAACCGGAAAATAATACAAAAAATCCAACGATCTTATGACTCAATGATAATGAACCAATCATACCTACTGCGCTCCTTCTGTGTTTTGGACCCCAGACTGCTGAGGCTGTTCTGCTTCTGGTTTTGCCAAGGAATTAATGTCAACGTCTTCACCGGGCTGAACATTTACCTCGTAATCCCGTATATACTTAAATTCACTGTTTAATGAAACGAGGGAAGTGTCAAAATCCGCTTGAGACACAACCTTAGTTGACGGAACTTTCTCTAATGCAGTGAAATAATAGAACATCTCTTTCTTCTGTGTCTCATCAGCAAAGTTACCGCCAACATATCCACCGCCAATTTTAAGTTCAGATACGCCAGTAGTTTCTTGGGAAACTACTGCATCAACGACATCAGAGTAACCAATCTTTTGAGTCCAATCCCCTTCTTGACTTGACTTAAAAGGATTTTCAACCGTATAGAACTGATTTGCTAATTTGGGGTCAGCCTTAATAACGTCAGACACCTCTGCGGCAGACATCTTGCCGTCTTTAACCTGAGCATGGTAATACTCAGCCTTATCCTTGGCATAAGCTTTATCTTGAGCAATAAGCGCAGGGTCGTTCAAACCTTCCGGCTTGTAGTCATCACCGTAGTCAATACGTTGACCGAAATAAAATACTAACGCATATCCTTCATATCCCGGAGCATATTGCTGATTAACATATCTATCGACTGCATTTGCTCTGGCTACAAGATCAAACCAAGCCCGATACTCATCTTTGTAGCCTTCGCTTTTTTTAATATCGTCGGTAAGTACCTGAGACATCTCATCATTAATATCTGCTTCCGACGGATTTACCCCTAGTTTTTCTGCATTTACAATTTTCTTCTGTAGTTGGAATATCTCCTGGACCGTACTTTCCTCGGACTGAGATATGCGCTCCATTGGATACTGCGCAATTTTCAATATCTCATCTTTATAATATTCTTTTCCATCTATAACAAAAACCACAGCGCTTGATCGGCTGTTTGTTTCTGTCGAATTATCCTTTGCAAACTGCATTACTAAAAAGATCAGGACTAATATCAATAAAAAAACCCCGCCGGCGATGAAAGGCATCTTCTTATTCTTCATCACCATTCGAAGATCTAGTTTTTTCTTCGTTTCTGCCACCTTTTACAACCTCGTCTTTATTGCATTAAACCAAAAAGTAATGATTATGCTTTCTCTCAAATAATAATATAATCTCTCCTGATAGGAATTACAAGAACTGCTGACGCTAACAAAACACGGACATGAAAAAACCCAGGCCATATTTCGTACCTGGGTTTTTCTATACTTCTTATGAAGATTCCCGAAAGTCCCCTAAGACAAGCACAAAGCGGCCAGAGGATACTTTTTAGCGACTAGTCGCGGTGGCGCCTGTTGCGGTGAGGCAATTAGAGCCGTTAACCGAAGGAGGCACCACACCGGTAGTAACCAGTCGAGGGGCTCTCCTTACGTTTGTTGCGGTAGTAAATGGAATTCTCATGACCGTACTTCTACCCGGAGCAATGTCTTTCGTAAGGTCAACGTTTACTGCACCACTACGACTGAGGACGGCTGGACTATTCTTAAAAGCGATACGACTAGCCGCGATTACGCGATATCCAGCGGCTGCTCGTGCCTTCGCCGGGTTTCTATGGGCAGCATTTCCGTCTGACTCGATTGTGCCATTACCGGTGTTTTTTGTAATGAAAGTGAGTAACCATTTGCCCGGGCCAGTTCGAACTACCTTGGAAGTAGTGATGTTCATCCTGCCGCAGAGCCTAACCGGCGGAGCGGGAGGTGTTATTGGCTCTGTTATTGTTGGTGGAGCGGGAGCGTCTGGCGTGGTAGGTGTTGTAGGAATCGGTGGAGGTGTCACGCCGCCCACTGGGTTACAATCAAGCGTCTGCTCAACTGCAGGGAATCCTGTAAGTTGAACCCTCCAGGTTGACGGCCCTTCTCCAGCATCAAATCTAATTGTCGAAACGCCAGAATATTGATCTTCAAGATTCCATGCAGGCGTAGTTTCGCCATCTCCTAACCGAAATGGCGATAATACGCTGCGAATATCAACCTCTTGAACAAGCTCTTCCGGCCCGGAAGCTGGGATTCTCCTGACAGCCTGAACAAGACTACCATCGTTGAAGCCTTGCAGGTTATCAAAAGTATGCCTTACCTCAACCATCTTTAAGGCATCTGGCCCGAGATCTGGGTTTGTTACACAAGATAATACTGTAGTAGCACTACCCGTTACTGCAGCCTCCGCTCTATCGGGGTTATACACGCCGGCAACGTCTGCAAGACCAGCTCCGGCCAAACCAATACCACCCACCATGAAAGGCCTCGCAAGCGGGGTCCTAAGCGCGTTCCCAATCCGAGTCATTACGCCCGACTGAACTTCTGGTTTTATAGCGTTCATATATTCCCTTACCTCTTCTCTAACCTTAAATTGCTTAAATCACACAATATTTTGTTAGTTTCATGGCTATTTATAGGACTTTTTGAAAGAAATGTCAATTAATTATGCTTAGATTTCACTATTATTACATCTTTTCGTATAATCAATGTTTTATTTTATTATGCTTGTGCTTTTAGTGTTTTTATGCTATATTTATAAGTGTTAATTTAATACAAAAACAACCAAAAAATGCTAACAATTGCGGGCCAATTTCATGTCCACCATCTCCCTACTTTTCGTGTCAGGCTATCTGTTAATTGGCCACTCGTTGTTACTGTAGCGGCTGCCCTGATCGGCTCGACGCTCCTGCTCCTCGGCGTTAATTTTGTAACGCCAAAAACCCTGGCCTTCAACTACGCCCAAAACAACAGTTGCATAGTAAATCCCACACTCTTCCCCGGCGCGACCAAAGTAGCGAGTGATAATTATCACGTAAATCGCATTGGCAATATTTCGTTCGGTAATTTTCCACTGTATTCTCACTCAACTTGTTTTCAGGCCAAAAAGCTCACTAACCAACAGGCTAGCTCAGCCAAAATTAATCTCTCCGCCCTGCCATGGCCATCTCAAAACATAACCATAAAATCTGCGCCTGCGCCGATGTTGAACTTGACCCAAGCAGCCGATAAACCAATTTCTCTGACCGACCAGCTCAAGATCAACCTCAGTTCTACCGACAAAACACATAACTATCTCCTGCAAGCTAACAATAAATCCGTCTCCTGCAACCTCGAACAGATGAGCTTGAGTTGTCCTCTCGAGGAGCTTGGGCTCAATCAAGCGACTTCTTACCCGATCGAGATCGTTCGCGAACTTGGCGGTTCGGAAAGTCAGCCGATTCTTAAATCAACCATCACCACGGTTACTGCAGTCACCATAACGTCCAGTTCGATCAGCCCCGGCGCGCTCGTCCTAGACAAGCCAGACAAGCTAACGATCACCACCGACAAACCTCTAACGCAAGCTTCCAAAATCTCTCTTAGCTCTACTAAAGCCGGCGCTCAATCTGATATAAAGTTCAACTACACGATTGAGGGAGCAATGATCACGATCACTCCACTCACGGCTCTTCCGCGCGAAAGCGTAATCACGCTGAACATCGGTGAAATTACTGCGAGCGACAGTGGCTACTTAGAAAAACCATATAGCCTCAGCTTTACGACCAGTGGCGGACCAAAGGTTACCTCAACGGGTCTCGGGACATACGGCCAAAGCACTGCGTCGTCGGCCACCCTAAAATTTGACTCCAAACTGCTGGCAAATCAAAACTTCGGCCAGGTTGTCAGCCTTACTAAAGCCGGCTCGCCAGTAGCCACATCTGTCACGCCTGCCAGTCCCACAAGTCTCACGCTCAAGCCAAATGCTCCGCTAGAACGTTGCACAACGTATACAATCACCGTCAACGGCTCAATTGCTAACGAGTTCGGCGTCCCTGCCGAAAGCCCCTACTCTTTTAACTTCAGGACGCTCTGCCAAGAAGTCTTCAGCATCGGAACGAGCAACGCCGGCAGATCAATCACCGCTTATAAATTTGGTAACGGCCCAACCAAAATTTTATATATCGGCGCCACGCACGGCGACGAATTAAGCTCCAAATACATATTAGATTCCTGGATTAACGACCTCGAAGCCAATTACGCCAAGATTCCGAGTTCTAAAACCATCATCGTTATACCAGTCATCAACCCCGATGGTGCTCTGGCCGGCACGCGAGTCAATGGACGCAACGTCGACCTTAACCGAAACTTCCCGATAGCCAACTGGAAATCCGATGTCATCATGCCAGACAAAAAGCTTCTTGTCGGCGGCGGAGGCTCGGCGCCCCTATCGGAACCTGAGTCGAAAGCCCTTGCCGACTACACCGCTTCACTCGCCCCGCGCCTAGTCCTCACCTACCATTCCAAAGGCGGTATGGTCGTCGCCAACGAAGCAGGCGACTCAGTCGCGATAGCTCAAAACTACGGCAAATCAACGCGCTTCTGGGCCACTGCCGAAAGCAAGCTCGGCACGGCATTTGCCTACGACACGACCGGTGCCTACGAAAACTGGCTAGCCGAAAAACTGTCGATCCCCGGCCTGCTCATCGAGCTAAAATCCCACACCACCAATGAATTCTCTGCCCACAAATCCGCCATGTGGGCTACCGTCAATCTGTAAATACGCTATAAAGTCGGCAATTATCCAAAGAAGATCATCTCTTGTCTAAGATTAATTTGGGACGACACTCAATACTAGGATGCTTCTTAAATTCTTAGCCAGATAATAATCGGTGCGACCTTTTATCTTTTGCTGATAATCGGCGTCGTCCGTACTACACTCTCTAATCATTGCGTGTAGACTTTTAACTATCTCACTAGGGTCTTCAGCGTGGATACCGTGTCTTGAGACAAGGTAACTTAGTTCACGCGCATCAGCTGGATTATCATAAGGGTTAAACTCGGGCAAAATATCAGCTCTGACTTCTCGAACTCTAGCTCTAAATCGCCCGCTTTCATTCGCATGCACCTTGATTCGATCGTTGCCAACTGCGTCTAACGCTAAAGCCTGGAGCCTGTCATCGCGAAAAATCATATTTTCAGCAAGCTTCCAGGCGGGCGTCGGACGTTGCTGATTTTTGTCATAACCTACGATCGTATCTTTCAATATTGCATTATTAAAGCCACCAGAAATGGCATCAAGAACATACAGTGTTTCAATTTCTTCATGCCCTAATTTTCCCCTCATTCGAAACGCGGCCGCCATAATTGCGCGAGGTAATTCAAAATCATCTGGTAAATCCGATAGCCCTGCCGCAATCTTTAAATATTCGGTCGTTACGTACTCTATAAAATTCTCTCGACTACTCTTACTTGGCTGACTATCGGCTTTTCGAAAATCAATAACTTCAGCCACGTATTGAGTTAAACTTACAAATGCCTTGCTTTTTACCTCACTCTTAGCAAACAAATCCAACATTAATCCCGCAGAGCGTACCTCTGTCCGATCCAAATGTCGCATAGCCGATAGGGCATCCCCCTCTAAAGCCCAGGTAGCATCGATAATCGTGACTTCCGCTGCACCTTCAGAACCGATAGTAATGAAAGTATTCCAGGCATGCCCATCGCGCGATGGTCCCCGCTGTATACTGCTCGGGTTAGGACGTGCATCTAAATATCCTTGGCCACCCAGTCCAGCATCAAAAACAGCGTATGTATTTGCAAGCATACTTAAATCAGTCTGCGTTGCCTTAAGAGCCTCAAATACTGCTTTCACATTCGCGGCGACGTTTCTGCAAATACCATTTCCTTTCCAGGTCTTATTTCCTCTGTTAGCCATTCCTTCTCTCAATAATTCAATCGCTGTTGACCTGTCGGCTGTCGTTAATTCTTTTACCCCCACATCTTCGCTACTATACTTTGAGACACTCTGGACAAATGCCGCACTGAGCTTAACTGCCTGCTCAGGTGTCAGATGGCTCAACGAACGGATCTTTAAAGTCTCTAATAGCCGTTGGCCATCGGGATTGTATTCAGTAAATTCATTAACTACGCTTCTTAGTTCTCTCTGCCAACCGTCTCGTCGAATAGTATTTTGATATGTGTGCCCGCCATTGAAAGGATCTTCGAATAGAACATCTAGATAGGCGGGTACTGGGTGAGCCTCAGAACCTGGTGCCACTTTTGGGGCATAGTGTTCGAGTGTCGTAAACCCAATTTTAGCTTTTGGAGTCATCTCGACGAAGACTCTGGTTCGTGAATTAATTTTCTCTAGCGACCTCATGTTCTCTAGACAAACCCCGACAGCACCGTCTTTATCATAGCCCTCACCAATCTTTGATCTCTCGTGAGTCCCATCGCTCATTTTGCGAGTAGTTACAGTGATACCTCTAGGCCCGGCAAAAAAGTAGACATCGTCCACCCCATAAAAATGACCAGCCGAAATCATTAAATCATGTAATGCAATCTGTCCAAGCCCTTTGCCGGTCAGGGGTGGTATTGGAGCTTGAGGAGCGCCTTCGCTACGGATATCTTCAGGGGGTAGTGTGTCTGCCATTATTTTTGATTTTTGTTTTTACTATTCTATATAAACATTAGCACTTTATCGACCGAATGTCAATGTGATGGATTACTGAATTAATACTAAAACATACCGTCAATCTGTAAATACGCTATAATACTGATCAATATGAGTTTATCTATCGCAATTGTTGGCTTGCCGAATGTCGGTAAGTCTACCCTATTTAATGCACTGACCAACAGTAACATTTTGGCGGCTAATTATCCGTTCGCGACGATCGAGCCAAATACCGGGATCGTGCCAGTACCTGACGATCGATTAAACAAGCTCGCCCAGATGTATTCTGCACAAAAAATCGTCCCCGCCACAGTAACCTTTGTCGATGTTGCCGGCCTGGTTGCTGGCGCTAGCCAAGGTGAAGGTTTAGGCAACCAATTCTTAAGTCATATCCGGAGCTGCAATGCTATTTGCCAAGTAGTACGCGCGTTTAATGACGACAATGTGGTGCACGTCGACAACCATCTCGACCCACAAAAAGACATGGACGTCATCAATACCGAGCTAGTACTTGCCGACCTCCAGACCCTCGAAAAACGCCTACCCCGCACCGAAAAAGAAGCCCGCGCCAACCCTAAACTCAAACCGCTTGTCGACACGCTAAACAAAGTAAAATCAATTCTAGACAGTGGTACGCCACTTGCCCATGCCGGCGAGGAAATTGACCCAGAGCACATCGCTGATTTGCAGCTTATCACTGCTAAACCGATGATCTATCTATTTAATGTCGACGAGGATACGCTCACTAATGAATCCCGTAAAAACGAGCTAAAAGCCCTCGTTGGATCCGCTGAGGCTATTTTTGTATGCGCCAAGTTAGAGAGCGAACTAGCCGGTCTAGACGAATCAGAAGCCGGCGAACTGCTCGAAACGTACGGCGTTGAAGAGTCAGGCCTTAAGCAACTAATTCACGCCGCCTACGACACACTCGGCCTGCAGAGCTACTTAACAGCTGGCGAAAAAGAAGTGCGCGCCTGGACAATCAAGAAAGGCTCGACAGCCCCACAGGCCGCCGGCGTTATTCACGGAGATTTTGAGCGTGGTTTTATTGCGGCGCAAATCGTCAGCTACCTGGATCTTATGGAAGCTGGTTCCGAAAGTGCCGCCCGCTCGGCTGGCAAAATCCGCACCGAAGGCAAAACCTATATCATGCAGCCAGATGATGTTGTCGAGTTCCGCTTCAACGTCTAGTGATCCCCAAAACTAAACTGCCAACAATTTGATATCATCAAGCCGCTTGATTAGTTTATGCATGAACTAGAGTCGGTCGAGACTGATTCGGGCTTGTCTCCGACAAACGAATCAAACGCCTGGTGGTCCTGAAAATTCCACGAATAAGACCATCCTGGCAAGGATCATACTCCGCTACGTTAAATATATAGAACGGATCTTGATCAGTAAAATAATAGTCTGTTGTGTCTAACCTGGTGCGTACCTCCTGCATAAGAGCATACTCGCCACTGTTATAAAATTTATTTACCCGATCAACATCAATTGTGTAGTCGCTACAGCTATGCAACTTAACCCATGCTATACCTAGATTGGCTAACCAACCCTGCAAATTTCTGAAGTTTTTACCCGCCTGAGGTAATTCAACGAACCTATCGTGCAGAATAGCCATCTCGGGTGTTTGGTACTTTGTCACTAGTCCAGAATCAACCACTTCCTCGATGTCTTTACCTTGTTCTAGAGCTCGACTAACCAGTGACCGCCAACCCTTGGATAATACAGAAAATTGCAGATCCACTCCGTGAATTGCTGGTTCTCTGGTCGAACCCATAACGTTCCTAACATTGCCCTCTATGTTACGCGCCACCATTTCAAATACACCAACCCCAAGCAACGGCTCAATATGCCATGAGTCAGATAGTATACCTTGAAGTTCTTCTACTCTGGCGCGACCACGACTATCTCTGTTGAGCCCTGTCTTTGGGCTAAGTCTTTCGGCGTATGCCTCAATTAGACCTGGCAACATTTGATGAAAAACGGGCGCATCTTCTGCTATTCGATTACCTTTTGACATTTATATTTCTCCTCTTTTTTTATTGAAACTAATTTTTTATTCGGTCTTTACTAACCTGCTTCTTGCTCTTTGCAACCTTATCGCTCTCGAGCTGTTAAAACCTTGTGACATACCAACAAGCTTTGTAAATTCCTGATAGTCATGATCGCTCGGACCGACAACGCCATATTCGACCTCGGCGAGCTGCTCCAATTCATGAAAAATCAGATCTGGAGGTCGACCAAACCTCTCGGATACCCGGTCAGTTTGTGATTTTGAACGTACTTTATTCAAAGCCAAAATATGAGACACCCTCAAGTAATCCAGCTCTTGTATTATTTGCTGCGCGGTAGCGACCGAAGCGGCAGTACCTTCGCTCACAACCACAGCCAAGTCAACACCAGCTGCCACGCCGGTGCCTACGCCATCTGTACCGGCCTTTTCATCTATCACCACCCACTGACCATTAGCTAGCTCTAAGTTTGGCAAAAGTAGTTTCAGTGGCGTAAATAGCGAATGACTACACGACCTGTCCGCTCGGATATCATCAGTATGACCACCACATTTCATCAACGATATCTTCCCTAAGCTCACCGAATACTTACGAAAGAACTCTGACTCAACATCAAATGCGATATGTCTTTCAGCTGTCAGCAATGCCTCGCGGTAGTCCTGACAAGATGTTTCGCCAATCAAATTTATAAGCTCTTCCAACGCACCAGAATACGGAACTACATCGCGATCACCCAACAGAGCGCTCGCCAGGTGCATATTGTGATCAGCGTCGATCGCCAAGACTCTTTCTACGGCTGGATCATTCTCAAGATACTTAACAAAGCTCGTTGCCAACGTAGATTTTCCGGCCCCTCCTTTCCCCACAAATTCAACAATCATAAATGCTAATGTACGTCGCTTCAAAATTTTCTGCAACTTTGTCGCATTAATATACATAAATGCGATATTAGCTTGTAAGTAGTCACTATACAAAGTATAGTGTAGCAATATGAACGATTCAGCACTGAGTATCTCGAAACTCAAAAAAACATATTCTAACGGCACGATCGCCCTAAAAGGTATCGACCTTGAGATTCCGGAAGGTTCGTTCTTTGGACTACTTGGACCAAACGGTGCCGGTAAATCTACCATCATCAACATCGTTATGGGCCTCGCCCGTCCCAGCTCTGGCAATGCAACGGTTTTTGGCCATGATGTCGTGAGCGACTACCAAAAAGCTCGGAGCCATGTGGGCCTTGCTCCACAAGAGGTAAATCTGGACTGGTTCTTGACCGTCCGCGACACCCTGGACTATCACGGTGGATACTACGGCATGCCCAAAAAACTACGCAAAGAACGTATCGACGAATTGCTCGAAGTATTCTCTTTAACCGAAAAAGCTGACGTTAATACGAGGATGCTGTCTGGTGGCATGAAACGCCGAGTCATTTTAGCCCGCGCAATGATGCATCGTCCAAAAATTCTTATTCTAGACGAACCGACGGCCGGAGTTGACGTCGAACTACGACTAGAACTCTGGAAATATATGGAGAAGGTCAACAAAGAAGGAACTACTATTCTACTAACGACCCACTACATAGAAGAAGCTGAACAAATGTGCGATCAACTAGCCCTGATCAATAACGGCAAAATCGTCAAAACTGGAACCTCTTCCCAGCTTAAAAAAGCTTACAAACAAAAAACTTTGGAGGATGTTTACCTGGAAATGGTTGGGCGCGGTGAACTTACGAGGACTACGCGATGAGTAGGATATATTTTTCTTCAAAGCATTTGAACCAACAGCTGATATTTTTATTCTCAAAAGATAAGCAGGCGCAATGATGTATAGATTTTTACCGTTCTGGACAGTACTTCGACGTGAACTCTACCGTTTCTGGGGAATTAAGCGTCAGACCATTCTTGGCCCACTACTAGAAACTTTCCTCTATATCAGCATTTTCGGTGCCGCACTAGGTAGCCGAATCAACGAACTCGACGGCGTACCCTACATTATCTATATCATTCCAGGACTCTTAATGATGGCCTTTGCAATGAACACGTTCTCAAACAACGCATCATCGCTGATGCAGCAAAAAATTCAAAAATCTATCGACGACCAGCTTGCGTCACCCGTTTCGAATACTCAACTCTTTATGGCCTATGGAATGGGCGGGCTTATCAGGGCTAGTATTATCGTTTTTATAACGTGGCTGACGGCATTTATCCTCATCGACGACCTGCCCATGGCGCACCCATTCTTCTTCTTGTTAAGCCTCGGTTTGATCGGTTTTTTCTTCGCCATGCTGGGCGTATTCGTGGGGCTAAGGGCCGAAAAATTCGACGACTTGAGCCTATATGGAACATTCATTTTGCAACCACTCATATTCTTGGGAGGTGTTTTTTATTCGGCCGAATTACTGCCGCCACTGTTCGAGACACTGACCAAATTTAACCCGCTCTACTACATGATCAACACAGTACGCTACAGCATGCTCGGCCAAGCCGACGTCAACGCTGCCGTCTGCTTAGCAGTAATAGCCGTCGCCGGGCTCGCCCTCTTCGGACTCAATTACAAATTGTTTTCGTCGGGCCACCGCCTCCGGCCATAACCCCAGTCGACTTTGCTCGTTAGTTATAGCCAGCACAGATGCAACCCTAATTCTAAGCGCACCACACAAATAATCGACTTCCTCCACCCCAAAACTACGCTCAAAATTTGTACTACACTTTTTGAACGATCGTCACAATTTTGAGGTATAAATTTACGTGTTAACAGATACAGGCGTGTTCCACTTTTTTAACGATCGTTCAAAAAGTGGAACTGGTTGTGGTTAGGGTTTTTCTGGCTTATTTTGGCGATAAGCGTGTAGCGAATCTTTGATCGAATATGGACCGGGATAAGATAACGCGGTTACCCTGCCGAGATTACGGGAGCATGATATTGTCGATTTGTTCGGCCAGGTCGGCAATGTTTTGCCAGGATCCATTTTCGGTCATTATCACTACTACATAACGAGCGCTATCGTGTGTAACAATTGCAGCGTCGTGTTTAACGTTATCGATATCGCCGGTTTTATTGGCTACCAGACATTCCTGGCCGCAGCCTTTAGGAATCCCGTTGCGAAACTTCTGGGCATACAAGGCGTCAAACACCGCTCTTCGCGCCTTGTCGCTGAGTATCTGGCTGTTTTGAAGCCGGTACATCATTTCAGCAACGTCGCGAGCAGTGGTAGTATTGCCTGATTTATCGCTAATATTCGTATGCGTGAACCCCAATGATGCATTCAGCGGGTTAACGTTTTTCCACCCGGCATACTCACCTACCGATCGGGGGCATTCGTTATCAGAGACTTTTATCATGGCGATGACGCAGTCATTAATCGTTCCCTTACCCAAACGGCTCTTCCAGTTATCGGCATTAATTTTTTTCTCGAGGGCTGGTAGCAAAAACAATTTATACAGACTGGCCGACTCCATTTTACGATCGGAATTTATGTTTGCCATCCGACCAGTATTTAAGTCACGAACCGATACGGCCCACGTAACCGACTTCGGCATGCCGTCGATTTTTTTCTTTATTTCATTAGAAAGTTTTTCGTCTTCACGTAATCGGAAAGCTTGCGGTGAAAGATTTTCTGAATCTTGTTCGTCAAGGCTAGCAGGCTTTTCTGAAGGGGTCTCATTGGACTGCAAGACCGGTCGTGGAGACGTAAGGAAATGGAACTGCTTGTACCCAAAATAGCCCCCGCCACCAAGGGCAGAAAAAACCAAAACCATCGGCAAAAGTACGGTCAATAAACGAGAGCGACCTCGCGCTACCGTTCCACTTTGATAATTGTAGTACCGAATATCTCGGCCACGAATAAGCTTTGTGTTGCGTTTCAATTTTTTTCTCTTTGTTTAACTTTTATTTTGCGGATTAAAAGTTTGTCTTTGTTCCACTCTTTGACTTTTTTGTCTGTTTCGAGTTTCTACACGAAGATTACCACACACCCTGAAATAAGCGCAAGCAATTCACGAATTAGTTATTCGCAGCAGATTCTGTATCTGTTCTATCCCAACTGAGTACAATTTTTTGCATAATTTCTACCACTGTCTTATCGTCCGGAATAGCGTTCAAATCATAGTAGTGATTCACGCCGATAAAACTCTCGACACTACGCAAACAAAAAATTTGATCAACCAAGACATGCATCTTATCTATCGCCTTCCCCGAAGCTATAGGCGTAGCAATTATAAGTTTTTTAATATCAATGCCCTTTAAAAAGTGGGCAGCTAGTTCAAGCGATAGAGCGTTATTGAGCCCGTCAGAAACAAGAATAATCGTATGGCGTTTTAGTAACTGGCGTGGGATGGTTCCGTCCTTCCCGGCTACATGATTAAGCTTCAAAAATTCATTTAAGCTACGCTGGTCGGTGTACATTCGAAAGGCATCGGCATCTTCTTCGAGGGCACCGAAAGCAATGGCCGTATTATAAGAAAAAACTCCGCCCGAGCCTAAAGCAGTGGCTTCGCCGTCGCTGTCACCAGCAACTTTTTGAGATGCAAATATATACAAACTACAATGAATTCTTCTGGCGATCTCGGCCCCCACTACTACCGCTCCTTCACTCAAGGCGATAACCAGTGTGTTGTCGCCACTAAATTGAACAGCGACTTGGTCGGCAAGCAGGTTTCCGGCAGCCGTTCTGTCTGGGAAATAATTCATACCACCACACTACTACTTTGTGACTGCTGGCGTCAAAACATAAAAACGCTCTTTGTTACCTTTTTCTCCAGAAACAGCGCTGTCTTGCTTTTTGCGTATTATAAAATCTTTCTTAACCCAAGCTTCAAAATCCTGCAAAATCTGGCGACGCATTGCTTCATTTTTGATCACGCCTTTATGCTTCAAGTTGCTATTAATCGCTTCAAACTGAGGCTTAACCATCGCGAGCACAACAGCACCACTCCTGGTAAGTTTCGCGACACTCGGAAGCACACTCCGAAGAGAAATAAACGACACATCAATAACTACGATTTCAGGAGATGGCACAAGTTTTTTCAAATCGCGAATATCTGTTTGTTCATGAAGCTCAATCCGATCATCCGTTCGCAGTGTGGGGTGAAGCTGATTAGTGCCTACATCGACGGCATACACTTTGACGGCTCCATGACGAAGAGCATAATCGGTGAAGCCACCAGTACTGCTGCCGACGTCGAGAACAATTTTACCTCGAAAAGATATGTCCAACGCATCTGCAACTGATGCCAGTTTTAAGCCAGCTCGACTGACATATTGTTCTTTTTGGGTTATCTCGACTTGATCAGATTCGCCCACCATAAAACCCGGCTTTTTCTCTATGTTGCCATTAACGATAACCTTTTTAAGTCGGATATAACTCTCGGCTTGAGACCTGGTCATGACCAAGTTGCGACGAACCATTTCAAGATCAAGTCTCGTTTTCATATATTACTCGCCCTTCATTTACTTCGAGACCGGGAAAAATATATCCCCATTGAAGCAATAATAATCGTCAGTATACCCGGCGCAAAAACAAGCCACCACGGTCCGATGCTTGCGCCCACCGTGCTAGAACTATCGATAAAACCATAAACAATAAGTGCAACACCAAGACCAAGAACAATTAACCATCTTTTCATCGAATTACACTCCTTTGATCAATCTCACATCTACCCAATTCTGGCTTTTATGATGCATTTTCCAAATGAATCATACCACCAAGGCCCATGCAGACATGACTCGCATACAAAAGGACTTACTTTTTCTTTGCCTGCATTCGTCCTGCAATAGCCCTAGCCAGTATTTTGACTAAGGCATAAATAACGGCGCCTACCACCAACACCACGCCGATCGAAGCGATTATTGTCGGCAGAAAGTTGAAGTCGCCAGGATACAGCCCACCAAGAATAAAGTTGAGAATCATCCCAATCGCCCATAGCGCAAAGCCACCATACGCAAAGATGCGGAAAAGCTTTTTGTCTGAAATTTGCGGTAGATCTTTAGTCTTTTTTGCGCTCACGATATGCCCCCGTTGATGTATCTACAGATATGATATCACCGGTTTTGATAAAAGCAGGGACTTTGACCACGACGCCTGTTTCTAGCGTGGCGTCTTTGGTTATCGACGAGCTGGTGTCGCCTTTTACGGCATCTTCCGTGTAGGTGACTTCTAGATACACATTCTTTGGCAAATCTACGTTTATGACGTTGCCGCCAAATTTCTGCAACTGGACTCGGTCGCCTTCCTTCAAAAAACCAGAGCCCTCACCCACCGTATCGCCTTCTATTTCGAACTGTTCGAAGCTTTCTTCGTCCATGAAGTAAAAAACGCTGCCGTCGCTATACAGGTATTGGGCATTGCTGGTTTCGACATCTGCCGACTCGATACTATCATTACCCTTAAAAGTCTTATCAAGCACCTTGCCATCGATCAGACTCTTAATCTTAACGTTGACTATGGAGCCACCGCGTCCCATAACCTTTTGGTTGTATTCAACAACTTTATAAGGCGTACCGTCTATCTGAAAAACGGTTCCTTTTTTTAGATCTGTAACTCCAAATGCCATAGTTCATCCTTACCTTTTACACACTTACATTCGTCGGAGGGCGCTCTGGAAATCTTCGCACTGGCGAATGAGCTCAGAGACATGAGAAGCGCTCATCTCGCTCCCACCACGCATCTCTTCGAGAATACGCGCGACGGACTTTACTCTGTTTTCTACCGAACGAGCGTTTTTCTTGACCTGAACTTCGTCCTCTAGTTTTTGAACCTCGTTGGTCAAGCTACGCGAAAGACTTGCCGAAGGTTCATCTAAATAATCCCGGCAACGCCGCTGAAATGCCACTACTTCTTTGTATAACTGGTCCATTCTTGCCTCCTCTACCCTTGCCGTTTAGACAAGAGGTGCTTAATTTACCAGTTTTATTATACTAATTCGAAGCCACAAAAGGCATAAGTGCCAAATGTCGAGCACGCTTAATAGCCACTGCGAGACGCTTCTGTTCAGTTTCGGTCAAACCCGTCTTTTTACGGGTTTCGATTTGACCGTACTGATTAACGTAGCGCTGCAACGTTTTAAAATCTTTGTAATCAAAATAAGGAACATCTGTCCTATTCTTAAATATCTTAGCCATCTAATATATCCTTCTAAAAATTATTAAAAATGTAATCGTAAAATATAAACATAATCACTACCGCGAAGTTAAGTAAAGTGATGAAGTGCGCGAAAGAATCAAGGAGCGCAGATGAGTCGTATATTACATACGACGAATGCGCACCGGAGATTCTGACAAAGCAACTCGCGCTTTAGTTAAGTTCGTGTTTAGAATGGGATGTCGTCTAAATTAATCGGCTCATCCCCAATATCCTCAACAACCACGTCGTTCGACTTCTTGGATGATCCGCCACTGGCGGCCTGACTGCCCGAATCGCTCGCAGAATAGCTACTGCCACCACCGCTATTGTCATCGCCGCGTCCACCAAGGAACGTTACATCTAGAGCAACAACTTCCAGTTTGCTGCGCTTTTGGCCGTCTTGTTCCCATTGCCTGCTTTGCAAGCGACCAGTAACAAGCACCGGGCGACCCTTGGTTACATATTGCGCCACGCGCTCACCTAAAGGACCCCACGCCACAACATCGACGTAATCTGTTGCTTCTTGCCAATTCCCGTCTGAGCCCTTGTAGCTTCTGTTTAAAGCGAGACTAAAACTACAGACGTTTTGGCCGTTAGGAATCTGCCTGAGATCAGGATCTCGGGTAAGATTACCCATTAAAGTTACTTGGTTAAATGATCGTGCCATATCTCTTCACCTCCGCGATTATAAGAACTATGTCTTATGGCATTTAGATTATTAATGTACTTTGCACTGTACGCCTTGGTACTAGCGACAGTCAAGTGAATTTTTTATGTAATTAAGAATAAAGAGGTTTACTCTTCATCTTTGGAAGATTCTTCATCTTCGTCGGTCACGCCTCGAGCCGCAGCTTTAGCAGCCTTGTCGGCGCGAATTGCTTCGGCCTTTGCGAGAGCCTTGTGATCGACTTTGACGATCAAGTATCGCAATACTTCGTCGGTGATATTAAGCACAGACTCGACTTTGCGTACTGACTGAGAATCAAGCTCGACAGTGTAAAACACATACATAGCATGATCTTGACCTTTGATCTTGTAGGCCATTTTCTTTTTGCCCCAGCTATCGGTTTTGACAATCTTGCCACCGTTGTCGGTGACTAACTTTTCGACCTTTGCCATTGGCTTGGTCATGTCAATCTCGAGACCAGGGTCAAACAATACGGCTAATTCGTATTCGCTCAACGTAATACTCCTTTGGTTAACGCCCGCACAGAAATTCTTGCGAACTGAGTTAATAGTAGGACTATTTTAGCCTATTTTGAGCTTTCTGTAAACTGTTTACAGAGGTATCGGTGAAATAAACTTACTTCAAGGCGATGGAGGCTATCAGGGCGTTGAAGCTGTCGGTTATTTCGCTTTGATCTCTTGGATACATCGCCGTAGCCATGACCGTTACGTCGCCATTTTTTACGGCAGCATAGACCACATATTTTTCTATCCCAGCAGCATCGGTATACTCGGAAAGGGTCTTTTTGGTAACTCCGCCGGCCATCTCGACATCAGTCGTAACGGTATTTTTTGCTTCTAGACCAAGCTCCAGCAATTCGGTAACTGCTTCTTCGCCAGACTGGTACGGGCTATCGCCTTGCATGGTCTGAACCGCAATATCATAGGTTGAATTTTCGCTATCTTCTGCCAGCTGCACAAAATAGCCTTTAGGCTCTTCGACGGCTTCGTCTAAGTTGATCCGCAAATTGGCCGGATACTTAAAGCTCAAGACTGAACCCTGATAATCCTTCAACTCAACCGTGGTGGCGCTTGATTCTACATTAACTGCAGGCTCATCACTAGCTGGCGCCATTAACACCGATACAACACTCAAACCCACCAGTATAAACAGTGAAACCGAAGCGATGATAATCAATTTTCTATATCTTGCAAAAAACGATGGCGGTTTTGGTGGCTGATCTGGCGTATTCAAAAAATCCCAGGCTCCATTATAGTGCTGAGGGCTCGTTTGGTGTTGATTCGGATCAATGTTATTAGGAGGCATACCGCTTATTACCTAGTGTAGCATTACTTGGTCAAATAATTGTCCCGGTTACTCTCGCCGTGAACGATCATCGGGTCACTGTAACCGTCGTCGATATCAGTCACGTCTCCGCCACCGCCAAAGACTTGGTCCATGCTGCTGACCAATACCTCTCGGGGCTTCGAGCCATCTGCCGGACCAACAATACCCTGCTCTTCCATCGTCTCGATCAAACGGGCAGCCCTGGAGTAACCGACACGTAGGCGGCGTTGCAGAAGTGACGTGCTGGCTTTTCGACCTTCGATAACAACACGGACGGCGTCTTCCCACATATCATCATCGGCATCATTCGAGGCAGTCGTTTCAGCCACAATACCACCGCGGCCATTAAACTGAACCGGCTGAGAAACAACCTCATTGTCGTACATCGGCGCCCGTTGGTCACGGATAAAGTCTGTAACCTTATTGGTTTCATCGTCATCTATGAGCGCACCCTGTACACGAATTGGTTGAGGCATTTCGCTGGTTTTAAAGAGCATATCACCACGGCCCAATAACTTCTCGGCACCGATCTGATCGATGATAGTTCGTGAATCAACTTGAGATGAAGTCGTAAAGGCAATCCGCGCTGGAACGTTGGCTTTAATAAGTCCCGTAATGACATCGACGCTCGGTCGCTGGGTTGCCAAAATCAAATGAATACCAACCGCACGCGCCTTCTGCGCAATCCGAACAATTAATGCTTCCACGTCACGCGCGGCCATCATCATCAGGTCGGCGAGCTCATCAATAACGATCACAATATATGGCATGCCCTCTTCTTTTTTGAGGTTGTTGTATTCGGCGATATTTCGCTTCTTAACTTCGGCCAACGTACGGTATCGTCGCTCCATTTCGGCTACTGCCCACTTCAGTGCACTAATACATTTTTCTGGCTCGGTAATCACTGGTGTCAGCAAGTGAGGAATCTCGTCATACGGCGTAAGTTCCACTGTTTTTGGGTCAACCAAAATCAACTTCAGATCCGCAGGAGTGTTATGGTAGAGCAAGCTGGTTAAAATTGTGTTCACCATCACCGACTTACCAGAACCAGTTTGTCCAGCCACCAAAAGGTGTGGCATTTTAGCAAGATCACCAACTACGGGGTTGCCGGCAATGTCTTTTCCGATCACAAAACCAAGTGGCGTTCGGCTCAGTGCCTGCCACTCGCTAGACTGCAACAAACTACTCACCCGTACCGTCGCCGACTTGATATTCGGAACCTCGATTCCAACCAAACGCTTGCCCGGAATTGGCGCCTCCATACGAATCGAATGCGCCGCCAAATCAAGCGCTAGGTTGTTCTCTAGAGCAGTAATTTTGGTGAGCTTAACACCGGTCGGAGGCCTCAGAGTATACTGGGTTACGCGCGGGCCAACATTCGCCCCTTCCATCTCGACATCGATATTAAAGTTATTGAATGTCTCTTTGATAGCTTGAGCGTTACCCTCGACATCGCCAGCGTTAGCCTTGTCTTGCTTTTGATTAAGTAGTTCGAGAGACGGAAAGACCCATTCTGAATCACTGGTTGTAGTCAGGGCTTCATGATTCTGCTTGGCAGTCAGCTTTGGTGCCGAGTTTTTAAAGCTATGCAGGCGTTGTTTCTTGCCGTCGACGGTTTCCTCGTGTTCATGAACCATCGGAACACCCTCGTTGAGCTTGAAGTGTTTTTCTTTAAGATCTTGCAGGTCGGTATCTTCGGTCTTTTCTTTCTTGACCCCACTAAATACCTTCAGTAGCACCTTAAACGAAATGCCGAAAGCCAAGAAAAACATAATAAACGCAATGATAAAGAACACCATAGACGCCGGAATTTTATCGAGCGCAGAGAGTAAGGCGCCACCGATTAATTCGCCGATCGCACCCCCATTGCCTTCTTGTGGCGTAGTCGGAACCGAAGCGGCAGGATCAGGAACGCTCACAAATAACGAATGCATCAATGCCGCGACCGCCAAAACGAAAGTCGTCATGGTCAAAAGCTTCGGTAGTGGCACCCTACGCTCTTCGTGTCGAAACTTTATGACCGCAAAAAACATCAGAGCAATCGGAGCCAAATAAGCAGCCCAACCAAGCGCCCAGTAAACACCCTTAAACATGCTGACGGGCAACGTACCACCATAATTGAAGCCGCCCAGCATCAACAGCACAGCCAAAATACAGAGAACAACACCCCAAGCAATCGGCCAAAAAACAGATCGTTCTTTGACGGCCGCCGCTTCGGATTTTTTCTTTTTAGCTGGTGCTTTCTTTTTTGATTTTTTGGCTGCCATGAGACTTATATTTTACCCTAGTGATACAGGTTATGTATATACTACGTATTGTAGCACAATTTACTACAAAAGTCAACCCGCTTATGTCGTCCTTACTAGGGACAACAACGGAACTGAGAACAAATCTTCTTGATGACGAGAATCTAATTCAAAATTCCGACCAGCTTCTAGCCTCTTCTGAATTTTTTGACGCCTACGATTTTCTGAATATGCACCGCTTATAACTAGACCTACGAAGGTTCCTACCGCGCCAACTGTCGCGGTAACTACACCGGCAACGGGCGATATTTCATATGCCACCGCAACTCCTACACCCGTCGAAACGCTGGATCCAATCCAATTTCCTGCAACAAGCCTATTTCTTGCCGACCGATTATGCTCTCCCTTTGTAGCGTACTGTGCCAATCCAGATTTTAAGGATTCATTAATCTTTACTTCTTGGATTGCGGCCAATTGTTCAGTAGTATATTCTCCAGATCGTTGCGTAGTACCGATATTCAGATACAAGAGATGGTGATTGTCTTGAGCCGATGAAAGATGTCGTCTTGCGTTTCTCTTTTCTATTAGCTCAACGGAAAAACCATCGTCATATTGACAGTTTATTGCCCGGAGCGGCGTTACGAATTGTGAGCCATTCATGAAATTAACCATTTCCAGTACACGGCCCAATCTATCTATATCTGGAACTAATTGGAATTCAGCGTCATTAATTTTGTAATTAAGTGCTGGGAGAGTCAGTAGAGCGCCTGATCTTGGCAAGATTATTTCTTGACTGATTCGATCCGCACTACTCATAAGATTTTATAATTCCCTTTTGATCTCGAGTATACAATTTGCGTAAGTGTTTAACAACTATTTCTTCATCTTTTTCCATTATCAATAAAATGATTCTAAAATAATACATGTCAGACGACTAAACTATCCGGAATAGCGGGCATCTTATTAATCCACCACTCTAGACGTGTGCAGGCAGGCTATTTGGCGAGAACCTCAGGAGTGGACGTAATTTTGGGTGCGTCTGGCACGGAAACAGAGAAGATCCTACCTCCACCACCGACCGGCAAGAGCAGCGAGCCTAGCCTTTCAGTCCGTTAAACACCTGCGGGAAAACAGCCTTGTATGTGAGTGCAGTTTGGGTGAAGTTCGAGAACCGTAAACAGGGCGTACTCTAAGGTATGTCCTGTGCGGAAGCGCGCATTACCACAGGCCAAAAACGTATATATTTGAGTGCAGTTTGATTTTTTGGCGAGAACCGCAATCAACCACAGGCTGAAGACCGTTGTATGCGAGCGCAGTTTGGGTGAAGTTCGAGAACCGTAAACAGGGCGTACTCTAAGGTACGTCCTGTGCGGAAGCGCAGAAATTCATTCAAAATGTGCCGCATACAAGGGTCGATTAATCGACCCTTGCGTCTTGGTTGAGTAGTTTCGCCCTCATCTTAGCAAACCGCTCCTGCAACTCTGCAGCCTCTTGCTCTGGAGATTTTTGACCTTGCGGCTTGGCGCCGCCGACATTTGGCCGGTTTTGACCTTGCTGGCCCGTCGGCTTCATGTTTTGACCACCTACTTTGGCACCGCCAATGACATTTACTACCGGGATAACGATTGGACTTCGCCCTGTCTGCTCGTACAAGAAATGCGTAACGTGTTCGCGCAGTTCGGCCTTAAATCTATCGAGATCAATCCGTTTAAAGCGCTGCGAAACAGCTCGTTTTAGCTCTGCCCGGAAGGCATTCATAAGCTCTTCTTGGTCCTTCATGTAGATAAATCCACGACTGATGATATCTGGGCTGGTCATCAACTGACCGGACTTCTTGTCAACCGTCAGAACAACCGCCACCAGGCCTTCCTGCGAAAGCATCAAGCGATCCTTAACCACGATGTTGCTTACGATAGCGCCCGTTTGATCAACCAAAATTGTTCCATGCGGAGCAACACCGGCGATTTCCATCTTGTTGCCGTCGAGGGCAATAACCTCTCCGTTTTCAGCATTGATCGTGTTTTTACGAGGAATCCCCTCTTCCACAGCCGCCTCAATGTGACGCTGTTTCGACCGATACGAGCCATAAATCGGGATAAAGAATTTCGGCTGCGTCATCTGTATCATTTCTTTATATTCATCGATACTTGCATGGCCAGATACGTGAAGCGGCCCACAACCATCAAGGTCGCGTGTTTCGTGCCTATAGACATGAACACCTTTACGCATAAGATCATCTACCATGTTGCCGACAAGAGCGTCGTTACCAGACTCAGGAATTGGCGTTGAACTCAAAACCACGGTATCTTGTGGCTTAAGCTTGATATGCTTGTGATCCCCGGACGCCATTCTCTGCAAAGCAGAGTTAGGCTCACCCTGACAACCAGTCGACACAACAACAATCTGTTCATCCTTCATACTGGCGACACTGGCGATGGGAACAATCGTGCCTTTCGGAATGCGTACAAAACCATGCCTCACAGCCATCTCGAGCGTACTAACCATGCTTCGTCCATCTAACGCGATTTTACGGCCATGATGTGACGCAGCGTTAATGATCATCTGGATACGGTTGACGTTGGTCGAGAACATAGCCATAAAGCAACGCCCAGGAGAATTTTCCATAATATCTATAAAGCTTTGTTCGATAGTGCTCTCGCTCGGGGTACGGCCAGGACGTTCTGAAGTTGTGCTTTCGCTCAAAAGCGCCAAGACACCTTCTCGCCCAAGCTCGATCAATCGCTCTGTGTCACTGCGCTCGTGGTCGAGTGGGTTTGGATCAAGCCTAAAGTCTCCGGTGTTAATAATGCGTCCGACAGGAGTATCCAAGACAACACAGGTACTGCCGGGAATTGAGTGAGTAATTCGCACAAATTCTAGAGTAAATTCACCAATTTTCAGCCGTTCATGAGTGTTCTCGTTCATGGCGACGGTCTTGAGCTCAAAACCATCTGGCATCGGCAGACCGAAGTTCTGGAAGATCTCTTCGACGCGACCGATACTAAATCGACTACCATATACCGGCGCCGGGTATAGCGGCATCATGTGCGGCAAACCACCAATATGATCAAGGTGGCCATGCGTAATAATATAAGCCCTGAGCTTGTGCTTAACACTGTCTAGATATGACATGTCGGCAATACCGTAGTTAATACCCGGCAAATCAACACCAAGATCTGAGCCACAGTCAATAATCACGACGTCATTTTTGTATTCAACTAAAATGGTGTTCTTTGAACCACCGCCGTCCATACCGCCAAGACCAATAATCTTGAGGCGTGGGCTATCGTCGATAAAGTTCGCGCGTCGCTGCTGTTCGCCACCGCCCGACTTGCTGTCGGCGTCTAGATACTGACTGGCAATGCGAGTAGCATCTTCGGCATTACGTTTTTGGGCACGAATGGCTTCACCGCGACTTATAGCGCGCTTTTGCGGCTGGCCGTTCGGAGCGGCTTTATCGCCTCTGTTGTTTGGTCTTTTTCTATTATCTTTTGCTGGTGGCATGACAATTCTCCATGTCTTCTTGTCGTTTTTAGGACTAATTTCTTCAGCCCTACGTTTACTCAATTAATTAATGTAGTTTCTTATGATCTGAAAGTCATCAAACAGGGTTTGCCGGAGGCTGCCGTTATATAATGCTGCCGCCGGATGATACAGCGGAAGGATGACCATGGTCATGCTACCCGAGTTGCGAGGTGAACTCGCATCTTGGTCAGTATTTGAAGCCCTCTTCTTCGTTACGGGATCCGGTACTGCCTCGGCGTATTTTCCATACGCCTTAGTACGCTTCTCTCCGTCGCCTGGCATGTCGTCTCCGACAATATCCTGCCCGTATACAGGCGAGCTTCTTTCGAACACCTCAACTTCATGAGGTTGGCCATGGACCAGGGAGATCTGATTTTCGGGAAGGAAAAACTCCATACTGTGCCTGCCAAGCGTCACGACAACTCGCGGTTTGATAACTTTTAGCTCGCGAAGTAAGTACGGCCAAAACGCACGCTTCTCTTCAGGGAGAGGATCTCGGTTATTTGGCGGCCGATACTTCACGATATTGGTAATGTACACGTCCTTGCGCTTAACGCCGTTTGCTTCGAGCATTTCATCTAGAAGTTTTCCGGCGGCGCCGACGAACGGAACCCCGTGCAGATCTTCGTTTTTACCTGGCGCTTCGCCGATAAATACTACTTCTGCCGTCGGGTTTCCATGGCCCATGACGAGCTGGGTCGCACCTTGAGCCAAATCTGGACAGACATTATGTTGAATAATATCTGCCTTGATTTGATCAAGCTTTAGATCGTTTCCCACCGGGTTGAATCTTCACTGGACTAGAATTGATTGCGCGAATCATTTCATACACCGTATTGGCCGCAAAGTAAGCGCTGGCGATTAACGCTAAATACACATACATTGAGCCGGTATCTATCGCGATAGAACCAAAGATATATACGGCTAAAAGCCACGCAACAGATAACAAGGCGTACTTCTGGCTTTTATCGGATTCGGGTTTCACAATCTGTTTTTTTGAAGAACTATTGGTTTTGGCAATTCGCTTGGTAGAATTACTTTTCACGGGCTACTTCCTTCATGCTTAATTGTAGCCGACCTTTGTCGTCAATAGCTACTAATTTAACGTCCACCAGATCACCTTCCTTAACCACATCACTCGGCTTATTGACACGCTCTTCGCTCATCGCGCTGACGTGCACGAGACCATCTTTACCTGGCAAAATCTGTACGAAGGCGCCAAAATCCATAACGCTCACCACAGGCACTTGGCGATATATTCTACCAACCTCTGGCTCTTCGGTGATGTTCTGCACCCATTTAATCGCGGCTTCGATACTTGCTTGGTCTGGGCTCGCGATCATAACCGTTCCGTCGTCTTTGATATCGATCTCGGCTCCGGTTTCGGCGATAATCTTGTTAATCATCTCACCGCCCTTACCGATAACTTCTCGGATTTTGTCGGGGTTGATCTTGATAGCCTCGACACGCGGTGCATACGGGCTCATCGAATCACGGGGCGCCGGGATAACACTCAACATGTGGTCCAAAATCTTTCCACGGCCCTCTTTGGCCTGCGTTAAGGCTGCCCTCAGAACATCCACTGGTAAACCGTGAACTTTCATATCCATCTGGAGTGCCGTAATACCTTCGGTGGTACCAGTCACCTTGAAGTCCATATCGCCAGCGAAATCTTCGGCGTCAGCAATATCACTCAAGATTATTGGTCGATCACCATCTAGCATAAGTCCCATGGCGATACCGCTCACTGGTCGCTTCAGAGGTACACCCGCGTCCATCAAGGCCATAGTCGAAGAACAAGTAGCAGCCATAGAGGTACTACCGTTTTGGCTCATAATTTCGGTTACCGACCGAATAGCATACGGAAAATCAGCTTCGTCAGGCAACACTGCCGTCAATGCACGCTCTGCCAAATAACCGTGACCAATTTCTCTTCGGCCAGGACTACCGAGTCGGCGAACTTCACCGACTGTCCAGCCTGGTGCATTGTAATGATGCAGGTAGCGACGCTCTTCGTCCTTTTCCATCGTATCTACGACCTGTGCGTAGCTGAGAGGCGCCAGAGTAACGATGTTCATAGCCTGTGTCATACCTCGTGTAAAAATACTCGAACCATGCGTACGCGGCAACACACTAACTTCGCTCGAAAGTGGACGAATTTCATCGAGTTTACGACCGTCAGGACGAATTCCCTCGGCCACAATACCGTCACGCACGTCTTTGTGTAGAGCTACGGTAAATGCATCGTCATAGGCCTGCCTGTGAGGCGCAAATTCTTCGTCACCGAGTTTTTCGCGGAAATACGCTTCCATGTCTTTGCGCATATCGCCGATCAGTTGATTGCGCTCTGGATAATGCTTGCGAAGGCTCATGCCCAACTTGCCATCAACCCACGCATCAACGGCAAACTGAATATCGGTATCTGGTTTCTGGACTGCATATTCTTGAGCTTCTACACCCACCTTGGCCATCAATTCTTGCTGCAGCTTGATGGCTGGCTGCATCATTTCCTGAGCAAAGGCGATGGCATTGATAACTTCTTCTTCGGTGGCTTCATTTGCTCCTGCTTCGACCATCATGACACCGTTTTCGGTACCGGCTACCACGAGATCAAGCTTGCCGTTATTCAGTTCTTCGGCGGTCATAAAGGCTTTGAATTCGCCATTTTCGTCCATACCAACGCGCAAACCAGCGACCGGACCCTCAAAAGGTGCTCCTGTCAGACAAAAGGCTGCAGAGGTGGCAATCATAGCGATAACATCAGGTCGGAACGTCGGGTCAAGGCTGAGTACCGTAGCCACACCTTGCGCTTCGTGCCGATAGCCTTTTGGCCACAACGGACGAATAGGTCGATCTATCAAGCGACCGATCAAGACCGCGTCGTCACTCGGGCGCCCTTCTCTTTTAATAAAGCGCGAGCCGCTAATCTTACCGGCGGCGTACATTTTTTCTTCGTAATCAATACTCAGCGGAAAGTAGTCAAAGCCGTCGAGCGACTTATCGCTCACCATAGCCGTTCCTAAAACTACTGTATCTCCGTAGCGAGCAATAACACTAGCACTGGAACGAAACCCAACGCGGTTCACTTCCAAGGTTAATGTTTTGCCACATAGCTCCGTCGAAACAGAGACAATCTGCTTGCCGTATGGGTTAATGATCGAACTCATTATCATCTCATCCTTTCGATTGATCGCATCGATTCAGCTATACCGTTTTGTAAGTCTTTGCCACTCATTACGAGTAAGACTTGATATACCTGCTTTCGGTGCGACCACTATTTGATCTTAGTCACTCTAGCACCTAATCATTATAGATTAGTTCGTTATAAATGTGGGCAGAACTTGCATCTCTTTACACGCCTTAAGAGGTGAGCTCCGTAGAGAACGCACCATTTTTCATTTATTTTTACTTGGTGCTCTCATTTCGGTGCATTCGCCGCGTGGGTGAACGCACACCAATGAAAGTATCAATTATCTTCTAATACCGAGCTTCTGGATCAAGTCGAGGTATTTTTGGCTGTCTTTTTCGGCAATATAACGAAGCAAGCGCTTGCGCTTACCTACCATTTGCAAAAGTCCACGGCGAGCCATGAAATCTTTTTTGTTCACTTTAAGATGCTCGGTAACTTCAGTGATACGAGCAGTCAATATACCTACCTGTGCTTCAGGAGAGCCAGTATTTTTCTTGTCTTTAGCAAGATCGGCAACAATAGCCTGTTTTTTCTCAGATGTAATCATTAGAAAGTAGGATATCACTTTATCCACAGGATTGCAAGATGATATCAGGCTGTTTTTACGCCAGGAAGGACCATCATTCGAGTCCCTGGATCATTAATGGTACTCAGACTCACAGGGTCAAGATTTGGTAACCAAGGTTCTCTGTTTCCTATTTTGTGATCCAATAATTGAGCGGCAAGTTTTTCTAGTTGGCTGGCTTGCACACTATCAAACCCATCGGAAATCTCAGGATTTTGGCCTGGCGCATCCCCCAGCTTATAGCGTACAACAGGAACGGATTTAAAAACTTGCACCAGACCATCGGCGCCTAGTTCAACATCAACAATATTTACCAATAATTCTTCACGGCCGTGCCCATCTTCTGTTTCTTCAGGTCGAATATATCGCCGAGCAATTACCGGCCTGACTTGGGGGTTCTCTTTTAAATCAACGTTCGTAGCGTTTTCTACAGAGCCGAGTACCCCCGACTGTCGTAGTTCTTTGGCGATGACTAGCTGGACATCCAAAAGATCAAATCTCTGGTCTTGAATTGCTGGAATTTCTCGTTTTACTGTTTGTTTTTCTGGCATTATGCAATAATTATATATTACTTATGCTTATTTGTCAATTCTATTGTTATCTAGAATAATCGCTCTTCTTCTCCGTAGGTCGGTTCCTGAGGCTCTTGGATATCAGGCTTTTCTGGTTTGGCATGTAGCATTTCACCAAGAGTTAATGACGTCATAAAGGGCGGCACCTCAAAGTAATTCCCTGGATTTTCGCAGGTACTTAATATAGCCACAAGAGGAATCGGGTAACCTTGGACGAATCGATAATAATCCGTCAAGCCAGGTTTTTCTTCATCTAAGAAACTACCCGCTAGATCTACTAGGCCTCTACCGACGGTTCGCAAACGGTGGATAGAATTGAAGTAATTTTCTAAACTTGACCCAAAAACGGCACGATCCGGACCTTCAGCCAAAGCCAACGCAACCTCAACTGCTTCAAGATGTCGTGCTTCAGCTTGCTCTGCATTATCCAGCGATGACCCCCACTGATGCTCCGGCAGTCCTGAGCCTCTTACCTCGAGCATCCTTAGTATGCTATTAAATGCCCGCTTAGATAGGTATTTATCCGACCCGTGAACTGGATTGTAATATCCGTTGGTTTTTAATTCTCCCATTGAGTTTGATGGTAGCAACAAGCAAACGGGCTGGGTAGGTTTTGGTGTAAATTAGACCGTCTTAGACCGCTACCTCTGTCGACTTTTTCATGATTCCGACGACACTATGTCGATCTGCTCGGCCTTTATTTTGGCGGTGAAATAGCTATCGTGTGAGACATAGATGATCGCACCACTGTAGCGAGCGAGAGCAGTTTCTAGCTCTTCGACGCTCGGTAGATCGAGATGGTTTGTTGGTTCGTCCAATATCAAGATTTGCGGATCGTCGGCCAGCATACTGATCAGTTGGAAACGAGCTTTTTGGCCGCCAGACAGTTGTTCGAGCAGTAATTGAGCATCTCCTTGAGGATGAAACAAGTAGTCGCTGAGTAGTTGCCTAACCCGCTGATCGCTAGAATTAACACCCTTTTGCAGTAGCACCTTCTCTACCGCATCAAACAACGTCATTTCCAGCATTTGAGGCGCAATTTCTTGCTCGTAAACACCTATGCGAAGCTCTTTTTCTACGACGATATGACCTGCAAATTTAGTGCACGGCAGTTCTTTGCCTCGGTGCTGAGACAAAATTGCTTTTATGAGCGTGGTTTTTCCGGCGCCGTTACGACCATGCAGTCGCAAACGATCACCTTCGCGTAACTGAAACGAAATCCCTTCAAACAACGGCGCTTCATATCCCAGGCTGAGTTCGTGTGCCTCGATCAGCAGACGCGACCCATTTGTCGTAGATTTTTTGGTGTTGATCTTGATGTTTTTGGCTTTGTGCTTGTCGTAAGAGCCGGTAATTTTATCGTTCATGCCCTGCAAAGATTCTTGGTCGATCCAGAAACTTGGTTTATCGAGTTGCTGTAAACGTGCCAGGTCGTCTCGGGCGCGCTGTTCTTGACCCTTAAAACGCTTGATGGTGTCTGGGTCCCTAGCCCGCTCTTTGAGCCTCTGAAAGCGAATAACATCGTTTTTTAGATTGGTTATGCGACTCTGGGTTACTTCGTATTCGTTCACTTCGGAAACAATTTTATTGGCATTTGTCCGTAAATAATCGTCATAATTCCCCGAAAAACTCAGGGCTCGGCCATCACGAATCTCGATAATCCTATCAACTTCGTGAAGGACGTCTCGGTCATGAGTTATCACTAATACTGCTGCTTGCTCGAGCCTGAGCCAGTCGATAAATTTATCTTTGGCGGCATAATCCATATGGTTGGTCGGCTCATCGATCAAAACAAGCTCGGCGTTGGCGTGCTGGATTTTTACCAGCTCAACAAATCTTTTCTGGCCACCAGATAACCGTCCGAGGGAACCTCTAATCTGTTCTTCAGATAGTTGATAGGCCTCCAGACTCTGAACGATCTCACTTTCAACCATGAAATAACCAAGCGTATTAAATTGCTCTAGCGCCTCGCTGAACTCATTCATTTTCCTGACGCTCGTTCCCATGGTTTCGGGATACGTGTCGATAATGTGTTTTAGTTTCGTATACTGCGGAAGGTCGTCGAGGATATATTCCATGACCGGAGTATTTTCGTACGCCTGGTGCTCTTGCCGAGAAGAGACAATGATGAGATTTTTGCGGAACTTAATTTCCCCGCTGTAGTCTTGGTCGGCGCCATTTAACATACTAAATAAGGTACTTTTGCCGGTACCGTTTCGACCAACCACGCCTATTTTTTCTTTGGCTTGAATCGATAATTTCAGGTCCCGGTACAGTACTTTTGGACCAAACGACTTCTCGAGGATTTCTATATCGGCAATCACGGGACCAAGACTATTTTTTCTGCGCTGACATCGGGCACATTACAGGACTCATCGACACTATATTCGGCTACTTTTGTGCGCCGCAAGCCCGACAGATACGCTCCTGTTCCTAATTTTTCGCCGATATCTTGCGCCAGACTACGGATATACGTACCGCTGCTGACATGAACCCGGAAATCAACTTTTGGATAGCTGTAGTCAATGAGCTCAATTGCGAAAATCTCGATAGTCCGTGGCTCTAATTTGACCTCTTTGCCAGCCCGAGCCAAATCATACGCCTTTTGACCATTGATCTTAATTGCCGAATACATGGGCGGGGTTTGTAAGCTTTTGCCTAAAAAACTCTTTAAAACAGTGCGTAGTTCTTCGTCTTTAATCTTTAAACTTGCACCTTTTGTCTTGATACCTTCTTCATCTCCGGTGGTCGAGGTTAAGCCGAGGGTCATTTGCGCTTCGTAGACCTTGTCTGGCTTAGAAAACTCTTGGGCGCGCTTGCAATACGACCCGACAACCACAATCATTAGGCCACTGGCCAGAGGATCGAGGGTTCCGGTGTGTCCCACTTTGATTTTCTTTTTTACCCCGAATTCTTCTTGGTACTGCCGACTCAACGCTCCACGGATTTTTGCGACTACATCAAAAGAAGACCAACCAAGTGGCTTGTCGACCAATACAATCCCGTCGTAATTACTACTCATATGCACCTAAGCCTACCAAAGTAGCGCTTAATCAGCCAACCAAATAGTCGAGTCTGAGCCCAGGGTTCGCCCCGAGACCCGTCCTACATCAATGATGGCGGAGGTGGTAACGGTGGTGGCACCGAAGGAGGAGTCCCCGGCTGACCTGGCAATGCGCCAACCTGAGCTGGCTGAGGTTGCTGATTCAAATCCGTACCTAAAGGCTGAGCGCCCAACGCGTGGATAGGTTCTGGTCGATAATCGGTTGAGGCTGCAACGGCTCGCTCTACCGCTTCAGAAGCGTACTGTGGATCGATCTGCTGAGCAGGCATCGGCTCTGGCTGAGGAGACGCTGGAGCTGGTGTATCTTGATACTGCATCACATGAGGGCTGTTGACCGATTTCTCGAGGTCAGATAATGTCTGCGGGCCTTCGGCATTCGCAAACTGATCATTCGATGATGATGGCTCGATTCGGTTATGACCATGAGCCTGAGCTGAAGACGCTGGCGCGGTTAACGGATCTGGTGCGTGAGCATACATTCTGTCGGTGGCTTCGGTGTTAGCGGTTAGTTGACCGCCAAATGTCGGTGGCTCGAAAATCATAGTTGGACCACTTGTGACTTGCGGCTGTTCAGCTTGATCAACAGCGGCCGGAGCGTCCACTGCCGGTTCTGGCAAATGTAGCTCTGGATCCTTTGGAGCCTCTGTCATCAGCATGGACTCGGTGGCTGCCACCGGCCTAACCGCGTTTGGTTCGGCCTCTACGCGTGCCTCTTCAATAATTTCTGACATTTTAGCCAAACGACCGGTGTCGTCGATGTGAATATCGTTCGGATCGTGATCGATCTGAATCACCCCGTCATTGTTTTTTTCTTTGGCCGGTTCTTCGGCTTTTGGATCATCTGGGGCTTCAGAGGCATTTTCTTCGACAGAATCAGTAGGTTGCTTTGGAGCTTGCTCCGCTTTCGGTGCTTCTTCATGGGATTCTTCTGGCTTTTCTGGCTCTGGTTCGGGCTCGGGCTCTGGTTCTGGTTCTTCCAGCTTAGAAGACACCAGCTGGTTATTTGCGCCAGCAGCCATCAAAATTCCTGACACCGTCATGGTATGCGGTGAGGCTTTTTCGTTCCTAAATCTATCTGTTTCGGACACAATTCCTGTTAATAGAGCCGTGGCAATCTGCTCATCAAACACCGCTTCATCGATATTTTGCACGAGATCAGAAACAAGCTCACTTAGACTACTCGCCCCTGGTTCGTTCCAGTTGAGTGATCCGAGATCCGATTCTTGGCCATTGTTAACAGAAATGATGACTGCGTCATGTAAAATTCGCCCATGCGCCACAATTGCGGCATCGAGTTCTGCCCTGCTATGCACGCCCAGCGCCACTACGGCGTCGACATTAAAATCACCTTGGCTAAACTCTAAA
Organism: Candidatus Saccharimonadota bacterium; assembly: GCA_022842995.1. Lineage (GTDB taxonomy): Bacteria > Patescibacteriota > Saccharimonadia > Saccharimonadales > 2-12-FULL-41-12 > JALHOM01. Next base: position 92,917 of record JALHOM010000001.1, read on the forward strand.
TCTTCCGACGTAATACTGGTTTTATACGGAGTAATAAAGATCTTTACGACACTGTCTTCAACTTTATAGCGAAGTTTGTCGGCCTTGGATTTATCGAGTGAGATGATGAAGTCGCGCAGGCTATCGGTGTTTTTTTCGATAGTTTTTTCTGGCTCAAGAAAGTCGATGACCGAAGGAACATCACCGCTAAATACCGCCGTAGCGTGCTTGTCCTTTTTGTTAAGCGCCAAAGTTAATCCAATACAGGCCGCCAGTTGATCCAAGGTCGGATCTTTGGCGACAGTTACTAATACGTTATTAGCGTCGTTTAAGCTGGTGGCGATATCCCCTACCAGCGAAGAGGTTGAGGGCTGTGTGTTGGGCGGCATTTTTATAGTCTTTTTATTTTGTTAATACTAAGCATAACCGTATCACACTCGCCTCTAAATGTCCAGGGGATCAAAAAACCAAATCTAGTCATCGCCCGGTTTTAATGCACTGGCAAATTCTGCATTTGCGCCGCCTGCGTGCCATACAAAGAATCCGCCAAGCTGCCCACCCTGATTTAAAGCTTGATCAATAACAGCTCTTACGACATTCGGACTCGTGCAGCTTGTCCAGGATTTGTTGATTTTCGCGTAACTTGACCCCAGATTTGGGTCATCGATAACTTTTACGCCTGCTTTGATAAGTTCAGAGTAGCCAATATCTTCGGTTCGTCCAGCATGATAACTGCCCTTGCTGGTTGCTCCCTTGAATACCCGACAAATTGAATTAAATCCTAGAGAAATCTTTTTAGAATCACCGATTTCGTCGATAACGGTCGCCAGATTATTTAAGACGTCTTCCGCATTCGCGACATCACCGGCTTTAGGCGTCCACGACCCCGAATAGTCATAGCTCATCAGGTGGTATCCGCCGTTACCAATCAATCTGTTCAGCGCTTTAAAATCGTACCCTGCTCTAGATCCATCAAAAGCAGGTATCGCCAACGTGATTACGGTGTCTGTCGGCAAAGCCGATCTCAACGCAAACATAAATGCCGTAAACTGATTTTTCTGTTCTGCCGCAGGATACTCGAAATCGATATCAACCGTTTCATAACCGCCCTCATTTACAGCATTGACGATATCCTGGACCATTCTTTCGGGAGCATCAAGCACTCTGGCCCAATGGGCTTTCAGCTTCTTGTGCTCTGCCTCATCCTTGCCGTAGCCGCCAACGCCTAAGCCTTTTTTCTTAGCGATTTTGTCGACAACCTCTGTAGCTTGTTGGCTAATTTCTGGCTTATCAAGACCGCCTTCAGCATTGGGCACAGCAAAAGACACAATAACAGTATCGTAGGTGTCGTCGGGTAAACCTAAAAGGTCGGCGTAGGAACCCTGTCTGACTTCTTCATTCAACCAAGTCGGGAGATAGGCAGTAGTTTGCGACGGAACCTCCGTCTTAACAGTAGAGGCTTGGCCTAATGTAGCATAAGTTGTTGCAGCAGGATCGGAGTCGGCTTTATTCCCAGACCGATCACCGCAGCCAGCAAGCGCTAAAAATACCGCCGCACCCACAACCGCACCCAACGCCGGTAATTGCCAGCCTCTCTCTGCCTTACTCTGCAAAGTTGTAATTTTACCCATACACTAAACCTTCTCCGCAATCAATTTATCGTCAAATACCAAACACCAGTGTGAAACTGTATTTTGTACTATTTTGAATCCTTTGTACATAGCTAAACCCCTGCATCGCAAGAAGTGATAAGCTATAACATATTTACTTTATTTACAACAACCATTATAGTGATACAACAGATCAATAAATCAAAAAGGAACTAGTTAAGAACTATGCCTATCATCAAATCAGCGAAAAAACGTGTACGCGTAGCCACCAAGGCTTCGGCTCGCAACTCAAAAACCAAGCGCAACCTCAAAACTGCAGTGAAGTCACTTCACGCAGCAATCAAAGGTGGCAAAAAGTCTGACGCCGAGCTCAAAAAAGCTCATAGCGCCATCGACACAGCCGTTAAAAAGAACGTCATTCACAAGAACAAGGCAGCACGCAAGAAAAGCCAGGCAGCAAAAGCAGCCAAAGCTGCAGCCGGCGTAAGCAAAGCCTCCCCTGCAAAGAAAGCAGTCGCCAAGAAACCTGCAGTTAAAAAAGCAGCTCCTGCCAAAAAAGCAGCTCCGAAGAAGCCGGCTGCCAAAAAAGCTCCAGCTAAGAAAAAATAATTCTTACCAGAATGCTCTAAACGCCCGTGTCCTCACGGGCGTTTTTTAAAGTTTTATGCAAGTTTTAGGATGGCGAGTTTGAGGGCGTCGTCGAGGTTGTAGGTTTTGTGCTTGGCCGAGTAGTCAATATCGCGCAGCAACTGCAAGTATTCACGAATTTTGTTCACGCCCATGGAGCGAGCAATTTTCTGAGCCTTGCCTACTACATATGGATTCATTCCTGAGTCACTTGCTACTTTTGAAGCTGGCGCCCCACCGTAGGCCGCACACATTGCCGTGGCATGCATTTGCCAGATAAGCATACCCAAAATTGCCTGGGGTTCTACCTTCTGCGAACGCTGTTCGTCGTATAGTTTCAGCGCCCTGTCAATGCGCCCAGAAAAGGCCTCGTCAATGAGGTTAAAAATTGTACTCGTCAGCGTGGGGTCGGTAAGCAGATCGATGTTTGACCTAGTTATTTTTGGTGCATAGGCAATAAGTTTATCGATTTCGTTCTGTAAATTCCGCTGGTTAGTGCCACAACGTTCCAGGAAATAACCTACGTCAGCAGGCGATATTTCGCCCCCTTTTGTCGAAACATATTCTTGCACCCATTTTTTGAGCTCGGCCTCATTCATGTCTGACATCTCGACAAATCCCGGCTTTTTTTTGAGCATTTTGTAATATGCCGAGCGCTTATCGAGCTGGCCCTCTACAATGACGAGGTGCGAATTGTCATCAACCCCTGCCAGTAGTTTTTCTACGGCTTCTTGAAGATCTTTGTTTTCGGAAGGAGAGGTTAGAAAAATCAACTTATCCTCTGCAAACAATGAAACGCCGGATATCTCAGCCGAGAGATCGCTCGGTGAGCATTCGCTACCCTCTAGGCGAATAACCGACAATACGTCGTGAGACGCTAGATACTCGCGCTCGATCTGGCGGACACGTTGACGGATCAAATAAGAATTAGTGCCTGCCAAAATCGTTATCATACATCTAGTTTAGCAATAAAGATAAAAGACTAAAGATTAAAGCGGAAAGATGAAAGACCAAAGATTAAAGATTAAAGACAAAAGAGCAAAGATTAAAGAGAGCTACGGAGCGCTAACTACTATCTTTAATCTTTCGCCTGCCCTAGTAAACTAGGGCAGTTGGCAGTGTGGGCAAACATGAGTTCCCCGCCCGGCTACACGTGTTTTTTCGATCACTGCACCGCAACGGGGGCACGGCAATTTTTCCCGGCGAAAAACTCGTGCAAAATCCATGTAACTACCCCTTTTGCCTTCGGCATTTACATAATTTCTATCTGTAGAACCGCCTTTTTCTATCGCCAAGTTAAGCACAAACTGCAGCTCACGAAACAACGTTTTTAGCTGAGCGGGCGGAATATCTTTGACGAGAGTAGTCGGGTGGATTTTTGCGCCCCACAAACTTTCGTCGGCGTAGATATTTCCAACGCCAGCAATGACCGTCTGATCCAAAAGTACAGCCTTGATGTTGCTGTTTTTACGCCTCATGAGCCTATCTATAAATTGAGTAGCTGTAAAATCTGCATCCAGAGGCTCTGGGCCAACCTTTTTAAAGAAATCGAGTTCTTCGATAGCAATCGTCGGCATTAACCGCACCCAGCCAAACTTACGAAAATCGTTAAAGTACAGATGAGCACCATTGGCAAACGTGAAGGTTACGCGCGTACTTTTGTCTGGCAATGAACCAATCAAGGAATCGTTCGGATGCCCTGCACCAAAACGTTCCTCCCCGTCCGTCACATCTTTAATCTTTAAACGTGTGTCTTTAGTCTTTAATCTTTCGTCTTTCGTCTTCACGTACACCATCTGCCCAGTCATCTTAAGATGAATCACCAGCGAATACTGGGTACTCAAATCAATGATCAACACCTTAGCACGACGACGAACGGCCGTAACTTGACTACCAATCAAAAAAGCATCGACATCGGCCTGCGCATTCGGAAAAGACTTCGCCCAATCAAAATGCAGGTCTTGGAACGAGAGACCGACGATAAGTTTTCGGAGTCCGATTGCGACTGTTTCTACTTCTGGTAGTTCCGGCATCTTCTTGAACCTCCTCGGCAACATTTAAGCTCGGGAATGCCTGCTTTAATGCTTGCATACTCCGACCGGAGAAATTTCGCTGATTAAGAAAACCACCCCCTGCTACTGATACCCTATATATACCGTCTTCCTGAGGGTCAAGGATTAAATCTGATTGCTGCACATTAGGTGTTACAACTTCAAATACAACTGGCCTGTCGCCGTCATGCCCTGTAATATTTATTCCCGACTGTCGTTGAGAATATGAACCATAGTCGGCCAACATTCCAAAACGGTTTAGCGCACCACAAAGCTTTATCTCAGCTAAAAGCTGACTTGTTTTACGCTCGACTACCGCACATCGTCTTCTGCGAGACATCCATCCAAGTGCCGTGTCAGCCGCAAGCCCACCCGAAAATCTAATTATTTCAATTTTATCTGGCAACTCGAGGCTATCTATTTCCTTAAACGGAGCGGCCAAAAAACTTGTAAGATAACTTCGGAGTAGCGTATCTGCCGAGTATGAATACCGTCTAGAATCCTCAACCAACGACGGATCCCAGGCACTGAATTTTGGATAATGCCCTTTTCTAGATCCAACTGTTTCAGACTCTAGAGAGTTCCGCGTTAATTCGGTAACTATCGCCCCCGACACCAAACCAGCTAAATGCATGACTATTTCAGGTTTTTCCCTTACTAGAATTGCAGCACCTTCGCTGTCAAATTGTTCAAATCCGTCCGGCTTGGCAATCATTTTATCTGGGGACTCTAAAATCTTAAGAATCTCGGGCTTGTCATCGTCTGCAATTACATTCACCAAAGAGGTAAATGCCGGCGATATCATCGAACGTATCGTATCTAATGCCGAAGCTGGAGGGACATTACCTAAAGAAACTGCTCCATGAGCCGTATCAGGCCCACAAGTAACCACTAGTTCCGTTTTAAACGGTTCAATTATTCTTACCACTTGGATGAATTATACGTGGCGGAAGATGATTTTACGTGTTGTAATATTTTTCGCCTTGAAGGGCTAGAGACGGACGCCAGAGACTGTTCGGTTGTAGTCTGGGATTTGGTCTCGAAACAGAGTGGCCACGAGGCCGCGGTTGCCACTAAAGTTGCCGTCAAGGTTGCCACAGCTAGATGACCATGAACGTTGCTTGTCGCCAGAGGTATAGCTCACGTCGTAGGCGTAGCGGACACCGGTTACGCAAGAAGCTTTTTCGTCGGTTTTGATCTCTGGGTTAATAGAAGTGAAACCGGCCGACTCAAGCGCAATAGTAAATGCTTGAAAAGCAGCAACGTTATTGCCAATGGACTTTGAAGAAATAACTTCCTCATTATATCCACGGATAATTTCAATTTTGCGTTCGCTAGGAGTAACCGTAATCCGGATCGAACGACGATCTTCCTCGCCCACAACACTACCGATTTGCGTGTACTGAACCTGAGCCCCGTCGGAGGAAAGATCGTTCTTTTTGACAGTTTGAGAGGCAGCTGTTTGGGCAACTTGTTCGTTACGATTCCCGCCTCGCAAAATAGAGACGATCAACGCAATACCGCCAAAAAACACGACGGCAATAATCACCAAAACCAATATGTACCTCTTAGGCATAACCCATATTATACTACTAATCTATTGTTTCCGCAAGTGTTTAAACTGTTATAATAGAATTCTATGACCGATTCATTGTCAGATATCCTCGGAAAACGCCAATACTCAGAGCCTCCTGAGGTAGCCATTATTAAAGAATTCGTCAAAAGCGAAATCGGCGAAACGCCAAAAGTTTCAGTTTCGGGCGGCAACTTCTATGTTCTGATTTCTAGCTCAGCTGCAGCTGGCAATCTACGCTTTAAGCTGTTCCAGCTCCAGCGTTCACTCGGCCATGCCCACAAGATTATTATTCGCGTTCAATAAGCTGGTCTATAGCCGAAATCGCCTGATCAGTAGAGGTAAATAACACCGATTGCATACCTACTGCTTCGGCCCCATAACAGTTTCTATCGACGTCATCGACCATGATGCACTCTGGCGCCTGCACACCCAATCTTTCAACAATCTGCAGATAAGGTTCTGGTTTTGGTTTAACCTCACCTACCTCATAACTAGGGAGGATGACGTTAAAAATCTTCTGCTCCTGCAGGTCTAAAAATTTTGCCGTAACCCAATCGTCATTGATATTACTCAGCAGTCCGATCTTTATGCCTTTAGCCTTGAGTCCCCGAGCATAGTCCAGAAGCTGGGTGTTTTTATCGCTCCTTGGCAAAATAGCACGAGCCACGACAGACTCCTCTATGCCGGCCACTTCTGCGCAAGTAGAGATAAGCTCGGTTTCCGAAACGAGACCCTTATCGTAAGCAGCTGTCGTGTCGCGGAGAACCGTCCTAACATCTCCATCGTAACCAGCCATGAATTCACGCCAAATATCAACTGTCAGCACGCCAAAACAATCAAAAATCACTGCTTTTATCATCTATACATCATACCCTATCTGGATACCTTGCAGTCTGTACAAGGACTTTCTGTACAAGGACTGTCCTTGTACAGACTGCATTTCTACATTTCAAATTGTTGTTAAGGCCGATATGCGGCAGCAATTGTCTGACCCAAAATCTTCATCCCATTCTCGAGCTCATGGTCCGGGCGAGCAAAATTGAGTCGCACACACTCCCGTGCATGTGGCCACGCGGACGAATCTTGCCCGGCAAAAAAGTATTCGCCCGGCACGACGAGAACTCCCTTCTCTTTGAGGCGTGCGTAAAGTTCCTTCGAGCCAATAACCGACCCTTCTAGCCAAAGCCAGAAGAAGTAAGAACCTTGGTAGGTGTGCAAGCGCCACGGCAAAGATTTGTCGAAATACATCTCGATATACTCCATCGCCACGCGACGGCGATCGGCATAAAACGGCTGAATATAGTCTTGTGACAACCGATCAATTTCTTTGGTTATGAGTAAATCAGTGACAAGATATTGCCCAAAATTCGGGCTGGATAGCGAAACTATAGCATTAAGCTTACTGAGTGAGCGAATAAGTTCTGGTGGTCCAACAAAAATCCCTGTTCGCGAGCCAGGCAGGCCAACTTTGGATAAGCTATAGGAAAATACCGTGTTGCCATCGAACTCCACGAAATCGTCGTCCACTATGACACCTGGAAATGGCGCGCCGTAAGCATTATCTATGACCAAAGGAATGTCCCGCTCGCGAGCAATTTTTTGCAATCGCTTTACCTCTTCAGTCGAGACTACATTTCCACTTGGGTTAGTCGGTCTAGATACACAGATTGCTCCCGTATTTTCGTCTATGTCGAGCTGATCAAAATCTATGGAATACTTAAATTCATGCTGATCAATTTTAGTAATTATTGGCCTGGTCGAAGTGATCATTTCGTGTTCGGCAAGTTGGTCGCTGTATCCGACATATTCAGGAACTAACGGGAACAAAATTTTTCGCCTCGAGTTTCCACTACTACCTGCCAGCATATTAAACAGCATAAAAAAGCCCGTTTGACTGCCAGATGTAATCGCCACGTTTTCGGGCAGTAGTTTGGTCTCGAAATGACCCGAGAAGTATTCAACCACCGATTCGATAAAAGCACTATTGCCCTGAGGCGTATCATAGGTGCCAAGCATTGCGGCCAAAGACTCAGGGTCTTTAGAGATTTGATGAAGCCGCGATTTAAAGGCGTCCGTAACTTCCGGAATGATGGCTGGGTTTCCACCGCCAAACATAGCGATCGGTTCTACGACTCCATTCATCGCATTGCCAAGGTCATCCATAAGCTGCAAAATGCCCGATTCGGTCGTCATTTTTTGTCCAAAGTCTGATAGTTTGTAATGTTTCATAAATTAAGCTCTTTAAAATTAAAAAACGGGCTGATCTTTTGTCGATAGCCCGCTTGATTTGATACTGATATTTTTAGGCTACGACAAAGAATCTCCCGCGAGGAGCGCAAGCGCCAACTTGTTATTTCCAACGTAACTCATAGTTGTAGTTTATACCTGATCACACAAAGAAATGCAAAATCCGCTACAATAACCTAGCTATGAGATTACCAGAGATTGAGCGTGATTCACTCCAGCAAGCATTTGACGAAAGAGCCGTTTTGCGCGTAAAAAATGGCGTCGTTGGTAGCAGAATCGGTAAATTCGCTATCGGCCCTCGCGACTTATCTAACAGAGATCTGAGCACTGATTACACCAGCCTGCAGGTCAACCAAATTCCGGCCGTGGAGGGTCTGAAAACACCTCTTTCTGATATCGGCGACCATATTGTAAACTTTCCAAATCTAGCACGCGCTCTTAGCGCCAAGCTTTACGAATTTCAAGCATTTAAGTATCCTCACCTCACTTTAGTGGTCGGACACCAATCTCTCGTAGATGCCGTTCTAGCAGCCTACCTTCTCGCAAAAACGGATTATTTCGAAGAGTACGTTAAGTCTCCGAGCAATGTACACATAATGCTTGGTAGGATGCTCGCATACTGCGGCTATGGACCATCAAGAACTAGTCTTGTAGAAAGTCTTGTTCGACCAGCTGCTAATTCTTATCTTGTAATACCAGAGTCGGCCTCTACTGTAGACCTATTTAAAGACCCGAGATTCACTAAGGGAATTATGTTTTCGAACGGCAGGGCTCGGAGTGCACATAAAAAGGCTACCTCCAAAGGGCCAAATCAACACGTCACGATTATCGCCCTACCCGGCTCCGAAATGAAAAAGAACGAAGATGACCAAAAAGTAATGGGGCCTGTGTCGCCAAGGACAATCGAATTTATAGAAGAACTAAACCGATCCGGGCTCGTGCTCCCCATGGGCATAGACATTAATGAAACCCATGTCTTGTTATCCAAGATTCCTGGCTTCCCTAAGCCAGTTGGTAGACTTGCCTTAGAGCGACCTTTTATTCCGGAGGGAAGAAGTAAGGGCATAGACCGATATGCAGAACTACTGATCTACCGGACGCTACAGACCGCGCGAATCGTCGAAGACAAATACATTATCGCCGGATATACGCCCGAATACACCAGCCCCGTCATGCCTTACGACACCCAACCAGTCTCATGACGGCAATAAAGATGCAGGAGACCTTCGATATTGTGCGTACCACAGCTCATCTATCGGGATTGACGCCCATATGCGCCTCGGTGCGAGAAATATTTGGGTCAATACCAAACGGGTCTGAAAATACGATAATCGCAAGCCTTGGTGGCACATACGTTCCTGGCTCTACTTGTAGCCTCCTCACTTCGTGTGGTGTGCCTGTTATCCAGTGTTTGTCGCCGTACAGTTTATTAAAACCTAATCCCGGAAATACATAAACCGCACCATCCTCACGTGGCGGAGCTTCAACTGCATTACCTTGTTTGTCATGCACGACCAAACCATCGGTAGACGCATATACCTGCATAGTCATCGATCCACGATCAATGTGTTGGCCGGCAACTTTTTTATGGTCAACCTCAGCTTCAGGGCCTTGTACGTATCCGTCGTACATCACAACCCTGAGCAGTGCCGTAGGTTGCACATTATGAGGGTGGTGCAGATCCATTATGCCAGGGTGTGTATCCTCAAGATGGGAGTAAACATTCTCACGAAATTCATTCAGACAATTTTCTAAAACTTCTCTGCCCGCCTCCAAGAAATCATCAATCGGTCGTACAATTCCTTTCCTGAGGTACCACTGGCCATATGCCACTGGCGTAATCTGAAAGATCGACTTGGCGTCAGAGACCTGCATACCAGTAACTGGGTCATGTTTTGCCTCTTTGCGCTCCAAACCATGAAACATCCCCGGCGGATCATCAGGAAAGTTGACACCAAGCTTTCCTAATCGCTTCAATAAGTCAGGGTCCTTTAGCGTTCTATCGGTAATTTCGGCAAATTCTTTGACCTCGTCTACGAAAGCAGTGTCAACCCCATGTACATGAAAACCTCGCGTAGAAAGATTACTCTCAACTTCGGATATTTCGCCTTTTGACTGCGGCTGTCGGGATGGCAGTTCATACCATCCTCTCTCGAGAGCTTCAGCGGGCGACAAGAGTTGCGACATATAATCTCCTATTCATTCAATACTCTCATACTACCTCGCTGGCGTTTGCTTTCAAGAAATTTATGGTGTAATATTTACCGTTTTACTTCCGCGAAGTAGCTTTCTAAAACATCTGAATCGATAAATTCACCTTCCAAAGACTGCGCTTCTCTTTCGCTCACCCAAGCATAATCATCGTGCTCATCACCGAGTCGAACCTCAAGACTGGTCGGCTTACAGAGATAGAAAATAGCAATAATCTGCGATTTTACTCCATTAATTGTCGGTGACCATTCCTTGGTGAACACTGGACGCAGTGGCTCCACCTCAAGTCCAACCTCTTCTTTTATCTCTCTTTTCAGTCCATCTATATGATTCTCTCCGGGATTAATCCTGCCACCTGGGAGCATATACTTACCAAGCTTTGTGGCGTCGGTATACGTCGTCGCCTCACGCACATGAGAACTTTCCCGCTTTCGTCAACGAGAACCCCCTTCATAGCAAGAAACTGCACAGTACGAGATGCCATACTACACAATCCTTTTCAATGAGTCTTCGTGCCACATGGCAAAATCGATCTGCCTGAAACCATTTCTTTCATAAAAACCCTTTAGCCACGGTGTATCAGAGTTATATGTCAGCCCCAGATAGGTTATGCCTTTTTGCTTGCAATATTGAACTCTTTTATCGAAGATCTCTCCGCCTATGCCCCGTTTGCGGTAGTCTGGATGCACCACCAAATCAACCATCTGCGCATGACGGATATTCCCCACGACGAACCCAATTCCGACCAATACTCCTCTGTCTCTGGCCGTGACAACGCATAAGGCACCGGATATTGCCTCATCCCAAACGGCCTCTTCTGCGTTTCCGTAAGATGCAGCTTCGCGAAGAGCGACTACTTCACTGCCCTTTACTGATTTATCAAAATCAATGTCGATTCCATCCATCGTTGCCTCTCCTTTTACCAGTAATTGTACGACACAATCACCACTTAGAGCTCGTTTAGTGAATGAGTCTTCACTATTTTTGTTCAGTAACGTACGATACACTGCAGTTTATGAACAGCGAGTCGGTAAATAAAATTCAAGTACAGATACTCCGCCAACTTTCCAAAGGTGGCGGTAGGCGCTTTTCAGAAATTAACACCGGCGACGTTCCGACCGATCATTTTTCGTATCATCTCAAGCAACTCATCAAATATGGCTTTGTAGAAAAGTCGGCCGATAATCTCTATTCGCTGTCTGCGTACGGCAAAACACGGTCGATAATGCTCTATCCAAATAGCAACGGATTTATCGAACAAGGTTTTATGGCTGTACGAATTGTTGTAACCAAAAAAGTCGGGAAAACGCTTAAATACTTAATCCAGGAGAGAATCGTCGAACCCTATAAAGGGGTCTACGGGACGCCGGGAGAAAAGATTTTATACGGAGAAAAGCTGAGCGAAGCCGCCGATCGCGCCCTCAAAGTCCAAACAGGACTAACCTGCCCGCTTGAACTAAAAGGCATGATTCACATGTTTGACGAATTATCCGGCGAAATTATGCAAGATAAATATTTCTTTATTTTTAGCGGTTCAGAACCGAACGGCGAACTAATCGCATCAGGCAGAAGTGGCAAGAATATCTGGATTTCCAAAGACGAACTTATCAAATCCCCCAAACTAATTTCAGGTGGCAAAGAAATACTCGAAATCGCCGCATCAAGTCACTACCGGGTGGAAGAAATAACCGCCAGTGTTTCTAGATATTAGAGTTTTTGCGAGACAACATTTAACCAACGCTTGCCGGCGTTCTTTTCACTGTCGTCATTTTCAAAAACATCCACTTTTTCAAGTTTGGTGAATATCAAATTGCAAAATGAATCCGTAGTATATTGTCGACGGAATCGCTTAACTTTGGTTGTGAAATTTGATTTTTCAATAAATCCTTCGGCATCTTGCTCGTGCAATGTCGTCGACAACACACAAACCCCATTTTTATTCAATAGACCGTGAATCTTATCAATAACTCGCTTAGCGTCTTGTTCGGTAAATAAATGGACGAAAGCAATTCCCACAATAACATCAAAGGTTTTCCCGGCAAAGTCATGGGCCAAAAAGTCATCAACGATTATATTTACTTTGGGAGCGTGCTTTTTTGCAACTTCAGCCATCTTCGGAGAAATCTCTACAGCGCTTACTTCGTAACCGTAATTTGAAAATAAGTTAGCGATATAGCCCGAACCAGTGCCTAATTCTAAAAGTGCCGGATGACTGGTGACCGGGAAATATTTCAGCATATCGGCAACCATTTTTTCGTCAGACTCTTGCCTGATTGCTACCTTTTTATCAAACTCGTCAGCAGTATCATCATAAGCTTGTTTATTGATTTGTATATAGTCATTTTGCATCTATTAACCCCCGCTAAAGTTCGCCCCAGTTTTTGCCAATCTTGGTGTCGACCGTTAATTTGACCGGCAGTTTATGTACGTTTTCCATAATTTCTTTGAGTTTATGGGCAATTTCTGCTGTCTTGTCGTCCGGGGCTTCAACCAATATGGAATCGTGGATTTGTAGCAGCATAAAGGCGTCGCCAACCTCGTCCAGATAATCCTGAACCTTGATCATGGCAAGCTTCATGAGATCTGCCTCGGTACCCTGAATAGGCATATTGATCGCGGCACGCTCTGCCGCCTGACGCACGATAAAATTAGACGAATGAATATCTGGCATCGGTCGCCGTCGACCAAATAAAGTCTCGACGTAGCCCTGTTTTTTGGCGATTTCTTTGAGGTGATTCATATAATCGAGCAGTGGTTTACGAAGCTCGAAGTATTTATCGATAAACTGCTTGGCAGCAACAAATGTCATTCCGGTTGCAGCGCTCAAACCATGCGGGCTCATGCCATACAAAATTCCAAAATTAATCACTTTGGCGTCACGTCGCATGGTTTTAGTAACGTCTTCTGGTAAGCGCCCGTAGACCTGTGCAGCAGTTGCGGTGTGAATATCCATATCGGCATTGAACATATCTATCAGCTCTTTGTCTTCAGCCAAAACAGCAGCCAGCCTGAGTTCAAACTGGCTATAATCGGCGCTGATGAGGCTGTAGCCCGGGCGCGTGATAAAGGCTGTGCGAATCCGGTTGCCGAGTTCCGTCCGCGTCGGGATATTTTGCAGATTCGGTTCAAGACTCGATAAACGCCCCGTCTGGGCAGTCGTTAGGCTAAAGGTGGTATGTAGTCTGTCTTCTGAATCTACCTGGTTTGGTAGCGTCTCGACGTAGGTATTCATGAGTTTCGTTACTTCGCGGTACTGCGTTATCAACTCTACTATTGGATGGAGAGCACGTAATTTATCCAGCTCGTTGGCCGCCGTAGAATAACCAGTTTTGCCTTTTTTTACACCTTGAGTAGGCAGGCCCAGCTTCTCGAACAATATGGTCGATAATTGCTGCGGTGACGAAATATTGAACTGTTCATCGGCATGCCCATAAATTTCTTGTTCAAGGTCGGAAATTGTGTCCTTCAGCTCCTCGGCAAAGTTCTTTAGGTAGTCGCTATCGAGCAAAATTCCCCGATGCTCCATCATGCCGAGCACTGGAATAACCGGCCATTCAATGTCGCTCGCGAGCTTGATAATCATCGTCAGCTCGCTCATTTGCTCGGACTGCAGGGCGTGAAGTTTGCGAATAATATCAATAATTAATGGCACTCTTTCTAAAAATTCATCGGGAGATATCGTATCGAGTTCTACCCCGTCATAGCCCAAATCCGACCGAGCTAAATCAGTGAGAGACTGCTCTCTCCTGAGAGAATTGATCAAAAATGCCCCGATCAAAACGTCGTGCGAAACATTGCGGATATCTGCGCCTACTTCACTGGCGACCTCTAGCGATGATTTTAGGTCATGGCCAATAAGTTCAGTCTTCTCTAGATTTGCCAAAACACGCCGCAGGTCTTCGTCACCCACCCCATCGCTATGAATTACATATATGAGATTCGGTTTCGGAGAGATAACGACGTAGCGCCAGCGTTTCCCGTGTTTACCCTCGCAGTAACTGTGTATAACAGCCTCTTTCATGTCGGTTGGGATATCTAGTATTCCATCGGGTTTAGTAATGTTTACCACCTTGGCCTTGGCAGAAAAATCAAAAGAGGCGGCAGAAGTCTGCACAGCAGATTCATCTACTCGCATAATCTCGGGCAACTGCCGGACCAAGCTCCTAAACTCTAGCTTCTGCAACTGCGCCATAACCTTATTGGGATCGCATTTGCTGCCGTCGACCTCCTTAAAATCAAGCTTCAAAGGTGCGTCGGTCCAAATACGAGCGAGTTCTTTACTTAAATAAGCAGAATCCTTGCCCTCGACCAGTTTTTTATGGGTCGAACCAGAGATTAAATCAATATTTTCATAGATTCCGTCGAGGGTTTTATGCTCCTGAAGCAGCGCGATGGCTCCTTTTTCGCCAATGCCGGGAACTCCCGGGATATTATCGGAACTATCGCCTTTCAGAGCCTTGAGGTCCAAAAACTGATCCGGCGTGACACCATATTTCTCGGTAAAGCTTTCTGGGTGATATTCCTCGATACTACTCAGGCCTTTTTTGAGCGCATAGACCTTCACGTGACCGTTGATTAGCTGAAGCATATCTAAATCTGAGGTTACGAGTAGTGTCTCGACATCTTTTTCACGAGCCTGCACTGCCAAAGACCCCATAATATCGTCGGCCTCATAATCATCTAGCTCATACAGAGGCCAGCCAAAGGCATCCAGCAATTCGTGAAGCAATGGTATTTGCGCATAAAAATCTGGTGGGGGCGGCTTGCGACCAGCTTTATAGGCCGGATACATCTCTAGCCGACGACGAATATTGGTCTTCGGCTTATCCCACGCCACACAGACATAATCTGGCTTCAGGCGCTTAATGACTTCCAGGGCCATAACGGCAAAACCATACACTCCACCAGTTGGCGTGCCGTCCTTGGTCGACAGATTTGGCATGGCATAATACCCACGGTAAAAAACCGATTTTCCGTCGATAATTACTAGTTTTTTCCGAGCCTCACTCATTACGTATTAGTATACGCCATTGTACCGGGATTGAGAGCAGGCCACATTTTTGAGCAAAAGATCATCGATCTTTACCCACGTTGAGCGAGATTGTCTAAAACGCTGGATACTTTATCGGCTTGCATCCTAATTTGCTCGACATCCTTTTTGCCAGTTCCATAGCGGTCAACCGGACTTCTATCAGTTTCCCTAAATCCAAGCCTACTAAGCCAATCAATTACACCGGTGTTCAATGCATCTGGATATGCGGCAACAGGTTGGTTGGGATTAGCTGCTTCAAGTAAAACGCTAAGCATAGATCTTGCCACTCCCTGGTTTTGATATTCAGGATAAACGGCAATCATACTAATCCATAAAAAACGCTTACTCGGATTAGGACCATAGCGCTTAATTAGCCGCTCGTGCAAAGGCCCTGATACATTTTGGGCTGCGAAAAGTGTGCCGACCACCGCAGACCCACCTACTTCACGAGCGACGATTACTTTCGAACCCCATAATTCATTCCCAGCCCGAATCCGACCCCCAACATCACGATTTGGGTCGATTAGTGACTGCATGTAGCCTTCGGGGTCATTCCACCGAACGAAATGATCCACTTGCTCGGATGTGCGGCGATGTTCCTCGGGTAACTGTAACTGTCGAAATCCCTCAGCCTCTCGTGAAACCTTCTGAACATCTCTACATAGTTCAGGAGTTAGTTCAGGAACACCAAGTAATCGAAAATCGTATTTCATATCTAAAAATCCTGCTCTGGCCTAAATTCTCTCAAGAGAATATCATGTCTGGTGTCGAACAATTTCTTGAGCATTACGTACAATTTGCCCGAGTGCAGTAAATGGATTTTGATGAGTAGCTGCAGGCTCCGTACCCGTACCTAGCTCGAACGCATCCGAAATTACGTATGTTGCCGGAAGTTCAATTCGGCCTGAATCATGCGCAACAAGTGAACGAAGCATTTGTCCACTGTTCTGCAGCCAATTTCCTGCATTTGTAGCCACTAAGACACTTGTTTCTCCTGAAATTCGATCAGCAACATGCGAAAACACTTCGTCGCCATTTGACGTATTTGGTTTAAAAACTTCAACGGCAGTATCTGGCGATGTCGTACAGGCTATATTGCTATCTGAACAAGGCTATGGGATTTCGATTGAACACCCTGTTATTGCCGAAAGTTTCCGTGAAATACTCAAACTACTGCATCACTATATAAAGCTCAGGCCCGACTACGAACAAGTCCTCAAAGAGTCGAAGTTTGACATGATTCCAGATGAGCCAGCGTCAACATCTAAAGCTAAGATAAATTAATCATGATTGATCATTTAAAAATCAACGCCTCTCGGGCTGGTATGAAATTTTCATGAAAATATGTTCTTAATTTTGCAGTATAGTTAATTTGGTTGTATAATACTGTTTGTTAATTTTAGAGACAAACATGAAAACAAATATTGAAGAGTTGCGACCCGTCGCGCCCGCTTGCCCTGACACTGTTGATACTTTTCTGGAGTTAGTTGGGGCACTAACCGGAAATACTGCCCGAGTTTTACAGGCCGTAAAAAATCGAGGAGAACCAAACGAAACCTCCACACAACTATCGTACTTTCCCGAAGGAATTACATCCCCCGAGATACCTTACGTTAAGCTCCTGGGTATTCTGTCGGTAAGCCACGCGCTCGATGATCCTCGACTCAACAAAGACGCGACAGCGATAACTGCCTACACTCTACTAGAAATTGCCGGATTCAAGCAGATCACCCCGATTAGAGAAGTTATGATAGATCTTGATTTTGTCGACCCAGACAAGCACGAACAACCCGATTTAATATACGAAATTTTGGGGCCGCGGCGCGGACCACTCGGTGACGCCGAGGTTTATCAATTATTCGGTCTTTTGACGCCACTTATGGCCGTCCGGCGACCTGTTGAAGCATAGTTTTGTAAACTATCTTCAATATTTGCCGCTTGCCAGGTTTAACTTTACGCTCATAGACTATCAGCGGATTAGCCAAAATCACTTCTGCCGACCATCCATACAGATTATTTGCTATAGCAATAGCTAGGCGCTTTCTGAGCGGAATAAATTTGTATCCAGCCTCAGCTTGAGCTTGCCATTTTTTGTAACGATCTATTTCCGCCCGCATAAATCTGTTAAAGTCGACCGGACTACTTGTAGCAGTCTCTTCGTTTAAATCCTTGAGCCCATATGCCCTCAGTTGCTCGGTTGGAAAATACTGGCGTTCCAAGCCATTGTCTTCGTCTATATCCCGAATAAAATTCACCCACTGCATCGCCCTACCCTGGGTTTGCGCTGCTTTATAACTAGCCTTCGGCAGACCTAATATTTTGGCCATCATCAGCCCGATAACTTCGGCCGATCCATACACATAGTCGAGCGAATCATTCAGCGTTCGGCATTTTTGGTGATCAAGATCGGACTCCATTGCCTGCAAGAAAGCCTCGACCCACTCTGGATTAATATCGTATTTACGCACCAAATAAACCATGTTTTTTACCGCACGCTTTTGCGCTGTATCATTCGGCGAGAACCATAACTCAGATTTTTGGAGTTGCTTTTGCCAGGCATCTTTAAACGCCATAAACCCTCTGCTGTCAGCCGGCCGATCATCAACAAAGTTATCCGCTAATCGAACAAAGCTATACAAGCGAAAGACATCAACCCGCACCTTCCGCGGGAAAAACAGCGAACTCACGTAGTACGTTTTGCTCGCCTTCTTAAAAATTTTTGACTCGAGCTTACGGCCCACTTTTTGCCCTTTCTTACGTTTTTCGCTCCAGGAAATAGCCTGCCATATTTCGCAAAAAATCTAATGAAGATTTATCAAATATTTCAGATACGACCTGTATTTCTCGGAGTGCCCGGGCATTTTCACGAAACTCGCGTTCCTTAACCACCGCGTAAGCACCCAAACTATGTGCAAGCTCAACAAATTTCGTAAAATCGTCCGGACTGATATTCTCATTACCCAATGTCTTTGAAATGAATAAGCGTTGGTCTGCGTTTGCGACTTTCATCATCTCCGCAACAATTAATGTTCGCTTGCCTTCACAAATATCACTGTCCTTGTCCTTGCCGTTGTTGCTCGATTCATAGGTTTGACGGTCATCACCTAACTGGAAAAGCATGCCAAGAGCATCCCCTAAGGCTTCTACCATTTTTAGTTGACCCGCCGAAGCATCTCCAAGGAGCATTCCAACTTGAAGTGGCATCGTAATAGTATAAAGTGAGGTTTTGAGCCGGATCACACGCTCTATTTCCTCCGGCAATACCTGATTTCTGTAAGCGTTGATAACATCGTAGGTTTGACCGCTTGCTGTAGCTACTAAACAATCGTTAATCATTGTGGTAGTTTTTTTAATCCGGTCTTCAGGGAAGCCTTTCAGCCATTGCCATTCTCGTGCAGCGAAATGCTGAATAGAAAAAATTGCGTTGCACGCCAGAGATAATCCGATATGATCTGCCACTTCCGGATAATCCCCGCGATATTCTTCCGCTAAGGCCACGTGGGTAACCGGTAGTCCGTGTCTAGTCCGTGCTCTATCTTGGATATCGTCTATTCCTAAAATATAGGCATGAAATAACTCCATTAGAGCACCCGCATGGGCAATCTGGTCGGCCTTCGATTCCTCACCACCAACAAGCCGATAGCCCACACCAATAAGGATACCTCTAATGCGCTTCGACTCCCTCGAAGTGTACTGATTAAGTAGCGGTATATATGGCCCAAAAGCTTCCTCGCCGTACTTCTCCATGACCTCATCTCGAATTTGTTCAGCTACCGAATCACAGTGTTCGTGAATCGGCTCTTGTTTTTTTTCTAATTCGGATGCAAAGCCTTTTATCACAAATACTCTTTCAAAGCGGCTTTGGCCTGCAGGATGAAATCATCAAGGCTTGAAGCGTTGTTTTCTATGACAATATCGGCCATCCTCTTCATGGCTACTAAGTTAGATATTGTCTTATCGCTCTGATCGACATCGATCTCTGATCTTTCTGTTGCCATGAACTCTTCAAATGATCTACCCGATTCATTAGCGTCTCTTTGACGTTTCTGCGAACGCTCATACCTAATTTGAGGGTCAGCATCGACAAAAATCAGCTTACCGCCAAGTTCATGGATTCGTTCCTCTTCGCCAATTGCTCTCACGCCACTGGCGATACAACCCCCCGGATACCGATCTTTAGCCGATAGCCAATCTTCATAGACAATATCAATCAAAAAACCAGGACCTCTTTCGGCGCGCAAATTATTTATAAATGGATCATTTCGAGTCAACAATGCCTCTGGCCGATCACCGAAAACATCTCGTTTCATCTGGCGAATACGATCCGACGTCGAAACATGCAAAAAACCATGGTTTTCTTGCAACCAATTTCCCAAACTATCCTTACCGGCATTCAACGTACCGGCCAACCCAAATATCATATGTATTATTCTACCTGCTTGTACTCAAAAAATTAAATTCTAAGTACGAATAAGTAAGGCGTCTGCTGCTTGCATTTTTCTTAAAGCTGAATTTTCTAACTTTCGGATAGCGTCACGATTCACGCCATTTAATTTTGCGACCTCGTCTTGGGTTTGTTGTTGATTTCCAAATAAGCCAAATCTGCGCACTAGCACGTCGCGCTCTTTTCCAGTGAGTTTAGCTTCCTGAAAAGCGGCCTCTATATCATCACTCAATGCATTAGCAAATACTTGTTCCACGATTGCCAGTTCTGGATCCGCTATTCTTTCAACATACGTAGTCACCTTACTGCTCTTTGTCTGATCGCCAAAAGGCCTATCTAGTGATGGCGTTACACCAAGATCTCTCGATCGCTTTATATCTTCTACCTCTTCGACTGACATATCGAGTTCACAGGCAACCTCCTCTATGGCTGGTTCTCTCTGGAGAGCATAGCTCAATTCTCTCTCAACCCTCTCTAGCCGGTTGATATTGTGAACTACATGAACCGGTCTACGAATATTCGACCCCTTATCTGCAATTGCCCGCCTTATAAACTGATCAATCCAATTTGTAGCGTATGTAGAGAATTTGAAGCCCCTCCGATAATCAAACTTCTCTACGGCTCTCATAAGACCCAGGTTGCCCTCAGCTATTAAATCCATAAAATCTAAACCCTTGCCTTGATATCTCTTCGCTACACTAACAACAAGCCTGAGATTGCTTTCAATAAATTTATTTTTAGCCGTTAAATCACCTTGTTCAACCTTTTTAGCAAGCTCAACTTCTTGGACTCCCTTTAGCAAGGGATACCTCGCAATCTCCCTGAGGTAAAGTCCGACTAGATCTAGCCCTCCTTTGTCTCGTTTATGCTCCACTGGATCTGATCCGGATAAATCGATAGTGCGATCTGGCTTTACTGTAATGTCACCCTGATCAGCTAATGCAGGTGCTTCTTCTGGGGCTTCCTCATGACTAGAGGCTACTGTGGAGCAGGTGCCGTTTTCACTTTCATCAACCCAACTCTGGACAGTTTCAGCAAGAGGTCTATCCTCAGGAGGTGAAGGCTCTGGATCGCCTTCATTAACACGACTTACAGTACCGACTCTCGAGATTAACTTTGCGGCATCGACGATTCTGCGCGTAGCCTTACTATCGCCTAGTGCAATTTCGTATTGCATCGCTGATTTACCTACATTTTTTGACATATAATATTTAATATATCAAAAAAATGATATTTAAGCACAACCGACTTCAAAGAGTCTAGAACTTACTTTATGTAGTCGTGGAGTTTACGGGCGTTTTTGTGCTTGCGAAGCTTGGCAAGGACTATGGCTTCGGTTGGCGAATCTACTAGGTTAGTTATGTGAAGAATTTTAGCCGACGTTTAACTTGAATTCTATCTGCTGCTGTTGCAATTCCACGTATCTTTTCTCAGGAATAACTCTAGCTCACTGCGACAACAAGCCGTGCAAAGATTCTAAAATTTTACGTTCTCGATTCCTTAAAGTCCCTTCAGTAATATCCAAATTACGAGCAAGTTCTGCTTGTGACATCGACGCAGTCCCTTTCAGCCCAAAACGTTTCCGAACGACACGATACTGATCTTCTGGCAATTGCGCCAATGCAATGCTTAAAGATTCCATCCCTATAGTTCTTTCTGCTATAGCGTGCGTTTCTTCGGGATCCCCCGCCATCCGATCTGCTATGATAACCGAATCCTCCCCTCCGTCGCTATAGACTGGCGTGTTAATTGATAACTGCTTGGCTACTAATCCTGCCCTAAAAGCTTCTTGGACTTGCTCTACAGAAAGCCCTACTTCATTCGCAATTTCTTCGTCAGTGGGTTGTCTTTTTAGTTGAAATGTTAGTCTACCTTCTGCGGATTCGCATTTAGAAAATCTGTAAAACATTACCTGGGATAAAGTAGCATTAGTGGCATTTACTGGGATGCGACGTTCAATTGCTTGCTTAATCCACCAAGCACCATACGTTGAAAACCGAAAACCGCGTCGCCAATCATATTTTTCGACAGCACGGAGTAAACCAATATTTGCTTCTTGGACAATATCAACTAAAGGAACACCCCAGCGGGTATATCGCCTTCCAAAATAAAATGATAAACGTAAATTAGCATTCACAAACTCGGTTATTGCCCCAGAATCAACCTTCTCTACCCTTTTTCCGAGATTTATTTCTTCATCTTTAGTCAACAATTTAAATGAATAAGCCATGTTATACATGATTCTCAGCGAGCCTAAAGTTCCGCCATGTTGACGAGCCTGCTGAGCCAACAGTCGCTCAAAATCTTCACGATTAATAGAGTAACTGTCCTGGACAGTATCGCCATGAGCTAGTGATTGAGGTTGACCTACTTCAAGTTCAGATGGTTGACTAGGTGTTTGCCGACCTTCCGTACTGCGTAGTTGCTCACCAAAAGAGGCCTTGTGCAAAATGAAAACTCATTTCTTTACTTTATATAGTCGTGGAGTTTGCGGGCGTCTTTGTGCTTGCGAAGTTTTGCCAGTGCCTTGGCTTCAATTTGGCGGATTCGTTCACGCGTAACGCTAAATTCCTGCCCTACTTCTTCGAGAGTGTGGCTTTTGCCATCTTCTAGACCAAAGCGTAGTTTCAAAATTTTTTGCTCACGTTCGGTAAGGCCTGAAAGCATGTCTTTTACATGCTCTTTTAACAACTGTGTGGTCGCCGACTCTTCAGGGCTGACCGTGTCTTCATCTTCGATAAAATCGCCTAAAACACTATCTTCTTCATCGTCACGAACAGATGCGTCTAATGAGTGGATGTCTTGCTTGATCTTCATGATGTGTTCGACTTTTTCGACTTCCATCTCCATTGCTTTGGCAATCTCTTCATTGGTCGGTTCTCGGTTCAGTTCCTGAGTGAGCCGTCGCTGGGTACGGAGCAATTTGTTAATTGTTTCAAACATGTGAACCGGAATGCGAATAACACGCGCCTGGTCAGCAATCGCACGGGTAATGGCCTGTCGAATCCACCATGTTGCATACGTCGAAAACTTAAATCCTTTGTCTGGATCAAACTTTTCTACCGCACGCAGTAGCCCGGTATTACCTTCTTGGATCAAATCGAGCAGATCAAGCCCACGACCAACATAGCGCTTCGCAATGCTCACCACCAAACGCATATTGGCTTCGGCCATTTTGTCCTTGGCATCTTTATCGCCAGCCACCACTCGTTGCGCCAAAGCCAGCTCTTCGTCTGCCTTTAACAGCGGTATTTTACCGATTTCACGCAGATATAACCGCACAGAGTCGTCGGCGATATCGTCCATATAGTCTTTATCATTAAGGACCACTTCTTCGTCTTCCTCGGCCCATTCATCGGTAAATTCAACGGGCGGGGTCACTTCTTCGTCAGGAACCGTCACCACAATCTTGGCCTCTGCAAGTTCAGCATAAAGAGCATCCAGAATCTCGGCGTGCTCTGGGCTCTCTGGAATACTCGTAAAAATGAGCTCTTGATCGATCTTGCCATCTTTTTTGGCTTGCACGACCAAAGCATCTTTGGCGGCTAATAATTCTTTTTTCTTATCTTCAGACATAAGCTTTGTCTCCCTGCTAACTTAACCGCGCGGGCGAGAGAGTCGACCAAGTAGCCTACTCTACTCCTCTGCTCAACAACTGATCTAATGCTTTGACCCTTGTTAATAGTGTCTGTATTTCAGAATCACTAGCGGACTGTAATTGTTCTACGATTTGTTTTTTTTGATCTTTTACATATAACTCGGTATAGCGCGATTTGAGACGTAAGACTTCTAACTGAAGTTCTAACTGATCGACGTCCGCGTAGAGTTCCTCGAACTGTAATGTTATTATTTTTACATATTCAACGATCTCTTTCAAGTCCTTGGCATCTTTATGCGAGCCGTCAAAATCTGGATTATTCAGCAAGAACTCAACTAACCGTTGTCTGGCCTCGCCTTCGAACATCTCTGGCATCAAATCAACCATACTACCCCGCAGGCTTTTGAGGCTAAAGATAAGCGACAACAGCCTGTCGGCAGTTTTATTCAGATCGGCTACATCTCTTTCGGTAGCGACAGGAGCCAACTTGACCTGTTTTAAGCGTTTCTCGGCCGAATTATTTGAACCAAACATTTGCGAGCGCACACTCTCTGGGTCGGAACCCAGTAATCCAGTCACTTTTGTAACGTAATGATCTTGCTCGATCTTGTCGGTCAGACCTTTGATAACCGGCAATACCGCTGCGGCAAACTGTTTTTTACCCAAGACGTCGCTCAGATCAAGATTTTTTTGATACGTCGCAATAATCCAATCCACTGCGTAATCGGCTTTAGCAATAACGCGCTTCCAAGCCTCGGGGTCAGACCTCACCAACTCATCAGGGTCTTTGCCGCTGGGAATCGTCACGACACTCAACTGAACACCGCAAGCAGCAGCAATCGGTATAGCACGCTCGGTGGCAGCTATTCCTGCTCTATCTTCGTCGAAAGCCAATCGAACATCCGGCGAAAACCGCCCGAGTAGCTTGAGCTGCATCTGGGTTAAGGCCGTCCCTGCTGTCGCCACAACATTATTTACGCCAGCCTGATGACTACTAATAACGTCGAGGTTGCCTTCGGCCAAAACACTGAATTTCTCTTTCTGTATAGCCTTTTTGGCCAGATGGAGTCCATAGACATGCCGAGACTTATCATAGAGAGCGGTTGATGGCGTGTTGATGTATTTCGGCGCATCTGGTCGGTCGACAAGTATGCGCGCCGTAAAGCCCACCACCTTGCCAAACTGATCTTGCAAAGGAATCATGATCCTGCCGCGAAACATATCCTGCAGTCTCCCCGACCGTACGGACGTCAGGCCTGCTGCTTGAATAACTTTTTCATCAAAACCTTTATTTTTAAGATACGAAAGCAAAACACCACCATGATCAGGGCTGTATCCAATCCGAAAATCTATAACCGTTTTTTTAGTAAAGCCACGCTTCTTCACCACATAGTCAAAAGCGGTCGCATTGGCGGGTAACTGCGCCTGATAAAACTTCGCAGCAGCTTCTAGCGCGTCATACAAAACATCTTTCGACGGCCCACGAGACTTTCCAGACTTCGTCTCAAACTGCTCCAGGTCTACCCCGGCCTTACGCGCCAGCAACTCTAAAGTAGCCTTAAAATCCAGACCCTCAACTTCTTGAATAAACGTAAAGATGTCCCCACCTCGGCCTGAACTAAAATCATGCCAGATCTGTTTTTCGGGGCTCACCACAAAACTCGGCGTCTTTTCGTTACTGAACGGACTCAGGCCTTTGTAGTTTTTGCCGGCACGCTTAAGATGTACGTACTCCCCAATGACGTCTTCAATATTGATTCGGGCCTTTACCTCTGTAACCGCGTCCATACCCATCAGTTTAAAGATAAAAGAAGAAAGTTGAAAGCAAAAGACAGCAACCAAAGAGCCTTTCTCGCGGTAATATCAAGATACCTTGTTCGAAAAAGCAATTGAAATCAGATACAATAGTGCTTATGCAACCAAACGGCACAGCCCCACTACCCCCTGACCACGATCCATTTGCCTTTATTACACAAGACAACCCTGTACCCAAGAAAACACTGGTCAACCCTTCTAGCATGAAGGCGCAGATTGCTATAATTGTCGGCTTTGTCATCTTACTCATAATTGGCGCGATTATTACCGTCAGCTTGCTCGGTGGTGGAGACAAAGATAGAACCCAAAGTTACATCGAGATCTCGCAACGCCAAACCGAAATCATCCGCATTAGTGCCCTTGCCAGCGAAAAAGCCAAAAGTCTTGAGACAAAATCACTCGCCTACACCACCAACCTGGCTGTTTCGTCTTCGCAAAAAGAGCTAACGACCATTCTCGTAAAGCGCGGCGTTACCGAAAAAGCCCTTGCCAAAGAGCTTGGCGCTCTCAAAAATAGCAAAAGCGACGAACTACTCGCCGAGGCCGAACGCAACAACCGCTACGACGAAACTTTCAAAGAAATATTAAACACCGAACTCACTAACTACCAAAAACAACTCAACGCCGTATCTGGTGGGGCTAAAAAATCGGAGTTCGCCGTCCTCGAAAAGTCCTTCAACCAGATCTCGGTCATCCAAAAATCAGATAAATAGATGCTAGCTCTGAGTTATGAGTTAAGAGTTATGAGTTAAGATTCGCCTTACGGCGAAAGGGGAATGGGAGCTCGTAGCTAGCCGCTAGTAGCTAGGGGCTAGGAGCTACTCTTGTCTCTTGACTCATACCTCTTAACTCTAATTTAGAAATTTGAAATTTGAAATTGGCATTAACCCAAAAATCGCTATTACCAACCACAACCGAATAAAACATACTCAGCGAGTTTCTAGTTTCTAGTTTCTAGTTTCCGGTTACCAAATTATAGCTGTGCACTATAAAACCCTGCACTTCTTCCCAGGGGAGCTGCCCGGTCAAAATAAGCGTGTTCCAGTGCTTTTTGTTCAGATGATAACCCGGCATGACCGTCTCGTACTTTTCTCGTAATACTATTGCAAGCTGAGGGTCGCATTTTAGACTTAGCCGCACCGGATCAGATTTCTCGGCTATGAGCGCAAACATTTTGTCGCCAACTTTATATACCGCGACTTCTTCTCCGAAAGGATATTCAAGCCTGGCATTAGGCATCTCGAGCAGATATTGTTCGACAGTTTTGTGGTCCATTTATACTTTAGTTTAAAGATAAAAGACTAAAGAGAAAAGAGCTTATACTTAAATTCCCGTGGTCCAAAATAAAGCCCCGTCCCACAAGGTCATTAGTCATTCCAAAAAACATGTAAAAATTGTACGCGATCGTGTAAAACTTTTACATGTTTTTTAAGGTAGAAGGTGTCTGTAATAAATTAACATAAGCTTATTGACTTTTTAGCATAAGCGTGCTAAGGTAGTTATATTACATAATCAAAAACAAAAAGGATACAAAAAATGATTTCAGACGCTAACCCCGAAATTGACCAAAGAGAAAAAGCTGTCGCGACAGGAAATATTCCAGTGATTGACGCGAGCACCGGGAGTGAAACTGTCAAAGTAGAAAGGACAAGCCTGCAACCAGTCGCTGAAACCGTTGGGCCAATAGCAACAGCCGGCGCATCAACCGACCCAGAAATGATGACGCCTTACACCAATGGCAGTACACAGCTCACCAATAGCAATCAAAGCCCTAGCCAGCCCGATGCATATAGAGGATAACTAGTATTCAATAAAGGTTCAGGTCTTCGCGAACACCTAGGCTAGTCGCGCATGGCGCCTAGGTAATACTGAAGTTCAGCAATACTTGCCTGTATATCATCGAAAGCTCGGTGCACTTCCTTCTTGCTGAAGTTAATTCCTTTACTCTGCATAACAATTTTAAAGCTACTGACATCCAGCATGCGGTAATGGAGTAATTCTTCAACCTCTGGCCACCACTGACGAATAAATATCCGGTCATTATGAATAGAGTTTCCAGCTAAAACTGCTGGCTCATCACCAAACTGCGCTTTAATAAAACCCACTACTTCATGGATGACGTCACGCTCGCCCTGACCGCTAACGCGGATTCGCTCGGTTAAACCACTTTTTTCGTGGTGCTCTTTGGCCCAGGGGTGCATGTTTTCCAAAACTTCATCGCTTTGTGCAATCACTGCTTCGTAACTTGCCAGGGTCTTAAAATCAAAGTCAGTGACCTCGGCCGCGATTTCCAAAATCCTGTCATTTTCGGGGTCAAGGCCGGTCATTTCTAGGTCTACCCAAAAAAGTTTTGTTGGCAAACGGTTTTTGTCGATATTGGGGACACTCATAATCGTTCATAGTATAACAACTCTGCGACAATCGCGCCTTACTTATTTGCCTCTTCGACTAGACTAGAAGAGGCGACTAACAGATGAGCATGCTATTATGCCAAAGATGCGCCGTAAACTAGTCATAACAATTGTCGTCGCCCTGCTCACACTGTCGGGAGGTGGCCTTTACTTATGGCTCAACCGACAGTCGCCTCAAGTTAAGCCATCCTCTAACGACAGTACATTCCAGAAAATACCTCCACAGGACGAGCCGACGAACGAGCAATCCACCCCGGAACCTACGCCGCCTCCTGTCGCCATAGCACCGCCGGGATTTAATAAATCTCTTTACTCGATAGACGATCCGACCAGTCCCTGGGTAATTGTTAATAAAAAACGACCCTTGCCCGAGACATACGCCCCGGCCGATCTTTCGACTATAGCCGGAGGCCAGCTGCGCTCACTGGCCGCAAGTGCCCTTAACGACCTCATCATCGCTGGTAAAGCCGCGGGGCAAAATCTGCAAATCATCAGCTCATATCGGTCTTTTTCGACCCAGTCGATAACCTATAACGGCTACGTGGCTCGTGACGGACAGGCTACGGCCGACACCTACAGTGCGCGCCCCGGCCATAGCGAACATCAGACCGGACTAGCCGTCGATCTTGGCAGTGGGTCATGTAATTTAGAGATATGTTTTGGCGACACCCCTGCCGGAAAATGGCTGGCCGCCAACGCGCCGAATTATGGCTTTATTATCCGCTACCCAAACGGTAAAACCCAGGTCACGGGTTATCAATACGAACCGTGGCACATCCGTTATGTCGGCAAGGAACTGGCTGTCGAGATTAAAGCCAAAAATGTTACTTTAGAAGAATTTTTTGGGTTGCCTGCAGCCCCAAATTACTAAACAATTTACGAAGGGCATCGACAGTTTTGATCACCTCATATGGCCGAGCTTTTTTGAGCATTAACTCTGTCTGAAGCCCCCATACGACGGCAACGCCATTGACACCGGCTATGTTGGCGGCATCAATATCACGCACTTCATCACCCACCATAAAGACGTTGTTTGGATCCAGACGATATTTCCGAACAAGTTTTTTGATTGAGGCGGCCTTGCCAAATAGTGGCGGCCTCTTCAAAACAGTAACGCCATGCTCTATGCCTTCGCGCCTCATAACAGAACGTATCGTTGTGGGGCTATTGGAACTTAAGATGTAAATTTTCCAACCAGCCCCGTCAAGCTCTTTGATGAGCTGCACTACTCCGTCAAAAAGCTTCACTTCCTTCCGTTTTTGATAAAACAGTTTACGGCCTTCGTTCATGACGCCCGGTAATTGCCACGGCTTAACGCCAATAAATCGCATCGCGTCTTTAAGACTACCGTTTTGCAGCTTACGAAATGTCGGATCATCGATAACCGGATACCCACGACGAATTGCCATCTGGGCATATATTTCGCGCAGCATCGGTATAACATCGGCCAATGTCCCATCAAAATCAAAGATGACCACACGCGACTCTGAGTATTTCAGTCGACCTCTCATCTACATTTTTTCCGGTGTTGGAATACCCAAAATCTCGAGCCCGTCTTGCAAGACATATTTCACAACCGACAGTAGCCACAATCGTGAATCTCGCTCACGAAGCTCGGACTGCAAGACCTGCACCGCCTCATAATAACGATTGAGTTCTTTAGCTAGGTCATAGAGATACGCCGCCAGTTTGTGCATTTCATACGAGTCATGAAGTTCACGCAGTAATTCGGGATACTCCAAAACGCTGAGCAGCAGAGGCTTTTCGCTAGCCCAATCATAGTCTGGGTGAGGCTTTGGATTTGCAACTTCCGACTTGGCTAGAATACTCCTTATCCTGACCGCGGCGTACTGTACCGCTGGACCAGAAAAGCCATGGACGCTAAACATAGTCTCCCAGTCAAAGAGGACGCCATTCTTCCTATCCGAGGCAAAATCGTTAAACTTAATTGCCGCCAGAGCTACCGCATGTGTATCTTCCGAAGCAATATCTGAGACAAACTCCTTGGCTTTTTGTTCAGCGTAGTCAATAAGGTCGTTCATGAGCACCACACCTTTACGCGAACTCATTTTCTCTCTGGTTCCGTCCTCATTCTTTTGATCTATAAGTCCATGCCAGAGGTGCGTCACTTGCGCGCTATATCCCGCTTTTTTTACTACAGCGTTTAACTGCCGGAAATAAAATGCCTGCTCCTGCCCGGTGTGAACAAATGTCTTCACGGGGTTCCAGGTGTTTTGTCGGTATTCAACGGTAGCCAGGTCGGTTGTAGCATATAATGCTGCGCCATTGGCCTTCCTGAGCATTAACGGGGTATCAATCCGTTCATCTTCAAGGGAGACAATCACAGCACCTTCACTGTTAGTGGCCACCCCTTTGTCGAGTAATTCATCAACAAGCTGCTGTCCCCTCTCAACAAATACCGACTCCCCGAGCTCATATTCTGTCGAGATTCCCAGGCGGTTCATGACCTGATGCATGTGGTCCAGCGAGATTTGATTGAACCTGTTGCTATAGCCAAGAGCTTCACTGTCGCTAGACTCCAATTTTTTGAGCCATTTTTGTACTTCGTCGGCCATCTCATGCCCACCAGCTTCTTTTTCAGCCTTGAGATCGGATGAAATCTGGATATAAACCCGAGCAAGTTCAGCAATACCATCTAAAGCCAACTTTTCTTCTGAGCTATTGCGCAAAAACCCAACAACCCACTTTCCAAATGGCGTGCCAGAGTCACCGAGATGATTGTCGGTGATAACGTTATAACCCATCCTCAACATCAACTGATAAATGGCCCACCCCTGCAAAGCCGGACGCATATGCCCGACGCTGAAAGGTTTTGCCATGTTAGGACTTGGGAATTCGCAAACGACAGTGAGTCCACTTCCTAGCTGAGACCTACCGAACCGTTCCTTTTGTTCGTTTGTCAATCTGTAAAGCTTTTGAAAATACGCCGTCTTTGGAAGTGTAATGTTTATAAACCCGGGCCCCGCTACTTGAGCTGATTCAATCATCTCATGTTCATTAAGTCTCAGGGACACAGCTTCGGCAATTTCACGAGGATTCTTGCCAATCTTTCCTGATAGCTGAAGAGCAATATTGGAGGCAAAATCACCATGCTCCTCGGCAGTTCGCGAAACAACCACGTCACCTTCGTAATCAAATAAGTCTTTAACCAGGCCCGATAAAAGGACTTCTAATTCTTGCCTCATAACAGCGGTAATTATATCAGATCAGGACACTTTAGCTTTTGGTTTTACCGGCCTGCTCGAGCAAGCGACCATATTCCCACACCACGAAATAGACCACACTGATCAATCCAAAGAATATCAACGTCGTTACATACGTCTGCGTATGAGCAAGCGGATTAACAATTCGATCACTCACATCGAACAGCAAACCAGCTGGTCTCAGCAAAATATCCCAGGTATTCCAGCGGGAATATCGGCCCAAATAAATCGCAAAGCTCACCAGAAGTATCAGCATACTAATTACCGACCACGAGATAGTTGTCGAGAGCCGTTTATGTAGCTCGCGGTGCACTATATAAATACTGGTATAGCCCAAAATCATGCCGCTTACGGCAAATGCCATGATCAGCACCGCATCATAAAGCACTGCTACCTCGTAAGTTCGGCCCAGATGAATAAAATCCGTCACAATATAAAAACTATTCGGCAAAAAAACTAACCAAAGAAAAGTCAAAACTAGCTGTTGCCATGCACCCCACCCGCTGCTACGGATTCGGTGCACCAACCACCAAGCTAGCAACGGCGCCACGGCAGCTAAAGCCAGATTCCATATCAAAAACAAAAACCGACTGCTATCGCTTTCAAGGTAACGCGCCAGCACCATAAAGATCGAAAACCCGACCACACCAAAAAGACTTATTATAAAGCGCTTCGGACTTGGGTTAGCTGTTTTGGTCATAGAAAGACATTATACCAAATCACCCCTGTTAGGGCCGCTTTACCCATCTTTAAGAGCTGCTTTGAGCTTCGTAATAATATCGACCGGGCTTGGGTCTAAGCCGTTCAGTAATGCTACGTATAGACTCACAAAATCGCCATATGCCATACCATAAAGCATTTGCCGCAAAACAGTCTGACCTTGCAACTGCACCACTCGAGCAGCTGGCCGTTTACCGCTGAGCATCCGATCACTTACCTCAAAGCGCTTGATAACCTGCGGATGGTCTAGACTACTCCGTAGATCAATAATTTTATACGGCTTATCTATCGGGTGAGACGTCCAGCCCAAAAACTCATTGTGATTAAACTCGGGATATTCATTCCACCAGGCAACATTTTTGGCGTTTTCGTTAAAACTTATCTTCCATTTATAAGCTACCGATCTAAACTGCCGAGAAGCATAAATCACCGGACTACTCCCCGCCAGCTCTAAAGCCATAGTTTTAGCCGGATTATCCTGCGTCTTCACGTCAGGCCTAAACTGCGCCGTAACTTCTTTTAAGACTTCAGCTTCCTTTTCGAGTTCTGCTACAATTTCTGGTCCCGCCAGACCAAATGCCTCCATAATCTCGGCCTGTGCCTTTAACAGATATAGTGCTCCGTAGCGTGGCTGGGTTATAACGGGAAGCTGCAAATATATCAGCGACTGCTCTTTAGCTATTTTTTCTAACTCGCCACCGCTCGACATCACCACAATCTGGGCTTTTTTGGCCAAGGCAGCGTGCAGTGCACTGACGGTTTCTTCGGTGTTTCCCGAATAACTGGCTGCGATAAACAGAGTGCTCGGGCCAACATACGAAGGTATAGAATAATCCCGCACAATCTCAAACGGCACGTTAGCGCCTGGCCAGGTTTTGTATAATTCTGCCCCAAGCGGTGAACCGCCCATCCCGGCATAGACTACTTCGGTAATCTGATTCGTTTGCTTGGGAACGTTAAAACGATGCTCTAGTTGTTGCCACTGTTTTTCGGCCACGCCCAGGGCATCTTGCTTGTCCCGATCGTGTATCATCTTTAAATCATCCAGTACCGACATATCTACCTCCGCCAAAATTCTTGCCGATTACGCTTACTTTTTGCTACTATACATTGTAACAAGTAAGTCGTTATTAAGGGGTGGACATGTTTAACGATCAATCTTCCGATCAACACGGACAGAACAATACAGATATGGATCAGGTGGCACAGGATATTTCTGGGGCTCCGGCTTTTGGCTTAGGGCACAATCCTAGCTCTTTTAATCCAGTACTTCCTAGCCAACAGAACACTCCTGTTGCCGACACAAGCGCCCCACAAGACGACAACGTTCCGGTCTCCACACCTACGATGTCCGCGCCCGCCCAAGATAGCATTACACCTCCCGTTGAAGTTCACGGCGAGTTAAACGACATCAAAACCAAGGCCCTCGAGCAACTTTCGCCACTCGTTCACAAGCTCGATCAATCACCAGAAGATCGCTACAAGACCTTGATGATGCTTATTCAAGCTTCCGACAACCAAGATTTGCTCAAAGAAGCCTACGAAGCCGCCAACCAAATCAGCGACGAACAACTCAAAGCCGAAGCCCTACTCGGCGTCGTCAACGAAATCAACTACTTCTCCGCCAAACAACAGAGCTAGAACCTAACGTATCCCCATTTGTCTCAGCGCATCATCACCAGAAGCAGGAAGACCCGGAAGTTGAGTCTGGGTTACTGGATTGTCCGCTTTTACCCTCGTACCAAAATCACTTCCATCGGCATAATGCATGTCCGCCACAGGAGCTCCTTCGTTATCTACTCCAGAAACGACAATTACCTCATGCGCTGCACCAGTAGCGCCAATTCGCTCTGCAATTGCCCTAGCCCTAGACCCCAGATCAGCTTCCTTGTATGTTAACGCACCGGACTCGCCTGTTGCCACACCTTTATCCAATGCATCCATTTCTTCAAGAGATACTGGTCCAAGAAGACGAACGCTTTTATTTTTTTCTAGTTTTAAATCTTCCATTTTTTTCCTTTTTTTATTTTTTAAATGAACATAATTCTAATGTATCATGCTTGTGCTTTTTTGTCAATTGTCTTTTGTGGTTCATTAAACTAATACGGAACAGCCAGTAGAATAAGTAGTTGGAAAAACACTTAATTCGAAAGGACTGTTCCGCAATGACTAGTCTAGCAGAGACACCAGGCGAAGTCTGGTGTCATAGATACATTTATCAACTAACGTTCAGCACCAGGGGCTGTATACACTGTGCTGGCAAGCTCGTGTTCAAAAGCTCTCGTAGCTACGCTTGGTGTAAAACCTGTCGAGTTAAAATCTCAGCCAAAGCAGTTACGTGGCTTAGAAACAGTAACTTAAGCTATCGTCAAATCTACCAACTGCTCTGGTGCTGGCAGAAGCGAAAGGACCCTGGGTTCATTCATGACGCACCAGGGCTTAGTTACACGACAATAAATCGTTGGTATGAGCGCTTCCGCGCTCATCTACCGCAAGATGACTCTCGAAAGCTCCTCGTTGACCTGGTAGAGATCGATGAGTCATTCTTCGGTAAGAAGCGCTACAAAAACCAGAAGATCGTCATTGGTGCTATAGAACCGCAAACAAGGAGGATTAAGCTACAGATCATCACTGATCGTGAAGCAGAGACCTTTGAAGCTTTCGTCGAATCGAATGTTGCTAGCAGCTCGGTTGTCATGACTGACTCCCATCCTAGCTACAATGACCTAGACTGTCTTGGCTATACGCATTACAGCTTTAATCACTCCAAGGGTGAATATACCAACACGAACCAAATCGAGAACCTGTGGGGAGTCATTAAGCGCTATATGAGAAAGCTCTATGGTTCTATTCCCACAAAACACTTGCAGTCCATTCTAGACGAATGGACTGCAAGACTGAACAGGCCAAGCCTGTTCATCTCACCAGAAAACTACTTAGATGCTTGTTTGTTCCGGATTAGTTGACTGAACCCCCTCGAGCAATTATCTCCGCTCGTAAATAAGCTCGACCAAACTCCGGAAGATCGCTACAAGACGTTAATGATGCTTATCCAAGCGTCCGACAATCAAGACTTACTCAAAGAAGCCTACGAAGCCGCCAATCAAATTGCCGACGAGCAGCTCAAAGCCGAAGCCCTTCTCGGCGTCGTCAACGAAATCAACTACTTCTCCGCCAAACAACAGAGCTAATTTCTGAATCTTAGGAGTTTAGTGCTACCCTGCCGAGTGGCGAAGAAACTTGAGATGTCAACTTTAGCGACTCTACTGCGGGATGCCTTTTTGCTCCATTTAGATATGTGTTGTTCGTCGGCCCCATATCCCGTATGTAGACATAGCCTCCTGATGATCCGACAACAAAATGCATATCAGAAGTAGTTCCATCAAACTTACCAGGATTCTCTTCGTCTTTCATACCTTTTCCAGCGTGAAACGCCTTTCCTACATTCATGAATTTGACATCGCCGTCGTAAGTCGGAGGGATTTCCACATATTCATATCCACCATCTTTTAAAGGTGCTAACAGCCCATGAACATTCCTTTGCGGTACGTCTCCGCTCGGCGCTAACAGTTTATTGGATACTAAAATAAATTCCGTCCTTCGATTACTCGCCCCGGCGCCAATCACGGCAAGCGGCAATAGTTCTCGTTCCCCGGATGCGCCCGGTTGCCTGAACTTTATGTAACCTTCTCCGTGAAGGACACTTTTATCAACCTCTAAGCGCTCTATCGACCCTTTCGGCATTGTAATTGGCTCGGTATCGCCATCTGGCAAATATTGTTGTTTTGTATCCCATACTTTTATTCCTTCCGGAAGCCTAACCCTGCTGGTATCTACCAAATCTGAAGGGTCTTGAATTAATTGTCTTTGACCTGATTCTGTCATTTTTATTTATCCTGGTTTTTTATTTTTGATTATTTATGTAATTAATGTATCATGCTTGTGCTTTTTTGTCAATTGTCTTTGTTGATATGTTGCTACTTCAAGCCAATAAAAAAGCGGCCGTTTCCAGCCACCTTCCCTAATTTCAATTTTCTAATTTCTAATTTCTAAGTCTACATTCCCTCGTCGCCAGTAGCTGGCAAAGCTGTGGCTGGTGTCGTAGTCGTCGATGCGTCACCAGTGCTCGGTGTCGATACTGGAGCTGGAGTAGTAGCAGACGTTGATGGAGTTGACGCAGCAGGAGAGCTACTTTGGCTCGAAGAGTTTGTAGAGTCGGTGGATGTTGTAGGCGTCGAGCCTTGGTTGTCTGAGGCTTTGGTGTCTTCGTTCTTCTTGGATGATTCCGTGATAGTCTCTACTTTTTTGGGCTCGTTGTTATCTGAAAGACGGTTGTAGAGTGCCCGACCACCAAAGAACAGGCCGAGTCCAATAAGCAACGTAACAATAAGAGCAACAATGCCTAAAATAACCGCCACACCAGCTCGTTCACGGCGCTGTGACTGATAATACTGATTTACTTCCTCTGGAAGTACACTATTACTTTTGTTGGATCGTTTGAACAAAGCCACTTCTTATCTTCTCCTAAAACTACTTCACTTGATAGGAAATGTAGTTATAACACGTCCTTTTTGGCTATTTTACTACAAAGTGGCTAGTTTATCAAGTTCTCGGTTTTTTGAAAATAAAATGACCCCGAGGATTTTGCCTGGGGTCATTTTATTTGCTGATTTATAGCTTAGGGTTTTGGTTTGCGGACTTTGAGAAGTGCAACACCGACTACAACGCCAATTACCGCAGTAACAAGCTGGGCAATCAGGAAGTCGCTTGGCATGCCTGCGTCACCATACATACTGTCGTTAGACGAGAACCAGGGTGTTATGTAGGTTGAAAGAGTACCGAGTACGTATTGAGCACTGGTTCCGATGATTACTGCGGCGGTTATGGTACCAAACCAATAATCAACAACGCCCGTGGACTTAACTTTTTTTGAAGTGACTTTTTTAGCCATATTTACTCCTTAAATATTGATTTAAGGTTATGCTAAAATGCGCTCAACGTCAATTGCCGTTTACGTAAAGCGCGGGAGAGACAATTAGCCCAGACCCCTGCCACAATGCGGGAACGCCCCTAGGCCTTGTCTGCCGTACCAAATTCCACGTATAGCGATTAAGTCATACTCGCCTTGCTTTAGAATTCTTGTATTGAACGGCACGCCTCGATATCCATAAAGCTGCTCAACATCGGGAGCATGATTGTCTACGTATCCCCCTTCAGAATCAAACTGATATGGACCTATATAATGGCCACCAGGAGAAACTGCGTCCACTCTATCTCCAGACTCACAATTACTCAAAGATTTCAAAACATATCTCCTAGCCGGGATTAAGTGTTTGAGTATCTGCTCACGGGGAGGAGCGAATCCGTAAACAGGATCGTATGGAACTCTAAAATACAGCCAGTCTGGCAATGGACCTAGTGGTAAATTGCGTGAACGAACGGGCTTTCGTTTGGCCTCGTTCCAGAACATCGTGTTCTTATCTTTCCAGTCGTTGAAGCCCGGTTTAAAACCGACTTTCTTCCAGCCACCGACTGGCACGTAATCAGGACCCCGCTTTTCCGGGCAAAACCGTGGGCCTGGCTTCGGCGTAACCCGACATCGCTTGGTAACTTTACGAATATATTCGGCGCTAGCGGTTGAGGTTTCGCTTTTTTGCTCAGTCTCTTGGGCATGCGACATTACACGCACATTACCTGCGACCATTAAACTTCCCAGTGGTCGCGCCGGGGTTAATCTTCCCTCGGAGGCATCAAAACCTGCCAGTTGATCTGGATTACCTTGCTTTGTTGGTGACGCTGCATGAAGTTCCGGTACCTGTGCAGCCATAAGACCGCCACCGAAACTAATTGCACCTATCATAACCGCTGTGGAGCCTATTGCACTCCGTCGTAACCATGACATTTCTGGTGATCTGGTGCCATCCGAGCCTTTGCTCAAACGAACCATATTGTTATTATAACATCAATAATATATCTTAGGCAAACAAAAAGCCCGGAGTTACCCGGGCTTTATTATCGCATTAATGATGATTACATCATGCCGCCCATACCACCCATATCTGGGGCGGCTGGGGCTTTTGGCTCAGGAACATCGACGACGAGAGCGCCCATGGTCATAGATGTGCCTGCAATGGAAACTGAGTTTAAAATCGCTTCTTTAGTCACGCGAGCAGGGTCAACAACACCACTCGCTTTCATGTCGACCAGCGAAGTTGGATCGTTAACATTAACACCTTGACCAGCTTTGCCTTTTTTAACCTGAGGCAACCATTCGTCGGCGTTAAGACCTGCATTGGTCAGCAGGATTCTAAACGGCTGTTCGAGGGCGGTTTTGAGGATCTGACGGCCAGCAACTTCTGAAGTTGAGCCTTCTACCACAATGCCATCTGCAACGTTGACAAGAGTTACGCCACCACCCGGCACAATTCCCTCGTCCAAAGCTGCTTTTACAGCCGCCACGGCGTCGTCGACGCGGAATTTCTTTTCCTCTATCTCGGTCTCGGTGGCTCCACCGACCTTTATGACGGCAACTTTGCCAGATAACGCAGCTTTGCGACTGGTCAAATTATCGCGGTCGTAGCTCGACTTGGTATTGATAGCCTGGACGTCGATTTGGCCAATGCGCTTTTCGACTTCAGCCAGTTTGCCGGCTCCTTCAACAATAGTGGTCGCGTCTTTGGTAACGATCACCTTACGAGCTGAACCGAAGACCGTTTCGTCGACACTGTCGAACTTCATGCCTTGATCTTCAGTGATCACTTGGCCACCAGTTAAAATGGCAATATCCTGCAAGATATCTTTTCGCTTATCGCCGAATGAAGGCGCTTTGATAGCAACGACGTTCAAAACGCCCTTGAGCTTGTTGAGAACTAAGGTTCCGAGCGCTTCGCCTTCTAGGTCTTCGGCGATAATAAGAATATCTTTTTTGCCGGTCTGAGCTATCTTTTCAAGGACGGGTAAGAACTCTTGGATAGAGCTGATTTTTTTGTCAGTAATAATGATGTTTGGCTTGTCGAGAACAGCCTCCATGCGGGCCGTGTCGGTAACCATGTACGGGCTCACAAAACCACGATCAATCGTGAAGCCTTCTACAACTTCGCTCTCCAGACCAAGTCCTTGGCCTTGTTCAACCGTTACGACGCCGTCTTTGCCGACTTTGTCGATTACATCGGCAATTAACTCACCGATTTCTGGATCGCCAGCCGAAATAGTGGCGACTTCTGCGACGCGCTTTTTGTTGCTTTTGATATCTTCTTTAAGCTTATCGAGCTCGGCAATAACTTCGGTGGCGGCCTGTTCGAGACCCTTTCGAAGTAGCATCGGGTTATGGCCAGCAGCAATCAGCTTGTTGGCCTCGTTCAAGATATGATAGGTCAATACGGTAACGGTAGTTGTTCCGTCTCCTGCTACGTCGTTCATCTTGTTGGCGGCTTGCTTAATAAGTTCGGCGCCGACTTTGTAGCCCAAAGTTTCGTCGTCTACATCGGCGATTTCTACGCCTTTAGCTACGGTGACGCCGTCGTGCGTTACGGTTGGGCTGCCGTAGCTTTTGCTAATAACCACGTTGCGACCCTTTGGACCCATGGTTGTTTTGACCGCGTTATATAAGATCTGTGCGCCCGCTAGCACTCGCCTGCGAGCATCATCATCATAAAATACTTTCTTTGCCATTTACTTACTCCTCATTCTTTCGGGTTGTTAGCATAGTCTCAGCTCATAACTCATAACTGATAACTGATAACTGATAACTGATAACTGATAACACTTATTTTACCGTCGCCAGGACGTCCTCTTCTCGAACTAAAATATAGTCTTGATCGCCGACTTTAACATCGGTAGTGCTGTAGCTTTTATACACAATTTTGTCGCCAACTTTAAGGTTGACCGGGATCCGTTCGTTGTCGTCACCGACCTTCCCGGGACCAACAGCTACGACAACTGCCGTCTTAGGTTTTTCGGTTGCGTTGTCTGGTAAATAGAGACCGCTTGCCGTCTTGTTGCTGGCTTCTTCTACCTGAGCAACGATGTAGTCTGATAAAGGATTGATTGGGACTGGCATTATATATCCTCCTGTTATAGCAATGTTATAAAGGTTCGTTAGCGCTCTCTCGCATTGAGCGCTAACGATCTAGCACTCAATATATACGAGTGCTAAAAGTGCGTCAAGAGTCCGTCTAATTACCGTATCTTCTGGCTAGTTTCCGGTATCTACGGACTTCTACTGCCATAGGCAACGACACTCCTGAACGTGTACCCTCCTCAGTCTGTTGACGCGACTCATTATAAATAATGGCGTTGTTATGATTACGTTAGTGTTATTAATATTTTTGATAGGATAACAATATTGTGCTACTATTTTTAGTAATCTGAGCCTTAAGAGTGGTGTGGCGCCATGTGGGCTGAGCTTTGTAATTGACTAAAGACAACACTAATTATTGATAGGGTTTTGCTAAAATTGACCAAGGTAAAGCAGCGACGACTCGCCTTACTCATACCTGCACATAACGAAGCGGTAGTTATTCAAAACACCCTCAACTCAGCCATTAACGCCGGCTTAAACCGCAGGGATATCTACCTCGTAGACGATGCTTCGAGTGACGAAACGCTCCTCAAAGCCGGAGAGATTCTGCCGATTACCAACATTCTAAAAGTCGAGCATAGCGGAAAAGCCGGCGCCATTTCTAAAGCAATCGACTATTTCGAAATTGAAAAAAAATACACATGGCTACACGTTGCCGACGCCGACAGCATGTTTGCGACCAACTATTTTCACGTGTTGATACCCGCTTTGAACGATAAATACGTAGCTACCATTGGCATGGTCCAAAGCATGCGCGGAAACTGGCTATGTTCGTACAGGGCTATTAGCTACACCTGGGGTCAACAAGTAATCAGGCGGATTCAAGCAGCGCTAGGAATGATCAGTATCTTGCCTGGTCCAACGACGAGCTTTCGAACCGACATCATCAAGAAACTAGATTTTCATACCCAAAGCCTCACCGAAGATTTTGACCTTACGCTTCAAATTCACCGCAATAAACTCGGCAAAATTAAGTTCGTGCCCGAGGCGGTCAACTACACCCAAGACCCAAACACTATCTACGACTATGCGACGCAGAGCCTACGCTGGTACAGAGGCTTCTTCCAAGGTGTTAGACGCTATAAAATTGGCCTTCGCCCGCACCGGATCGACCTCGCTATCTGGCTGGTGGTTGGGGATTTATTGATTTCTTTGGTTCAACTCCTTCTGGCGATATACATCGTTGTATTTGCCAGTAATTACCTCGAGAAGTTGGGGCAGTATATTTTGATTGATATCG
Organism: Candidatus Saccharimonadota bacterium; assembly: GCA_022842995.1. Classification (GTDB taxonomy): domain Bacteria; phylum Patescibacteriota; class Saccharimonadia; order Saccharimonadales; family 2-12-FULL-41-12; genus JALHOM01. The sequence goes on from JALHOM010000001.1 coordinate 133,782, forward strand.
GTCTGGTTTTGTTTATTATCATATTTACCGCAGTTTTGACGAAGCGCTTCAGAATATTGGGCGCGCTGTTTTATTACTACCTCGTCAAAAACTTTGAGCTTGCACTCTTTATACGAGCATTCATCGAGGTAATCGTGCTCCGAAAGTTCAGACAGCCATCGGTCGGCTGGAAGGTCGCCGGTCGTCGCTACAAGATAACCAAAGAAGCAATGGCGGATTTCGCATGAGCAAATCACTCGTCTGGAAACAGTTTAAGAAATCGATCTTTTTGGCCTTCGTCGTGTGGGCGGTAATAGTTGTTGGATCGATCAAACTCTACACTACTTCTAAGGCGAGTGAGTCTCTCGGGCTCGGAAGAGTCCTTGCCGAGCCAACTCTGGCGTGCTCAGCCGATCAATACCGAGGCGACCGCGACAAACCAACCTACACCCCTCCCCTGTCAGAAGTGGATGACCTCTATCAGGCATCCCTGACGAGCCCCAACCTGGTCTTGAACCCATCCATGACCGATCGTGACGAGACAAAAGGAGTTACTGGCTTTATTTACCTGCCGACAACCGAGCCGATTACGCACCAAGTTTTACAAGAAACTGATGGAAGCTACTATCTCAACGCTTCGCTAAACGACACGCCCAAACAACCCGCTGCGGGGTGGCTACACGCGCCGGTGTCTATCGAAAAAGGGTCATATTACTATTCGTTCGAATATCGCGGCACCGCGAGTGGACCGGTGATCCTAGAGACAACCGACCAGAGCGGCATCAAAGCATATAGGTCACTGCATAATCTCAAGGCCACAAATGAGTGGACGAGTGTTGAAGGCCATATTCTTAACCTTGACGGCAAGTACCAATCAGTGCGAATTTCGCTGACGCTTGCCAAAAAAGGCACCTCCGACTACCGCAAGCCAAGCCTTCACAAGCTCACTGACAGACCCCTGTCGGAAGCCCATATCAGCGTTAGCTTTGACGATGGCTGGAGCAGTGTATACACCAACGCCTACCCGCTTCTAGAGAAATACAGCATTGACTCGACTCAGTTCATAAACCCACTATCGGCCAAAGAAAAACTACCAGGTTATATGGACTTCAAACAGATACGCAAGATGGCATCAGACGGGCACGAAATTGGCTCTCACTCACTAAAACACTGCTCCCAGACTGCCCTGACCGCCGAAGAACTAGAAGACGATGCCCGACAATCAGAAAAGATATTTGCCTCAGAAGGCTTCCCCCCGGCCCTTGGTTTTGCCTATCCGTTCGGCGCTTATGACCCCGTTACCAATGCCAGCAAACAAAACTTTCACAGTTACATTCGAACTTCCGACATCGGACTTAACGACGGATACTACGATGTAAGCAATCTCCGTTCGTTTACGGTCGAAGCGACAACGCCTCTCGAGGAAGTTCAGCAGTGGATTGATTACAGCAAACAACATAAGTTATGGCTGATTTTAGTCTTCCACAACATCGATGGCGAAGGCTCGTTCAATGTCGACAACACCAAGATGGAAAACGTACTCAAAGCTATTTCCGCCAGTGGCGCTAAGTCAGGCACTATCTCTGAAACACTCAAAGAACTAAAACAGTAACTCCTCGGCGCAATGACACCAGAAATATCTTCTCCTGAACGCGATTGTATTATTTATCTAGTCGCGTCCGAAGATACAAACCCGGAGCAATCAGACCAAGATCTCAGAAAGTCACTACGGATTCACGGCATAGAATTCACTCCATCGTCGGTCACTGAAAGCGTCTATGCTCAGGTGAAAATTACTGGTAAAAGAGCCCTCCAAGAAGGACGACGTCCGAATTTTATGACCGATCTCCCGCCAATAACTCCGGATTCGCTTGATACTCTTAGCGATTCAATCACGAATGTTGCGAGACACGCTCTTGCCACCGCGAAACTCAGCAACGGTACTCCACTAGACACGAGGGGCTCCCGAGACGAAGTTATAACAGGCCTCAAAGCAGGCTTTCTGCTCTCTTCATTTTGTGGACCATGTAAGTTTGCGGCTATCTGTCCTACGAACGCCGAGCTTCGCGACAGGCAAGCAAATGGGGATGCGAAGCTTCGAGAACTCGCCGAATTACCCACAACACTTCTCGGTAAGCAAATTTCTGATAGTTTCTGGGCAATATACAGAAACAATGCCGAACTTGGAAAAGGCCATCACTCAACCGAAGATACAAAAAGAGCTGAACAGAACTCCTCAACACGATCAAAAATAGTCGACGCACTCATTCGCGTTCGAGGTCCAATGCGCAACGTTGCAATGACCCAAGCTATGAATAATATAGGCGCGTATCTCAGAAACCCACAAGTTCTTGAGGGTTGGGAAGGTTTTATAAAAGGCCTTGCCATTGAAGTGTACGTCTATCGAGCACTTCGAGAAGCATACGGCGAACATGCAATACAAAAGACGTCCGTTCATCAAGACGTCCATGAACACACCGATTGGTTGCTCTTACTTGCTGATAACCGGTTGCGTATAGATGCAAAATCTCGACGTAAATTCAAAGATCACACGTATGAGCACAACTCCACGTCGCTCAACGAAATTGGCGTTCACATTAGCAGACCCAACCCTATAGCCTGCCGAGATAAACTAGACATACTCGTAATCACCCCTGTAATTGGCGAAAAGAAACGCGGACAACGTTACTATGACGAATTCTTAACAGTAACCATCGGCGATGAGGATTATCGATTCTACGATCTCGATGTACCGGTAACGGAACACTTCCTGGCATTACTACAAGACGCTGTAGCCAAATTTAGCTCTTCAAAATAAATAAACCAGCAATAAAATTTAAATCAAAATACTTGCCTAAAAATACTTATCGTTATATAATATAGTTAATCTCCCCGAACTTACGCTCGGGGAATTGCGAGGGAAGGATTAAATTCTCCAATCAACAAAGTGACCGCACGATGCTCACTCTAGAAACAAACAAAACTCCAAAACTAAAACCACAGTTACCTCCTGCGTCTACTAGCGATGCGGTGATTCACGATATTGCCGAGCAAAATATCGCGGCTGCAAGCATGGCGACACTGTTCGGAAGAGTCTCGATAATCCCCGGCAGAGCGACTGGCAATATTTTCAGCTGGCCACAGCAACCGATTCACCCGTCGCCACCCCACGACCCCTTGTCGCTCGGCGTTAACGTGGCACTGAGATCAGTCGAGATAAATACCCTCCACCCCGAGCCTAAACACACACAAGCCGAGAAACAAAAAATCTCAAATAAAAAAACCGGCTTAATTAAACTTAATCAAATGGATAAAGTTGGTTTAACAGAGGTGATCTCGGCAATCAACCGGGACGAAAGAGACGCTGTAATTTCGGACTGGCTTAGAGTGCTCGCCCCAAACTTGGCAAGTCGCAAACATATCATTCACTTAAGCAAGGTTATAAACGGCATCGGAACCGAAATTACCCTTGCCGAATCAATCGAACAGCTCTACGGATACCGCTACCGAAAGGCGACATTAGCCGAAGACAGACTACAGGCAACAGACCTAATCTTGATGCATCCAAAAGGCCTAGCGATTAGACTAGACGCCAAATCACCTTCTTCTCTGAGGGTTCTAACAGATAAAGGCAGGGCGAAACCCCTTAATGAAACGACGGCAATCGGCAATAAGAAGCTTACTCTGGTCGGTGGGTTTACGGCCTTTAATGTGCCGATCTTATACGCGGCACCTGCAATCGCCCCGCACCAAATAGAAGTCGATACCGTGCGAGGTAAGATCCATTTCAACTCACAATCCAGCCCACCGCTTAAGAGCGAACTTATCAATTTGCGAGAAGGTTGCGAGCGGTTCATCGAACTATATCCAACCTCCGTGCGAGAGCTGTGTTTAGCAGAATCTGCAGAATTAGTAACCGTGTAAGCGCAAACTACCGGAGGAGTTTGCGGGCGATGTCGCGCTCGTCCCAAGGCTCTTTTTTGCCACCCATATTGCGGTAATTTTCGTGGCCGATGCCCGTCAGGAGCACCGTGTCGCCTTTTTTAGCTTCTGAAAAGGCCTGTTTGATGGCAGATAATCGATCTTCAATAACCGCTGTTTTTGTCTGAGCTTTGGCGGCAATTATACCTTCGAGCACCATGTCTCTGATGGATTTGGGATCTTCGGTATATGTCTCATCATCTGTTAGATAAATAGCGTCTGCAAGCTTGCCAACCTCTTCGCCCATGGACTTTCGCTTTGACTTATCTCTATCTCCCGTAGCACCAAAGACTATCCTGAGCTTCCCTGAGGTCAGTGGGCGAAGGGTTTCGAGAGCATTCTGGAGCGCGTCTGGCGTATAAGCAAAGTCAACCAAGACTGCGAAATTCTGCCCTTCGTCAATCTGTTCCATGCGGCCTGGGACGGCCTCTAGCTCAGCCACTCCTGCAACTATTTTTTTACTGTCGAGATCTAAAATTGCCCCAACGGCTACCGCACAGAGTGCGTTGTAGACATTGAATTTTCCGAGTAATTTCGTCGTGAAATCGACTTTTTTGCCATGCACGAGCGCCGTAAACTTCGACCCGTGAGCACTATTTGTCATCTGCGTTAACTTGAGGTCAGCCTGTTTAGCCATGCCGATTATCGTCTGCTGATCGCCGGCTCTCTTGGAAAAGAAATCAAACCACTCATCATCACCGTTCAATATTGCCTGCTTGGCATGATATTTCGTGAACAACAAGGCCTTGGCTGTGGCGTACTTTTCCATCGTTTTGTGATAGTCCAGATGATCTTGAGTAAGATTAGTGACTATCCCAATTTCTGGCTTAAGACCCCCTACCCTACCCTGGTGAAGCGCCATGGACGTAACTTCCATAATTACCCAGTCCACCCCAGCGTCGCGCGCCTTTGCAAAGAACCGTTGCACCGAAGCCTGAGAGGTGACCGTCATATGCGTATGGTTAGGCATCTGTTCACCAGCTATCTCGAAATAGGCAGTTGTATACACTGCCGTTTTGAGCCCAGCGGCCTTCAGCACACTGTTCACATACGACGAAGTGGTTGTTTTGCCGTTTGTGCCAGTAATGGCGATGACTTTTAGCTTGCGCACTGGATAACCGTATTTGGCCTGCCAAAATTGTGAACGACTACCTCGATATGTCTTTTCTAACCCTGTAACTGCTGACTTTGGAACAACTTTTCTGACGATTTTTTTCGGATTCATAGCTTAATGATATCAATTTCCTTGGTATGATGTATGAGATGAAAATTCTCGGGATCGAAACCAGCTTTGACGAAACAGGAGTTGCAGTCGTTGAGATTAACGACGACGGCAAGTTAGTTCTTCATTCTAACGCCGTATCTAGCAGTATTGATCTGAACTTGCAATACGGGGGCGTTGTACCAGAAATTGCTGCGCGGAGTCATATCGAATTTATGACGCCCGCCATCAAGCAAGCCCTATCACAGGCCTTCCCCGCAGAATCTGACCCGTGGCAACAGATTGACGGCATCGCCGTAACTCAAGGCCCCGGTCTCGGCGGCAGCCTACTTGTTGGTTTAACGACAGCTCGAACATTGGCAATCATCAAACAGAAGCCCCTCTATGCCATAAACCATGTCATGGCCCACCCATTCGCAGCCAGTATTGGTGCCGTCGGCTCCGCGCCAGAACTGCAAGACTACAAACTACCAGAAGCGACTGTTGAGTTCCCTTTTCTGGCGCTCATCGTCAGCGGCGGCCATAGTCAGCTCGTCTACTACTCTTCGGTAACCGAGTACCGCGTTGTCGGCAAAACCCGTGATGATGCAGGCGGAGAGGCCTTCGATAAAGTAGCAAAAATACTCGGCCTCCCCTATCCTGGAGGATTAAACGTTTCTCTCAAGGCCCGCGAAGGCAACAAAGATAATTTCAATTTACCGCAACCCAAATTCCAGGACGCTCCATACGACTTAAGTTATTCTGGCCTCAAAACTGCCGTCCTGAGGGCCGCCCAAAGCGCAATCGGCGAAGATTACACATTCCCGTCTATAGGCCTGTCAGAGCGCCTCTCTGAAGCTCAGAAAGCCGATTTAGCAGCCAGTTTCGAATATGCGGCACTGAAGATGGTTGTTGATCGCACGAAAATGGCATATGAAGAATTTGAGCCCCGCTGCGTTGTATTGGCTGGTGGAGTTGCCGCCAGTCCTGTCCTGCGTTCAATGCTGGAGGCCGTATTGCCTGTTAAGCCAATCTATCCCGACATGAAACTATGCACCGACAACGGGGCCATGATCGCCGCCCTTGGTTGCTTGCAAGCCCAGGCTGGAGTTAACCCTGCGGACCCCTACTCGCTCGACATCAAGCCGACTTGGCCGATGTAATATCCGGTAATATTGTCTGTATCTTGTCAATGTTGCTTATGGTTAGCACCTCTGTTATAGTTGTACTTATAAAAACAAAAAGTTTAGAGGCCTATTGCCAGCTAACCACGGCAATCGCACATCAAAGACAAAAGAGTGGTGGGAAATCAGCGATAAACTATGTCGATTTTCATGTGAAAATCCTTGTATTTTGTTGCTGAAGTTTTTCACGTGAAAACACTTATGCATGCTTCCCCTCTACGCTGCTCTTCTGATTTTAATAATCTAACAGAGGTGATATACTTATTTCCAAATGAGCATACAACAGTTGGTTGGTTCTGTACGGTCTGGCGTGCCACTCGGCACTGCTACTTTCTTATTCGCAAAATCACTACGTTAAATAAACCTCGGACGAAACACATTAACTTCGAGGTGAAAAGGAACTTATCATGAAACTACCTAAGGCTTATAACCCTTCTGATTACGAACCGAACATCTATCAAATGTGGCTCGATAACGGGGTGTTTACCGCCAATCCATCCAGCAAAAAACCAACGTTCACCATCAGCATGCCGCCCCCTAACGAGACGGGCACATTGAGTATTGGCCATGCCCTCTTTTTGACACTACAAGACATCATGACACGACATGCGCGAGCTAGCGGCATGGACGCCCTATGGCTCCCTGGCACCGACCACGCTGCACTACCCGTAAACGCCATCATGGAAAAAACTTTGGCACATGAAGGAACTAACAAACACGAAATCGGTAGGGAAGAGTTTATCCGCCGGACGAAAGACTTCGTTGGTAGCAGCCGACAAACCATGCTCGGCCAAATGCGAGCCATGGGAGCTAGCGCCGACTGGACGCGGCTTCGCTATACACTCGACGACGCCCTTAACCGATGCGTAAACGAAACCTTTACCAAAATGTATAACGACGGCCTAATTTACCGTGGTGCGCGTATTGTTAACTGGGACCCAAACCTACAAACCACCATTTCTGATGATGAAGTCGAACATGTTGACGAAACAACAACATTTTACACCTTCAAATACGGTCCTTTTGAGATTGGAACCGCCCGTCCAGAAACCAAATTTGGTGACAAATACGTAGTCATGCACCCCGACGATGAGCGCTACGCTCAGTACAAGCACGGCGACACCTTTGAAGCAGAGTGGATCAATGGGCCAATCATGGCCACCGTCATCAAAGACGAGGCCATAGATCCGGCCTTTGGCACCGGTGTTATGACCATCACGCCGTGGCACAGCCATGTCGACTTCGAAATAGCCGAACGTCACGGGCTAGAGAAAGAGCAAATTATCGACGAAAATGGCAATCTGCTAGCGATTGCAGGCGAGTTTAAGGGTATGAATATCCATGAGGCTCGCCCGCTTATCGTTGAAAAACTCCGCGCAAAAGGCTTAGTCGTTAACGAAGACGCAAACTATCAGCACAGCGTCGCGGTCAACGAGAGAGGGAAGGGCATAATCGAGCCTCAAATCAAACTACAGTGGTGGATTGACGTCAATCGCCCGGTGGTCGACTGGAATGGCCATAAACGCTCGTTTAAAGAGATCTTGCAGTCAGTGGTCAACGACGGCGATATCACCATCATCCCGAGTCGCTTCAACAAAAATTACTTCCACTGGATAGATAATCTTCGTGATTGGTGTATAAGCCGACAGATCTGGTGGGGACATCAGGTGCCCGCTTGGTATAAAACAGGGGCAGATGGGCAACAAGAGACCTATGTCGGCGTCTTGCCACCAGCAGATGAGTCTGGCTGGACGAGAGATGAAGACACTCTGGACACCTGGTTTTCTTCGGCACTTTGGACCTGGTCTACACTGATCGACCAAGACGCTGCCCAAAATTACGAACTTTCTTTTGAGGAGTTACTCAAGCAAAGTCCCGACTTTAAAGCCTATCACCCAACATCGGTCATGGAGACCGGCTGGGACATCTTATTCTTCTGGGTGGCTAGAATGATCCTTTGCACCACCTACATGACCGGCCAGATACCGTTTAAAGACGTCTATCTTCACGGCATGGTCAGAGCAGAAGACGGCAAAAAAATGAGCAAGAGCCGACCAGAGTCGATCATCGACCCACTGGCGGTCATCCCGCAGTACGGTACCGACGCTCTGCGCATGGCGCTAATCATGGGCGTCAGCCCTGGCAATGACCAGAACTGGGGGCAGGGGAAGATAGAGGCTAATCGTAACTTCTGCAACAAAATCTGGAATATGGCACGCTACACCGAAGGCGTCCTGGAAAACAATCCGGCCTCTGGAAACCCCGAGCCTTCGTCACTCGCCGATCATTGGGTCGTCATGCGCGTAAGCGAAGAGTTAAAGACCATAGATGAACAAATCCGCACCTATCACTTCTCTGAGGCCTACGACAGGCTGTATCACCTTATTTGGGACGACGTCGCCGACTGGTATCTTGAAGCTTCTAAGGCCGAGTTGAATCCAGCCCTCTTAAAATGGGTTCTCGAGACACTCCTGACCATAGCCCATCCGTTCGCGCCGTTTGTTAGCGAAACTATCTGGCAAGAATTAAGCCTTGGGGATAAAGAAATCCTGGCAACCAGACTGTGGCCAGAAACGATCGCTTGCGACGACGCCAAGGCAAAGGAATTCGAAACTCTGAAAGCCATTATCAGTGAAACAAGAGTCATAAAAGCAACTCTTAATTTCAACGGCGGTCTCTTAAAGCACTCGAACAGTCGAATTGCCTCAGACAATGCCAGCCTCATTACCAAAATGGCTCGCCTGGAATCAATAGAAAATACCGAAGCTGCCATGAGTTCCGGTATTGCCTTAACCGAGAATAACGAGAATTGCTGGCTGGAAATTTCTGAGGAAATCGCCCGCAATTACCTGGCATCCACCGAAGAAAAATTAGCTGATCTTAAAAAGGGAATCGCGACCATTTCTGCGCGACTCGATAACCCCGCCTACGTCGAAAAAGCACCAGAAAAACTGGTTTCTGAAAGTCGTGCTCAACTAGAGCAACTTCGTAGCGAGCTCGTGGCTACCGAAGAGCAATATCACCGCTTTAAGACCCTCTAGCACTAATGGCGAGCTCCGCAGAACCGATCCAAAGCCCACTGTACAAGGACTGTCCTTGTACAGACGACTAAAAGTACTGTGAGTTAGAATGTAAGTTTTAAATTGTCGACAGAGAACTTTTTGCGAGGCACCGGACCGAAGGTGTTTCGCGATTTCGTACCTGGTTTTATGCAAAAAAACGCGACCAAGACTAGCCCTGCGACGTTAAAAAACCACAGGCTGCTGTCGCGACCTAGCACCATGGCAACAGTAAACAAAATTGCTATCAAAAGTCCCGGCCACCCAACGTCGTGAGCCCGCTTGACCATGAGAACAATGAAATAAAAATAATACAGCAGGGCAGGCAGAATCAACAGAACGTACAGCAAAGAAATAATTGAATCAAACGTCTTATTGGCGACGGCTAAGCTTAATATCGCTACCGGGACGACAATCAGGCAACAAAATATGAACAAAACACCGAGGGCAACAAGATTACCGGCCACATATGTGCGTCGATCTATCCGGCCAGAAAGTACTCCAAACATAGGTTACTCCTCAAAATATAAGGCTTGGCGGACTCTTTCAGAAGATTCCCTAGGCCTATAATCGTCAAACCAAGAGACATGCCAGCCCATTTTCTCGGCGGCCATCAGATTAGTCCTGGAATCATCAACCAACAAAATCTGCTCTGGCGCCACGCCGGCTGATTGGGTAGCAATTTCAAAAATTCGAGATTCTGGCTTGATCGCACCGGTTTTGGACGAATCGATAATCACGTTGTAGTCTAGCTTTGGTAAAATGTCGCGCTTCAACATTTCGTCGATCAAACCAGGCATAATGTTGCTAAGAAGTCCGATTTTAAAGTGTTCGGAAGCCCATTTTACGAGCTCATGAGATTCTGGGATTGGGTCGACAGACGCGAGGTAGTACGACGCCCAGTCAAAGCTATCGAGCTTAAAGGCCTTCGCAAGAGCGGCGTTGTACTGGTCTATCGACATATCACCCCTACAGACGGCGTCATTGTAGTGCCAGCAGGTTGATTCAACGGTTTCGAGCGGGATGTCATAGTCGACGGCAATTTTTGTAAACGCTCTATGGAAAAACCCGACCAAGCACCCATTGATATCGAAATACACAAAAGAAACACCGCTCTTTGAAGTCCGTTTCGGGAGAGCAGGGGAGCTAGCAACAACACCGTCCATAAGTTCATCTATCGTAACGCCAAGTACGCCGGCTATCTGTTGAATCGTAAAAATAGAAGGCGATTTAATGGCGCCGCGCTCAATCTTGGCCAGCGTAGAATAGCTCAGACCCGATTTTTGGCATAATTGCTGCTGCGTTAAACCGCAACGACGTCGCGCAGCCTGAAGCTGCAGCCCCAACCCCTTTTCTTGCATAGCCGTATAATACCACTTTTGACGGTGATTTTACCAATAAACTAGCCTAAAATGGCTACTAAAGCGCTGCGTCAACACTCAGGGCAATCGTGAATACCACGACGAAAATAATGAAAGCAACGACGCTGGCAGTAATGATTGAATTTTTGGTATTGTTGCCAGTACGTCGCATAAACTTGGCGTAGACCCAGGTTCCACCGCCGAGTGCCGCTAAAAGTGCAATTAATACGTTCATGGTTTTAGTGTAGCAGACAGTTGATATACCGATTAAATTTAGACTGGACACAAGTCTGAATAATGTCCTTATCAATCTAGTCGGCTTGGAGCAGGCTATTTTATATGGCGGAGAGAGAGGGATGACATCGTGCTTATGATCATGATTCTCGGAGTAAAACTCCTGCGAGTCATGATCAATACCAGGGCCTCCTCGCCGCATCTTTGCCGCAGGCAAATCTGCCCGAGGTGAAAAAGCCCTGTGGGCTTTTGCAAGACGATCAACACTTGAAAGCTGCGCTTTCATAGGAGTTGTCGTGGGGTGGCCGGAGGTGACTCGAATTTGTATCTTTTTTTCTCGAGAGAGAAGGGGGGATTCGCCTCATTCCCGCAAAAGAAAATTACTTTTGCTAGAAATGACCTATAAACTTGCTGACCAGCAAGTTTATAGGCAAGGGTGCCGGGGTATGCCACTGGCATACCCGTTCGAATCCCTCTCTTCTACCAATATAAAAAGCCGAGTCCATGAGACTCGACTTTTTATATGGCGGAGAAGGGGGGATTCGAACCCCCGGTGCCGATTGCTCGGCACAACTGTTTTCGAGACAGTCCAGTTCAACCACTCCTGCACTTCTCCACTTCATGATGCTCAGATGGCACCTAACGCTCACTGGTACGTCCATTTTACCAGCTCGCTACTTGGTCAAGTTGCCTGTAGGGCAACTTGACTGGCATCAACCACTCGGTCATCTCTCCATTAAACTACCGGCCTGAACTATACTAACCCCGTTGGTTTTCAAATACTTTCGACTCATCCGTAACTGCAACAGGACTCGATCTCACGACTCCACACGGAATCGGAAGTTTAGTTGGGTACTCTCCACCGAAACATGCGCCACAATGTGTTGTTCCAATAGCGGCATTAAGGTTTTGATGACTTAAGAATACGAGAGTATCCATATCTAATGCAACCCTCATTTCATCGACAGTCATGTCACTGGCCATAAGTTGATCTCGGTCACCGGTTGCAATTCCGTAATAACATGGATTAGTTACAGTCGGAGAGGAAATACGCCCATGCACCTCAATGGCCCCGGCTTCACGGAACATCTCTACAATTTCTCTCGACGTATTACCTCGAACAATCGAATCATCCACAACAATTAGGCGCTTGCCATCAACCACCGAAGGATCAGCAAGCAATTTTCGTCTAACAGCCGAAACTCTTTCATCGTCACTCGGCTGGATAAAGCTTCTATCACCACCGTAGCGGTTACGTACCAAGCCGTTCATTAGGCGTATACCAGATACATATGCGTAGCCCTGTGCCGCAGGAATTCCAGAATCTGGTACGCCAACAACAATGTCAGCATCTACAGGAGCTTGAGATGCGAGAAGCTCGCCCATTTTATATCGACGCATTTGAGCTGAATTTCCATTCAGCATAGCGTCTGGCCGGGCAAAATATATCGACTCGAAAGAACATTCGAGATGTTTCGTTTCAGGAAAAATAATTTCTCTATTAATCCGACCTGAGGACGTAACATGTACCATCTCACCCGCATCAAGCCGATGCACAATGCGAGCACCCACTATTTCCAAAGCAGGCGACTCCGATGCTAATACAAAACCTTTGTTTTCGGGCAATTGACCCAATATTAGAGGTCGTAAATTATTCGGATCTACAACACCTATCATTTCATCGCGTGTCACCAATGTGAGCGCAAAGCCACCAATTACGCTCTGTAGGACCCTTCTGACCATGTCTGGTAATCGTTCATTTTCTCTCCACTGCAGCCCGAAGGTCTCTGCCAACCGAGCACTATCAGTTAAAGCTGGGGCCCATTCTCTGGGTTGCGACACTATCGTGCCGTTATGATTAAGGTAAAAAAACCTGCCGTCTCGAGCCTTACCAAGGTTTGGTCCTGCAGCTTTTGCTGGATCGTCGGTCTCTACTGTCCCGTACCTCACATGGCCACTTCCTGTACGTCCAATAAAGGCAGCTATTTCTTCAACTTTATCCCGTGGTATGTCTTCTACTTTTCCTGTGTTTTTAACGCTACAGACATGTTCATCACCGAGCAAGACGATACCGCAGGCATCTTGGCCACGGTGTTGAAGTATATTCAATCCACGAATGACTCGACCTCCTTGTCTTGTCGACTCCGGACTCCACACCGCGAATACTCCACATTCTTCACGCAGTTCACGGCCAATTTCAGCAATAGCTTCGCCAGGTATTCCCATTTATTATTCAGTATAACCCTTATGTTAGGATTTCATAATTATCTCACTTAGATTTATGAGTGTAATTTAAGCTACAATACTCTTATGGCATTTTGGTTTTGTTTGCGGTGGTGGTATTCGGCTGGGTTTCGTTTTGCTTTTAATCAGATCGGTCACGAGCTACACAAGGTAGGCAAAAAGATAGCAATCGAGACACTTATTAAGACCCTCTTTGCACCCTGGAAACAGATATCTTCTACCGGGTATCACCAGACCCTTGGTCAAAAGCTTGCCGACGCCACTGTATCGCGAACAATCGGCTTCTTGATACGCCTCAGTGTCTTGCTGTACGCCGTTGTTTGGTCGGCATTTATCACCCTGGTCGGTCTGGTGTTTTTGATTTTATGGCCGGTCATACCGCTGCTTCCACTGTCGTTGCCTGTTTTATATTTTATGGGAGTGACTTTGTAATATGCAGCTTATTTTTACTCCAGCCTCCAAACGAGCCCGTCGAGCACGACTGGCCAAATTTTACGCTAATAAATGGGCCTACGTAGGTTACAAAATTATTGGCCTTAGTGGCCTGTTTTTTGGATTTTACCTTCTATATATCGACCAGCCGAGTGGCTGGCTCGTGTTAATCCCAGGGGTAATCGGCGGAATACTTTATGCCTGGACCAAAGGAGACCTAAAAAACGAATCAGTTATCCCGATACGGGCTCAGGAGCTTATCTCGACAGATGATTATATGGATTTTGCGACAATAGCAAAACTAACACAAAACGACCCTTCAGCTTATGACATATATAAAGCTCTCGAAAAATCCGAGGCTCATTACTTTTTACAGAATCGGTTCTTGTTGCCGACAGAGATATTCGAGGAATTTGCACCTAAAAACAAGGGTAGCGGACAGGCCGTCTGGCTATATGCCGAACAACTAAGAAGCTCGTATGAGCTAGAAAAGTACAGTGATATCACCCTATTGGTAGCCGTTCTGCTTAGCATTCCAAATGTAGATTTGATGCTCAACAACTTTGGCTTAGACCTAAAAGAAATGGAGTCCGCGGTACCGTGGCTCAGCGATATTCATCAAAAACGCGCTCTGGCAAAGGAGCATAAATTTTTCGGTGGCATTGGGCGCGACTGGGCTTTTGGCTATACGCCACTGCTCCGGGCATTTGGCCATAATATTTCTGCCGAGATCGAACGCTATGGGTTTTTCAGCGATACATCACATCAGCTGCCGATGATCGAACAAATGGCGAAAACACTTGCTGGTGGCAACGGGACTGTTACGCTCGTCGGTGAAAGCGGGGTAGGGAAAACCACCTGCGTGCACGCGTTTGCCGATGCTCTCCTGGAAAATCCAAAAATGCCAAGCGAGATTAAACACCGCCAGGTAGTTGCCCTGGACGCTCCGATGTTAATTGCTAACGCAAAAGATCCCGGACAGATGGAAGAGCTGGTCCTGAGAATACTTAACGAGGCTCATAAAGCTAAAAACATAATCTTGTTTTTCGACGACGCCGAAGTGTTTTTTGGAATTGGGTCGAGCATCGACCTCTCTCACGTGCTACAACCGGCTATCGAATCATCAAGCCTGCAACTCATTTTGGCGATGAATCCTGGAGCCTGGCAGCAATTACATAAATCAAGTGTTATCGGCAAGCTCCAGCCCCTAACGGTGTCTGCTCCCGATAAAACAAACTCCATCCAGGTACTGCGTGATTCGATATCCGTTGCAGAGTATAAAAATAAGGTGCTATTTACATACCAAGCTCTCGAGGAGGCCTACGACCTGGGGCTGCGCTACGTAACCAACCAAGCAATGCCCGGAGCCGCACTCACCATATTGGAGCAAGCAGCCGTCACCGGCAAAGAACAAAAACTCATTACCAAAGAAGTAGTAAGACAAACTGTAGAACAGATATACTCGATCAAGCTACAGGCGTCAGATCAAGCCGAGTCCACGGAACTACTCAATCTCGAAGCAGAACTCCATAAGTACGTCATAAACCAAGACAGGGCAGTAGAAGTTGTCTCGGACGCTCTTCGCAGAGCAAGGAGTGGTGTCAGCAACCCAAACAGGCCGATCGGAACGTTTTTGTTCTTGGGCCCAACTGGCGTCGGTAAAACAGAGCTTTCTAAAGCCCTCGCCAAAGTCTATTTTGGCTCTGAGTCATCTCTTGTGCGAGTCGACATGAATCAATACGTCAATGAGTCTGATCTATCGAGACTGCTAGCTCCAATGCACGGCAATGAACTAGGCTTTTTGGGGCAAGTACGCAAAACCCCTTTTTGCGTAGTACTGCTGGATGAGATTGAAAAAGCACATCAAAGCGTCATAAACTCGTTCTTGCAGATGCTAGACGAAGGAATGATGCAAGATTCAGATAATCACAACGTTTCGTTCAGAGACGCCATCGTAATCGCCACTTCTAACGCTGGCGCGGGGAAAATACGCGAGTTTATATCAAATGACGAGGAGGCCGAGCTCACAGAAAATGCCTTTGTAGAAGAATTAATCTCAAGCGGAGCTTTCGCACCGGAATTCATAAATCGGTTTGACGAAGTCGTGATCTTTAAGCCTCTGGATAAAGATGAATTAACATCGGTCATTGATCTTATTTTGAAAGATATAAATAAAAATCTTGATGATCGTAAAATCCAAATCACCCTTACTCCCGCCGCCAAACAATGGCTCAGCGAAAAAGGCTACGATCCCAAACTAGGCGCTCGCCCAATGCGACGGATGGTTCAGAGACACGTCGAAAACGTCGTTGCGAAAAGATTATTAGAACAAACCTTACACCCAGGACAGGCTATCACGCTTGACGTTGGTGATATCGAAAAGTCGAATTAAGGTCAACACTTTTTTATACCTAAGCCACCAAACCGTCTATCGTATCAATTCTGTAGATAGAGGGCGGACTATCGACTAATTGTTTGATATTAACCTGCTGGAACGACCTGGAACATAAAGCCTCTTCGGCATATCTAAAGCCATCGTCAATTTGATCGCAAATCTCTGGATCCAAATTCGGGCTCTTTAAACCACCTCCTAAAAATATTTTCGTCGTATCAAGCTTATACATTCCTGACTTCAAACCCCTATCAATAAGATCCAGTAAAGCCTGAAAGTCAGCTGGAAGCATTGACCGCTCACGATCTATTGCTCTAGATTGTGGGTTCAGAAAATTACCTACCACCGTGCCTGAAGGGGATTGAACCATGACCACGATTGCTCTCCCTGCCTCAACCACAACTTCAACCCTTTCGCCAGGGCCCACAGATATACAACCCTCTTTATTTAGCCGATGAATCGGGGGTGGTTGTCTAAACGATTCCATGAAAGTAACTATAGCGGATTTTGTATAGTTGAGCACAAGACAAGTGCTACTATGTAGTAAAGGAGTCTATGGCAATATGGGAATAATTATGTGGATCATTTTCGGTGGGATTGCCGGCTGGCTGGCCTCGATAGTAATGGGTACCAATAAAAATATGGGGATTATCGCTAATGTCCTCGTTGGTGTTGCTGGCGCATTTATTGGCGGGTTGATTATGAGTTACTTTAACAAAGCCGGTGTCACCGGGTTTAATCTGTACAGCTTTTTGGTCGCCTTGCTAGGGTCTGTCGTTTTAATCGGTATTTTTAAGCTGATTTTGAAATAACTTAAGCTAAGACGTATTTTTTAAGAATTTTGTATTCAAGCATCGGCTCTTTTTTGGTGTGAACCAGACGAAAATTGTCGAATTTTTGTGAAAAACCAATTTTATATTTTGAAATAAAATCTTGGACGTCGGCTACTGGGATCTCTTTTGTGAACCTGCCTAAAGAGGAGTGGATTATCTGAGGTGGCAGCTTCGTGCCCTCGAGTAAATCTACACGATCCAGAAATTCGTCACGAATTTTCTGAAAACTACCGTCATCCGTGCCTTTAATAAAAATCGTGGTCGGAGCAACGACAATTTCATCAAAATCGACTGTTATTTGACCGGTGCGAGACAAAATCTCTTCAAGAATCTGGTCATATTGATTAAAAATACGCTCATATAGGGCTGTTTTGTCGCGCCCATCATAATCTAAAAGTGGTGCAATCCAGTCAAATAACGTTACGTGGAGAGAATGTTTAGGCATTGGGTAAAATGCACCCGGGAACTCACGGCTAATAGCCTCGGCAATGTCGGCCAGCGTATTTGTATTTTCATCTGAAAAGACGGTATTTACTACGTAACCTTGAAATGGTTTTTCGAGCCAGTCGACGGGTTGGGTGTGTTGCATTGAATATATGATAGCTTATTAAATACGGAAGGGGAGGGATTCGCTTACGTTCCCGCAAAAGAAAAATACTTTTGCTAGAAATGACCTATAAAGTTGCTAACTAGCAACTTTATAGGCAAGGGTGCCGGGGTATGCCACTGGCATACCCGTTCGAATCCTACTCCTCTATACCAATATAAAAAGCCGAGTCCATGAGACTCGACTTTTTATATGGCGGGCCTAGCGGGATTGAACTTTAACCCAC
>JALHOM010000002.1:0-45541 GCA_022842995.1 Candidatus Saccharimonadota bacterium
AGAAGGAGAAATCTTAAACTCTCCGCTAGTGACTCTCGACAGATTGAGCATATCTGTAACTATTCGAATAATGCGTTCAATGCCTGTCGCCGACCAGTTAAGCATTTCCACTTTTTTTCATTCCTCTCTTTTTGGCTCAGTAAGTCTAAAAATCCTCTCAGGGCAGTAAGCTGTGGCCGAATCTGATGAGCAGCCATGGATATCATCTCGTCCTTGCTTTTATTTATCGTCTTTAGGCGCGAATTCGTCTGGATTAGTTTTTTCGTTGCTTGATCCACCTCGATTTTCAAAGCATCGTTAAACAATATAACTTTTTCGACATTAAGTGCGTTGGCTAATGCCAAACTTAGATTATTTGCAAAGATAGTAACCAGCTGGATATCAGTCTTACTGTAAAGTCCGCCGTTACTCTTATGCCCCACTATTAGGTACCCATCCACCCCTGAAGCAGGCTTGGCGAGAGTTACGACTGCATCGATACCCTTGCTTTGAACGTATTCGTCTTTTCCCCCATTCCAAAATCCTGAAACTCGCGTTAATTCACGGATATGCTCTAGGTCTTCATCGTTTATCTTAACCGATGAATTGAGTGATATGATTTCGGGAGTAGTCTCTAAGTACGTAACTATGGCTAGGTATTCTGCGTTAATATATTGATTTAATTCATGAAGTGATTCTTGCGCGATGGAATGCACGCTAACCTCTTCTACGAATTTTTGATTAATACCAAGTATCGCGTCATCTATTGAGTAAAAATTTGTGCGAAAAACACCGTTTGCAACCTTTGAAAAGAATCTCCTCAATCTATTAAATAGGCTGGAGACAATAACCACGAACAGCGCCAACATGGCCACATCCAGCAGCCCCAGATCTACGCCGCTCAGCCGTCGGAACCCCTCGACGGCCGATAATGCTGTTACGGCAACAACCAACGCCACCGAAAAGCCATACCCGACAACCCTAGCAGTAGCAAGCCTTACATCCAACAGCCTGCCTTTGATTATCGAGTAAAAAGAAAAAACTACAAATAACGTAATTCCGATATAGGCAGAATTACCCATCATGAGGTTAATATCTTCCGAGTCGGATATCAGTGGAGTTACGAGATTAGAAATAAAGCCGATAATAAGCATAATAAAAGTAACAAAAAGTAAATTACTTAAACGTGCCCTTTGAATACCTACCGCTTTTTTATACGCACGATAGATGATCGAAGTGGCGATTATTATCTGGGTTAATAACATAAGTCCATAAATGAAATATAAAGGACCGTATTCAATCACTGTTCGACCATCAATAAAATATATTCCTACGAATGGCTCAAAAAGAGTGAACAGCGACGCCGTACATGCCAGAATAAATATAGTAAGCGGTAGTTTTCCAACGGGCAAGATTCCCCGACTACTCCCTCCTGAGGCACTTCGGGCCAGAACAAAATAAAGATACGGGATAAATGAGCCCACAAGGAAATCAAGATGGATAAGCTGAACCGAAATTGAATAATCTTTATAGTTTGATCCAAAAAAATTCGCCATCATCCAAACTGAAACAGCAAATGCAAAATATGCATAAACTCGATTGATGTTGCTTCTTGAATTTCTGGCCAATGCAAAAAACCCCAGGAGCACACACATTGCACAGAGCAACATAACAATCAAAATAATCATCTGCGACCCAACCTTATTGATGATTTACTCATAATATTGCATCCATCTTCCGGATCATTAACTTTTTCGAGGATTGATAAATCTATTATATATGACACGTCGACTCCATAGTGTCGCAGCAAGGTCAGCGCCAACAAAAACCATGGGCGCCAGCCAACTCGAAGGAGGTAGTGTCTTGATTGTATAACCAGCAATCACAGCATTTTGAGCAAGAGCGCATGAAAAATTTGTATAAAATCCAAAATTGAATAGCTTTTGATTACCAATTTCGAATTCAGAATTTGTCTTCTTCAGTTCTGCGAAAGCCGCCCTAACCTTCAAAGGATTGAAGGTATCGACTGTCTTCGAAAAAGAATACAAAGATAGTGCTGCGCCACCAATCCAGCCGGCTTCAAGCGCCCCAACAGCAACTAAAGTCCTCAACGACTCCCCGGACCAGAGGGCGTCCACCGTTTCCCCCGTCTGTCCAGACAGATGTACAATAACCGGACTCGCTACTACTAGACCAAGTGCAGCAAGAAGCTCTTTGTCCTTAAATTTACTTTTCTTCAGCCCTTCTTCTTTTACGGTAATTGCGTTTTGAGAATCTTGAGCATCATCCGAATCACCACAAATCCAATTGCTTACCTTAAGCGACCTAGAGCATGAATTTAATAATCCAGAATATGCGACTCTTCCAAGCGCTCCACAAAGCTTGAGTGGCTTTGGAACAGCGGACTCAAAAGATGCAACTGCACCAAAATTCATCGATTGAGGGTCCTGGTAGGCATCGGGCACCACCTTGATGATTTTACACCCGATTTTTTCAGCATTCCTTAAGACGGGATCCACGACAACTTCTTTATCGCCCTGTGTTATTGTCTTCTCGGAATACTCAACTGCGAGATCAAGCAACGTTGCAGGACTCAAAGATTCTAAACATACTTCGTTTTCTCTGGACCAATTTATAACATACTTCTGCAAACCGGGCATCCGGAGAACAAAATAAGCATCTTTTTTAGACTGTATAACTTTTGACATAGCCGATACGAGCATCATATTCTGGGCGTTGCGACTCGAGGCCTCGCCGACAGTCGTCAAGCTTGCAACATACAGGTATGCCCCACTTTCGTCATATGATTCCGACAGAGTACCGTTATCGGTGGTTTCTTCCCAAGAAATAAAGTCCTGTGGCGGTTTGTTTGTTGGGAACATTGTAAGAAAGCCCATTATTTTACCAGCCTCATCGGTCAGCACATCCGTCCAACGAGGATCTAGTCTCTGGTATCGCTCTTTGAAGGTAGCGCCTACTGCCTCATACATCTCTTCACGGGTTGTAAATTGACTCCTGTATACCGCCCGGAACGCTCGCAGATCGGCCATAACTAGCCCCTCTAAATCAGGTTCTTCGTACTGCCTTAACCTAAATATTGGCGACTTAGCCGAAGGTCGTTCCGCAACTGGCACGCCCGAATGAACGTTGTGTCCATCAACTATCGGCTGGTATCCCGTCCGCCCAGAAAAATAGAAAGGTTCACGATTGTGTTGAGCGCCGCTCATTAACGAGCGAACATCCGCAACATCTCCTGACAATCGTTCAGGGGATGTCATTTAAAATTTCCCCAATAAAAATAAAACGCGCTTTCAACAAAGCGCGAGATGCTCACATCCCCCAACAAACTACTACCTCCTCTTTTTGCTAAGAGTCAGTATGCTAGTCAGTTCGATGCATGACAATAACTGGAGTAACTATGTCATTAATATGTCATTTTTAATGAAATTTTAATTTTTTAGACGATCTGATAGCCCGAGCCGTGACGAGTTTTTATCGTGTCAGTGCCATAAGGAGTATCTATCTTTGAGCGCAAATTACGAATACACACATCGACACGATTACTGCTACTTCCTTTGCGTGTGCCTGACCACACATTTTGCAAAAGCTCTTCTCTTGAAACTACGGTTCCCCTGCGATGCAGTAAATAGGCCAGAACATCAAACTCCTTGGGTCTGAGAACGACTTCATCGTCATCGATACGGACCGTTCGTGAATTAATATCAACCACCAATGACCCGAAGATAATAGTTGCTTTGGGAGTAGTACCAACTCTTCGCAGGAGAGCCTCCAGGCGCGCTTTAAGCTCTTCTATATGGAACGGCTTAGTGAGGTAATCATCCCCACCCATACTCAAACCAGCTATCCTATCGGCATGTTCGTCTTTTGAAGACAAGAAAATTACCGGCACCGACTTGCCGGCTTTTCTGACCGCTTCGCAAATACTAAGCCCGTCCATCTTAGGCAAAATTACGTCCAAGACAACAACAGAATAATCTTCGGAGAGAATTTTATCCAAAGCCTCGCTGCCATCTGAGCTGATATCAACTACATGGCCACTCGTTCGAAGAGCTCTGGCAATATATTTCGCCAGAAGGTCTTCGTCTTCTACAAGGAGTATCTTCACGCTAACAGCTCATTTCACAAGCCCTTTGCAGGCACCGCATAGTCACACATGAGGTACGGTTTTAGTAATTATGGTATTACTATAACCAGAAAGTCACCAAGTTCAATGATTTAAATCAATTACGCGGAAAAATTTCATGTTTCTTGCATAATTCGATAACCGGTTTTGGATATCGTCTTGATGCAATTCTTGCCGAATTTACGTCGTAGTTCCTTGACGCAGACATCTACACGATTGGAGGCGTTTTCCGAACTCACACCCCAGATATTACGAAACAGCTCGTCACGAGAGATAGCCCGCTCTTTATTGCGCATTAAATATGCCAAAACAGCAAACTCTTTGCTACGCAAATCCTTCTCGTCGTCTCCAAGCCACGCCCGATGCTCGGTGGTGCTGATCTTTATATTCCCTACTATCACGTGTTCATTAACAATAGATTGAGGCCTTCGATACAAGGCCCTGAGGCGTGCCTGAAGTTCCGGGAAACTAAAGGGTTTCGTCAAGTAATCGTCGGCACCAGCATCGAGACCATTAATTCGCGACTCTTCTGCTTCCATAGAAGTCAAAAAAAGTATCGGAGTTTGAACGCCGTATTCGCGCACTGCTTTACAGACTTCAACGCCATTTTTACCGGGAAGAAGAATATCCAAGATTATGACGTCATAACCTTTTAAGATAGCTTTTTCGTACGCCGTATTGCCGTCGGCCGCATGATCCACCTCATGCCCAGCACTGGTAAGTGACAATTTTAAATATTCGGCTACGAGTTGTTCATCTTCGACGAGTAAGATTCTCATATTTATTTCATTATTTCCTGAATTCACCATAACAATCATTCCGCTAGCGGTAAACGCTCTTTCCCTATTTTTTCATTTTTTTTACATATTTCATCGAACACCAACGGCCAGCTGTTCATTTGGCATCGCAAGAGCTTCACGGATTGCCTGACGGCGTTTACCGACGGCTTTCGAAAATGCTTTCAATACACCGCTCTCATCGCTCTGCTGTTCAAGTTGCTCCATGAGTTCTCTCATCATCACCCTCCCTTGATTAAACTCGAGTGTTTCACCAATAACTTCTTCGGCTACAGCCGATGTTTGGTCGTCTAGATCAGGGATTGTTTCGTGAATAATACTCATAACCTCGTCTATTCCCCTGAAAGTAGTTGGGCGTCCTTCGCTCGCTAAGCGAGCCTTCAGGTACGGACGTTCCCCCGTCAGCGCAGAACCAATATCGGCCACTTTACTGAAATTCAGCAGTGCACGGGCTTTTTCATCCTTAATTAATTTAGGATCAAATCCATAGACCGGATGCGCTGCAATATCAGCGAGTTCTCCGGGGGTGTAGTAATCGTGGTGCGCGACAACGATATACCTCTGCATACCTTCAAGGAAACGAAGAGCTTCAAAACTAAGATCCATGTCAGGATGACCGTATAAATCCATGTCAGGCGACATTGAGGTCATTAACAAACCTTGGAACGGGTGAGTCCTGACAACCTGACGTGTTTCAGGTGTCAGGACTTCTTTGCTATCAAGAATATGGTCCATCCCGCTCTTTCCGACGTCATGCCGGATCGCACCATCCTCAATGGCTGCCCAATCGATAACTGTTTCGATGATATGACCACGTTCAAATAAAATCTCGGCCATAGCACGGGCATGCTTAAATACATCAACCGTATGTTCATAGGTTGAAGCGCCGATACCAGATCTATCTAATATCGCTAAGCTATTGGCGCGTACTAGTGCTAAGCCTTTTGGTACTTCTAAACCAAGGGCCGGATTAGAGCCAATATCTTCAAATACTATTCCGTGTGGTCGTTCAAAACTCGACATAATTCCATATTAATACACATTGTGGATTTTTTCATGAAATTATGGTGATATATATATTATAAAATTATGAAACGGTTTTGCTTACCGATTTGGCATAACAAAGAACAATACATAAGCAAAGCCGACCACTAACGCTACAATAAACGGCCAGAGTGGCTCCCGCCGTGTCTCGAGGTATCTGCCCAAAGTGGCCACCCCTGTCCTGCCTTCCGCACGCGGCAAACGATCATCTCTATATGTCAGAATATTATTTAGCAATGTCTGCCTGATCTCATGAGCACTTTTTTGCATATCGTTTAGCTGACCCGGTCCATCCAATGCTATCGGGGCATAAAGCAAAAGCTGTTTACCATTAATTTCAACGTCATAATTGGCTGCCGATATCAATGACTGCATAACCTCAGGGGTGATAAAACTCAATGAATCTATGGTGTATTCATTGGGAAAATACGTTTCAAAATATGTATCGAAGTTCCCTTCCAAGCTGTGTCTCTGATTTTGATCGAACTTCACTTTAAACTGATTTTTATGTGAGCTTTTCGCATCAAAGAGAACGTTAGGCAGCTCTCGAGGCAATCTAACGCTATACACTGCATAAAATACTCGCCTAGATTTGTAGGTGTAATACTTAGTCTTTGTATAGATACCATACTCATAATCTACATAGTATTCTCCTTCAGCCGCCAGAATATTTGAGTACTTCACCCCTCCACCAGCTGGAAGCAGGCTTAATGACGACGACGAAATCTGACCGATCACAGCAGCACCCGACCCTGATTGTCCGTAACTCCAGGCATTATTGATGGCATATTTCATAAAGTGTCTGCTGCGCGACCGAAGCATCAACTGCGTACGGAGCGGCAACAAAAATATAGAGGACGAGATGACTAATGCTGCAACAATCGCTAGCTCCTGCAATATTCTTGTGTCAGAACTCTCAGGCAAAGAATCTAACCCTAAAGATACTGCAAAATACGCGAGCAACACCACTATAAAAAAGAAGTGTAGAACACCCAGGAAAGTATATGCCGATTTTTTATAGTCGCGCTTCATTCACAGCACCATCTAGTAATCTTACAATACTTCAGCAGAGTCAGATTCGATGACCTTCAGGGCTTTTTTGTTCATAATCTCATAGCGCAAGCCGGTCATAGGAGATTCCACGTAGTCGTCGTTGAGCAAGTTCACGAATTTAGAGAGGTCTTTGTCGTCCATGATAATTATCGAACCAGAATCGTCTTGCATGAGATCAATTCCCATTTCTTCGGCGTGGTTCATGAGTTCGTCTTGCTTGACGAGCGTCGGGTCAATTTTTTGGAGTTTTTTGATGAGCGATTTTTTGCCTTCAACCAGACTATTTAAGGTAACGCCGTCTTCAAAAACAAGAGCAAAATTAGCTTCAATCTCGGCGACTTTGGCCCGCGCAATAGCCGCCTCTTTCACGTCGTAACCGAAAAGTTGTTTTAATTTGGCTTGATTGAAGACGTATAAATCTTCATCCAGGAGCATTAATTGAGGGTCTGTCGGCATACGTACGGCGGCATCGGCATCGAACGGCACAAATTTACCGCTTTTTAGCATCCAACCCGTCTTGCCCTTCATAACACTACTACCCGGCAATACCTTAAAGACATAAAACGGCCGATCCGAACCCTGGTGCGAGACACGGGCCATCACGCCTTTAACGCGCTTAAAATCGTGTTCTTCATCAGAAAATATCGGGATTTCAGCGTACTGCGTCCTCAGCCACGTTAGAGTGTCTTGAAGTTTCGCGACATTTTTAACACGGGTTCGCTGCAGAACTTTGTGCTCGGCTTCGGCTTCCTCAAAAGAACGCACGATCAGCCCCACTTCTGCACCCTCGAGCACATATTCTAAAATCTCATCTATAAATATCGGCTCCAGCTGTTTTGCCAGACTATCGCTCGTCGCAGTTTTATACAGCGTATAGTTTTTGCTAATAAAAAACAGTTCGATCTTTAGCTCGTCTTTGTACTGGACCAGATTATTTGCCCAAGCAAAGACATCAGACTCCTGATAAGAATCTTCCTTCTGGGCCGGAGCGGCTTCGGCGTCTGGGCTTTCGGGCTTATTTTCGGACACTTCAGATTCTGCGCCCGCCATATCAACCGATTCTTCGGCTTCAGCCACAGGAGCTTCTGTATTTTGTATAGGTTTTGTTTCGTCTTCCATAAAATATTGTTAGCTTACCAGGATATTCTAGACTATTGGGCCCAAAAAATATGCTGTAAAATCCTCATTTTGGGTCACATCACATAACTTTGCAGATATTTATCCCTTTATGAAATTTATCGTAACCCCGAGATAAGGTCGGTTATCTAAGGAGGTCGGCGATTTTTATGCGTTCTTGCTGGGTCGTGTCACGGTGGCGAATGGTGACCGTATCATCTTCTAGCGTGTCAAAGTCTATAACGACGCAGTACGGGGTTCCGATTTCATCTTGGCGACGGTAACGCTTACCAATATTGCCGTTGTCATCCCATTCACAAACGAATTTCCGGCTGAGCTCTTCGTAAACTTTGCGCGCCTTCTCTACGAGCTCTGGCTTATTTTTTAGCAATGGGAAGACTGCGTACTTAACAGGAGCCAAATCTTCATGAAGCTTCAAAACGGTTCGCGTTTCACCGCCTTCAAGTTCTTCTACGGTATATGCGTCTGACATGACGGCCAAGAAGCATCGCCCCATTCCCATGGAGGTTTCCAAAATCCACGGAATATATTTTTCTTTGGTATATGGGTCTACATAGTTCAAATCAACGCCAGAAAACTTCATGTGCTGCGTCAAATCATAGTCTGTGCGGTCGTGTATACCCTCGATTTCGTCGAAACCATAAGACGGGAAATTATACTCAACATCCCAGGCATCTGAGGCATAAAAAACTAGATTATCATGTTGCTTGAATCTTAAGTTTTCTTCTCGAATCCCGAGGCTCAGATACCAGTTCCAACGGTCCTGTTTTATAGCTTCATAGGGTTCTTTATTCTCGTTAGGCTTAACAAAGTATTGCGTATCAGCCTGCTCTAATTCCCGCGTTCGGAACAAGAAATTACGTGGGCTGATTTCGTTTCTGAAGGCCTTACCTATCTGCGCAACACCAAATGGCACTTTAACGCGAGTAGTGTCGACAATATTTTTATAGTTTAAATAAATACCTTGGCACGCTTCTCCTGGCAGATAAACTGGTCGCTCCCCTTTATCGGTAAAGTCACCCAGATTTGATTTGACCAACAAGTTAAATGCCTTAACCTGGCCAAAATCCTTTTCGCCACAATTTGAACATTTTATCTCTTGGCGATGCTCATCAAACAAAGAATTGAGCTCGGCTTCACTCATTTTTTCATCTGCAGCAACACCGATAGCCCCAAGTTCTTTATCGACTCGTATGCGGTGATTGCAGTTCCGGCATTCGGCCAAAGGATCTGAAAAACCGCCAACGTGCCCCGATGCTTCCCAGACTTTCGGATGCTTAAACATGGCGCTATCTAAACCAACGTAATTTTCCTTACGATGAACGTTTGCTTGCCACCATGATTTCTTAATATTGTTTAGAAGTTCAACTCCATAAGGACCGTAGTCATAAAGACCGGCCTCGCCACCATAAATTTCTGAACCGGGGTATACAAATCCCCTTCTTTTACAAAGACTGATTATATCGTCCATGGAGACGTCTTTCGTTTGAGTGCTCATCTTATTAATCTCGCTTACTGCTTAAACTTGGTAAATATCGAATGAATGAAAAAATATCAGTAGGTACGAAGACCTCTGCCTCTGACACTTCCAAGACTCGTAATAACAATATTTATCATAATCTTAGTTTTGGATTATATCTGTTTTGTGCGTGGATTTCCAGAGGTCGAAGACTATTTCAATACTACAGCTCGAAATACATGGTCGTCATGCCATGTACTAAACTACCTAGATCAGCAACATTTTCGAGGCCACCTTGCAAGCGCACAGGCCTATCGCTACCAAGCAAAACCCGCAGAAGCTTTATATGGCTTATAGTGAAAGCCCCTCCCGGATAATACTCAAAAAGTTGTTCATCAAAATTATAATTAAAACAGGGGTCGCTTTCGTCATTCTTTTTTAAATTAACGTTAATTTCGCCCAACAATCCGGCCTGCTTCATCACCTGAAGCTCAAACCAGATATGACAAATAACGTCGTCAAAGTCGTCGTCATTGAGGGCGGCAAAATATCTATCCAGCGTATCGAAATATTCCTGCCCCGTACCGTCATCGACGACCTTATCGAGCAACTTCAAAGCCTCGAAAGAATGGTTCATGCGAGCCATATCTTTCACGATTTCGCCGTAATAAATCTCTGGACGTGCACTAATCAGCGAAGCCAACTTCCCTTTCGCGCTCTGAATAAACCCGATTTCTGTTCTAGTTAGTAATTCGACACCGGCGGCTAGCTTGCTTTTTTGACCCCGAACTCCCCGAGCGTACATCGCCTTTTTGCCATATTCACGACACAGCAGCGTTACGACCCGATCGGTTTCTCCGTAATTGGTTCTGCGGAGCACGAAAGCTCGGTCTTTTTCGCGGTTCATGCCCCTATCCTACCAAATACCTCCAATTACTGCTTATCAGGGCCTTACGTGTAAACAATAAATTAATGACCACAAACCCTGTTAAGCGCGCGACTCAGGTCGGCAAAGGTCGTCGTTGGTTTGTAGAGATATTCAGCGATGTTCAGCCGCTTAATTTCAGGTTGGTCAAGATATTTCTTAAATGGCATGTGCGTATGGACAATAACTGGAATATTCTGCCAATCTTCATACGATCGGAACTCGTGCAAAAAGGCGATGCCATTGTTTTCGGCGATGGCAAATTCCATAACGACGGCATCGGGTCGTTTTTTGTCTGCAGAACGGATAGCCTCTTCAGCGGATTGCACAGATTCAACCACGAGATACTCGAATCTTTTGAAATACTGTTTGAGCAGCCCGGCAATATCTAGATCAGGCTCTAGAATCAAAACTTTTGTGGTCTTGCTTTTCATCAAGATTACATCAAACTCATCTGCTGACTCTGGGGTAGCGTCGTGGCAAAACCGCGCCATCTCCCGAGACGCTTTACGTACAATTTCCCGCCCAGGCTGCTGGCTAGTCTCTCCGCCAAAACAACCAAATAGCCACTTTTTGAGCTATGGCGAGCAAATGGCATATGAGAGAGGCCAGCCGAAGACAACGCCTTATCGAGCTCACGGCTGGTAATGGTTAGATCACGCGCAAAAACACCTATCCCGACGTCGCCATTACTGCTCACGAAACTTCGTATCGACAGTGGGTACTTTGACGCATCGGCGGTAAACATTATCAAACTACCCAAAAACGACGAAAGCAACTCACGGTTTGTCATAACAGCAGCGTTAACACCGGCAACACTAACAATCTCACTCGAAACTACCGGGCGGACCTCGCTCATTACCTGATGCATGATAGACCCCATGCCGAGTGGCGATAGCTCCAGTTCAAGTTGACCAATTTCGACTTGATTGGCAATAATAAAACTATCAATAAGCCTGAGTGACTGCTCGGCCAATGACTGTATTTTGGCAAGACTCTTCGGCGATGCCAGCTCTGCCTCACGCGCAACCTCGTAGTACATCAACTGCAACTCTTTGAGGAGGCAAAGCGAATTGCGCCTCATATATTCTGCTTCTGATTCTTCTCTACCCAGAGTCAAACCAATACCCTCTTTTTGCCCTTAATTTCTCTATAAGTCAGTATAGCACTTAGCCCATATTTTAGACGATAGGACGTACCTAGTGCACTATAAATGTACTCGGGCTCAAGGCTTTAAATAACAGAGGTAGATTGCTTAGGGGTTAAAGGTAAACGTTGGCAAAACTACTTTATCAAGATCAGGCACCGACTGCTCAGATTCGCTAGCAATGACGATAGATTTATCCCTGAGCGGCAAGACAATCATAGAGCCTTTTACGTCAGGACGAATCTCACCGTCAAACCGCATGCCAAGCACACTCGGGACTTTGGCTAGTCGATACGCAGAAGCCTTCAACTTACCGGATTTAACCGCAGAGTCATTACTTTTGAGTACTTGGTCGTAGCTTTTATTCTCAACCTTCAGATTAACGGCATAAGTAGCCTTGGTGTCACCAGACAAAATACCAGCGTTCATAATCAGATCTAACTGATCATTGTTTTCTTTGGCGTAACCACTCCACGTTTTAGGGTACTGAAAGCCGATGTCGCCAAAAACAGCCGCCGATTTATAGTCTCTATACGGCTCTTTTTCTTTCTCCTGGAATTCATTGTCTTTTTCGGATGACTTTTTATCCTCTGCAACCTTCACCGCAGCGGCTACTTTTTGGTCAGAGTTGTTTTTATAATCTTGCATAGACGCATATGCCCAGACACCAAATCCAAGAGAGCCAACCAATAATAAGCCCGTCAATATCAGCGGGATCAATAAGACGTTAAGCCCTCCGCCCTGATTTTGAAGTAGTTTCATTATGTTTATGGTAAACAGCCTATGCGTCTACGTCAAGCTATTCCCCTGTTAACACGCACGACTACTGCCTAATATTGGTAGAGATACATTCCCTCAGCTTCGGCGATTATTTTTTTACCGGGGATTTTGAACGTATAGCTCAGCAAGCGCGTACCTTTTTGAGCTTCGGCGAGCATTTTTTGATCCAGCCGCTTCATGAATTTCTCTAGCAAAAAAACGTACACAATATCGGCCTCCGCGATATTGACGTTCCAAAAATTGCCATAGCGAACTTTAATACGGCCACCGTATTTCAAACAAGACAACCAGGCCACAATAAATAAGATCGGATTTAACTCATAACCAACCGCCCTACCGCCTCGTCGGGCGATTTCTCTTAAGATATAGCCGTCACCACACCCGAGCTCATACACCACTTCGTCTTTCCGAAGAGCCGCCATTTTGAGACCTAAGGCAATCTGTTTTTTGTGAGTTGGCAAATACGGAGCACCAAAAAGCAGGACAAAACCAAAGCACATAACAATGACAAAAAGCAGTAAAAAAATACTCGCCGCCATGATTTTTAGGGCTTCTTGCTCGAAATCTTGGTTTCGACGTCACTCAAATAAGCTTCGAGCTGCTTCAGTAGTTTCTGGCCTTTTTCATGAAGTTTTAAGGCCTCATCTATATCAGTATCAGGGTTCTGCAGAGCGTCCAAAACTTCTTCTAGATCGGACTTGAGCTTCTGGTAATTCATGATTTTTCCTTCCTTATGGACGGGTCTGGACGGACCGTGATCGACTCGTCGCTATATTCAATTATAAATTCTTTTTCTTGGCGCGCAGCTTTCGCCGTTCTCAAAACAGATCCAGTCATGCTTCGGGAAATCGAATAGCCTTTCGCTAGTGGCAAGCGCGGATCACTGGCCTTCAATAATTTCGCGAAAACTTTTTGAGCGTCTTTCTCGGCCAAGATCTTCCGGCCAACAAGATCTTGCATGCTGTCGCTATAGTTCGCCTGTTCCCGGCGCAACGCACCTATATATTCATCGAGCGAACTTGATAATTCTTTGTGCATACGGCCGACCACCAGCTTTTCATGCTCGATATCGGGAACCAAAATCTCGGCAGCATTACTGGGCGTACTCGCCCTTAGGTCTGCCACTAGCTCACTCAGTGAAGTATCTCGCTCATGACCAATTGCCACCAAAGTCGGGATTCTACTGGAAGCCAGCGCGCGCACAACCTGCTCATGATCAAAAGCAGCCAAATCTTCCGCCGAACCGCCGCCACGAATTATGACTGCTGCTTCTACGCTCGGAAAATCGGTATTAACTTTTTGGATTGCCGCGATAATTTGCTCGGGCGCCTCTGCCCCTTGCACCAAGACGTCCACGAGCTCAATTTTCAAACATGGCCAACGGCGGCCAATAATTTTCATAAAATCGCCGTACGCCGCCGATGACTTGGAGGTTATCAGCGCTATGGACTCTGGCGGATACGGTAACGCCCGTTTTCGACTTTCATCGAAAAGACCTTCAGCTGATAGCTTTTTCAGAAGCAATTCTTGGGCACGCTTCAAAGTTCCTTGGCCAACGGTTTTTACCGCGACAATGTTCAAGCTAAACCCAAACTGCGGATGCAGATATGGTCGGCCGACAACTTCCAGCACCATGCCGTCTTCCAAGGGTCCTGGCAACGCCCGAACCGACCCAAAACACTTCAAGGTCGCGCCTTCATCCTTGACGTCACAGTAGACCCAGGTGTTTTTGCTTATTCGCAGACTACTCAATTCGCCGACAACGATTGCCTCCGGGAAACTAAAATCGAGCACCTGATTAAATGCAGCTACAAATTCCGAAACACTAAACGTTGGCGCCGAACCGATCATGTCTTTATATTTTCAATTCCAAACTTGGCTATCGACTTTTGATAAAAATAGTAGCCCGGTGGCAATTGGATTGCCATACTGAGGATTCGATACATTATCGTAGCAGGAATACCGATAGACGGCGGCACGCCCGCAACCGCCAAAACGCCGGCCATAAGCGCTTCGTAAACTCCGATCCCACCAGGCAAAATAGAGATCAAGCCCGCAAAATTAGCAACTGCATATGCCAGAATTACCGCACCAATATTGACTGGCTCGCCAAAGGCCAAAAAGACCATATAGATTGTTGCGACTTCTGTAAAATTAGCTCCAAATGAATACAAAAATGGCTTTTTCAGCCCCCCTATATTTCGCCGGAGCACCATGTAATCTTCATGGAGATCTAAAAATAAATTCCTGACCCACTCGACAGATATTGTCTCTGGATGCTTTGGCCTAAAGTAGCTAATAATTTTGTTTAAAAACCTTGTAAACCCGACGGTAAAAGTGTTGATTCTGGTCTTACTACCGGCTACATACATCGCCATCAACGTGCCGATAGCCAACGCCGTACCGATCGACCCAGCAACCAAAATCGTAAAATTATTGGCCTTGCCTTCTAGCGCCAACGCCAGCAAGCCGATAAAGAGCAGTATCTGAAAAGAGATAAACACCAACACAAAGCGCATCATCTGAATAAGCGTGGATTTAGAAGCCGGCGCACCCTCTTGCTTCATGCGGTAAGCAAAATACGAAAATCCTGCTACGCCAGCACTCGGGAAAACGTGATTCACAAAATTAAGCTCAATCGCCGCCTTATACATCGGCCAGTACGCAATTTTTTTGCCCAAAACCGAGTACAAATTACGATACAACCCCGTATAACTGTGGTAATTCAGGAGCTGCCAGACAATCATGAGTAACAAAAACCACCACATCACATCAGCGATATTCGTTATCGTCTCGCCTATCTGATCATAAGAAAAAATTATCAAAGCCCCAAGACCAGCAAAGGTTATGCCGTTTAGGATAACCTGCCACTTCTTACTGGATTTTTGTTGAGACATGGTTCTTAATTCATATTATAGCCGATTATTTCCCGGTCGAACACTTGAGCCACTCGAGACACCTAGGCAGGAATCATGCCAGACACTTTAGCCACAGATGATATATACTTATGACTACAGTATGAGTACCTATATTGCCCTCCTTGGTCGCCAACCAGCGATCAGCATTGCAGAACTGGAAGCAGTTTTCGGGCCAAGTGCCCTAGAAATCATTGCGCACGAAGCAGTGGCCATCAATGCTCCTAATGCTCCTCAAGCGACCTCCCGTCTTGGCGGAATAATTAAGTTATGTTCGGTGACAAGTGTTTTGCAAACAGACAATATCCAAAAGATCGAACAAGAAGTCACCAAACTTGCTCTGAAGCACCAGACTGACGGAAAATTAAAAATCGGCATCAGTGCTCACAACACGCGACTGAGCCCCGGCAAAATCAATGCCATGGCCCTCAGCACCAAAAAGGAACTACGCTCTCATGGCCAATCAGTCCGAATAATCCCCAATAAATCGGCCGAACTTTCTAGCGCCACTGTCCTATATAATCGCCTCACTCACGACAAAGGTCTGGAAATCTATATCATAAGAGGTAAAAACGGCCAGATTTACATCGCAAAAACCGTCTACGTTCAAGACATCGACGCCTACGCTGCCCGCGACCAAGAACGACCGATGCGTGACGCCAAAGTTGGCATGTTGCCACCCAAACTGGCTCAGATCATCATCAATCTTGCCGTTATGCCGCACAGCCTCGATACCTCCGAGAGTCCTAATCCCAAAACAGACGACGCACAGGCCATACTCGACCCGTTTTGCGGGACCGGGGTTTTGCTCCAAGAAGCGCTTCTTATGAACTACCGAGCTTATGGCACCGATATTGAGCCAAGGATGATCGAGTACAGCCAAAAGAACCTAGACTGGCTTCCGACGCCCGACAAAAGCTTCACACTTGAAGTCGGCGACGCCACCAACCACGTCTGGCAAAAACCTTACAATTTTATAGCCGGAGAGACA
Source organism: Candidatus Saccharimonadota bacterium (assembly GCA_022842995.1). GTDB lineage: Bacteria > Patescibacteriota > Saccharimonadia > Saccharimonadales > 2-12-FULL-41-12 > JALHOM01. Next base: position 16,372 of record JALHOM010000002.1, read on the forward strand.
TATTTAGGTCGACCACTCAACAATTTGCCCGACAACGCTACCTTGACCAAAATCATGAGCGATTGTGACGTTATTCACCGCAAATTCCTGCAAAATGTCGCCTCTCAGACCTCGCCTGGCTTCCGCTTGTGTATTGCTTTGCCCGCCTGGAAGACCAAAAACGGTTTTCTACACCTTAAAACCCTTGATTCTCTGAGCGATTTAGGCTATAATCGGGTGAGATTTGTTCACACTAAAGACGCAGATCTGATCTATCATCGAGATGACCAGATTGTTGGACGTGAACTTGTAGTTTTAGAACGTAATTAATGTAATTCCAGGCACTGGCCCTTAAAGCTCTTGCTTGCGATTAAGACAAGGCGGATTAGAGAAGCGCACTGAGTCGTACTTTACGTACGATGAAGGAGCATCGCAGAATCCAACACAGTCATAATCCAAGAAGGATGCGGGGTTGACAGCTCCGCTGGCAAGCAGGCAGCCTGACAAGAGGTTTAAAATGAGTAAAGTTAAAGCAGGTGGTAGCAGTAAGAACAACCACAACAACGCAGGTCCCCGCCTTGGAGTCAAACTCTATGCTGGCCAAGTTGTTAAAACCGGACAGGTTATTGTTCGTCAAGTTGGCATGACCAAGCGTTCAGGCCCAGGAACGATGATGAGCCGCAACTTCACTATCCACGCCGCTCAAGATGGTGTGGTGGCCTTTAAAACCCGTAAAGTAAAAACCTTTTCAGGCCGTTCTGTTCCTCGCGTTGAAGTACAAGTCGTTTAAAAACTAAAACTTACTTACATAAAAACTCCCGTTTTTAACGCGGGAGTTTTTTAATGATCTATGAATACTGCTAGTTTATGCTGAGTCGTTCACGAATCCGCTCAACAACATCGGCTATCACTACTTGAGACTTGATCAGATAATCATCAACTCCGAGGCTTTCGGCTTTCTGGCGATCAGAATCTTGACTGAGAGCTGTTAACATGACTATCTTAACGCTCTGCGTTTCTGGGGTGTTGCGGAGAATATCCAGGACATCAAAGCCACTAACTTTTGGCATCATGACGTCAAGCAGGATCAAATCAGGCTTAGCTGCTAAGGCTGCTGCTAAAGCATCTTCCCCATTTGGCACACGTTTTGTCGCAAAGCCTTCGGCTTGCAATCTGGTTTGATATACACTTGCTAGATTGTCGTCATCTTCGACAATTAAAATCATTTTTTGTTTTGTATCACTCATAACGCTTATGCTACCACAGATAACGTTATCCGTCAACCCGCTTATGCTGTTGCGAGCTAATGAATTTGAAATATTCTATGTTAAGCGAGTGAATATTATCCGAGTAATGCTTCTATGAAGCCGACAAACATCGGGTGCGGCCTGTTGGGACGAGATTTAAATTCAGGATGGAATTGACTGGCGACAAAGAACGGATGATCGATCGCCTCGATAATTTCTACAAGCTTAGCGTCTGGACTTAAGCCAGTAGCTTTTATCCCCCACGCTTCGTATTGATCTCGATATTCGTTATTGGCTTCGTAGCGATGCCGGTGTCGTTCATCGATCTGGTTTTCGCCGTATAATTCGCTCGCTACGGAACCAGGCACCAGTTTGCAGGGGTAATTTCCCAGTCTCATGGTGCCACCAGTGCCTTCTTTACCCTTCTGACCATTCATGGAGTGTATGACTGGGTTTTTCGCCCCAGGGTCTATTTCGGTAGAGTTCGCGTCGGTGATGCCATAATTCCGAGCGGCGGCTATAACCCCGACTTGCATCCCAAGACAGAGCCCGAGATACGGCTTCTTCGACGCAAGAGCATATTGAGCTGCCTTGATCTTACCCTCAACACCTCGATTACCGAATCCGCCCGGAACCAAAATTCCATCGTATTGTTCGAGTATGGAAGCGTCTGTTAGTTCCTCGGCGTTAACCCAATGGATGTCCACGCCAATAGAATGACTCCAGGCAGCGGCCCGTAGAGCCTCAAAAACCGACATATAGGTGTCTTGGTTATTTAAATACTTGGCAACGACCGCCACACTGCGTCGGTGCGTCAGTCTGTGAACGGCTTTATCGACAAAATCTTCCCATTTAGCCAAATCGGGCTTGCCGGCCTCGATACCAAGCCGCTTTACGATAACATCACCGATACCCTCTTGCTCGAGTGTCAGAGGTACTTCATAAATACTCTTGGCATTCGGCAAAAGCACTATCGCTTCTTTGGGGATACCGCTATGTAGCGACAGCTTATCGAGAACGTCTAATGGTGGCATTTCCTCGCTTCGCGCGACCAAAATATCTGGCAAAATACCGACCGAACGTAAATCGCGGACGGCGTTTTGAGCAGGCTTTGTCTTAAACTCGCCACTGGTACCCAAAAACGGCAAATAAACAACGTGCGTAAATATGCAATGTTCGCGACCTACCCGATAGCGAAGTTCACGTATGGCCTCAATATAGGCGGGGCTTTCATAATCGCCTACCGTGCCGCCAATTTCCACAATATGTACGTCAAAGCCTTTCGAAGCTTCTAAAACGACGTCCTGAATAGCATTGGTAAGATGCGGAATAACCTGCACAGTCTTGCCCAGGAACTTACCAGCTCGCTCGTCAGAAATTAGCTGCAAAAGCAGCCGACCACTCATCATGCTACTGGTCTGCGTGCACTCGATATCCAAAAATCGCTCGTAATGGCCGAGGTCTAGATCGGTCTCTGCGCCATCTTTAGTAACGAAACACTCGCCGTGTTCTGCCGGATTAAGCGTACCGGCATCGACGTTAAAATACGGATCTAATTTTTGAACGTTAACACTAAGCCCACGGGCTTTTAAAATATTGCCCATAGAGGCAGCGGTAATACCCTTGCCTACACCAGACAAGACTCCGCCCACGACAAAAATATACTTTGTTTGTTTCGAGCCCAATTTTAACCCGCCTAAACTCCATTAGTTTTAACTATCATACCCCGAAATCGACCTCAATAGCAAACCGACTTTAAGAGATGCCCTATTTCAGCTTATCGATGGCGGCCTGTTTTTGCGGGTCTTTGCTGGACGATATGTCGGCTTCAGTGATTTCTACTTTTTGATCTGGTTCTATGCCTTCTTTATCGATATTACTCCCGCTTGGCGTGAACCATCTTGCTACCGTGACTTTCAGCACACCTCCGTCATCAAGCGTTCTGACCTCTTGCACACTACCTTTTCCGTAAGATTTTTGGCCAATAATTGTCGCGGCATTATTATCTCTTAAGGCTCCAGCAGTGATCTCGCTAGCACTCGCCGAACCCTCATCGATCAAAACCACTGTCGGTACGCCCAGGAGTGTTGGGGTTCCTTTTGCCGAAAAACTTTTCACTACTTTGCCGTCACGCTTTTCCTCTAGAATTGTCTTGCCGTTCGATAGCCAGACACTCGAAACACCAACCGAAGCGTCCAGCAAACCTCCCGGGTTCCCTCTCATGTCAAGTACAACCCCTTTGACGTTCTTTGATTTAAAGTCGACTGCTGCTTGTTGCACAAGCTGGGTCGTGTCCTCGCCAAAACGCGAGATTTTAATGATTCCGATGTTTTCTGGCGTCACTTCGGTTTTTACACTCGGCAGATTGATCTGATCACGAGTAATCTCAAAATCAAGCGGTTTTCCATCACGGGCAATCTGAAGTTTCACCGAAGTACCTTTAGGCCCACGTATTTTCTTGACAGCGTCAGTTATGGAGATATCGTAAGCTGATTCGTCATTAATTTTCACAATGATATCCCGCGCCCTTACTCCTGCTTTTTGGGCCGGAAAACCCTCGATAGGCGAAATGATAATAATCGAGCCGTTTTCTTTGCCCAACTCTGCCCCAATACCTTCAAAACTACCGCTTAATTGCTCTTCGAACTCTTTTGAGGCTTCGGTATTCAAATATTCGGTGTACGGATCACCAGCCGCTTCAACGAGACCAGCCTTCAAGCCATCCTCGAGTTTAGATGCTTCTAGCTGCCCGTCGTAGCCTTCCTTCAGCTTGGCATATAGCTCTTCGACGCCGCCATACTCAAGTGCGCCAGCATCGGCTTTCTGGACGGACTGCCTAAAAATACGATCCGTGCCAAGACTTACCTTAGAATCCCCTACCAAATATCCAAAACCAAAAACTACCAACAAAACAGCAACATTAACTGCCAGCTTTTTATAACTTACACTACGCGGTGAAACTTCCACTAATAAACCTCCTCAATTGACAATCAAAATAAAGTACCTACGCGGCGCATCCGCGCTACTCTTTAAGAACTCTCTCTAGTATAGCCGACTACCACGGGAAATGGATGAAAACGAGGCCATTTGGCGATATCGTAGCCTCACTGTAAGTTCCTGTCCAGCTGGCATTATACTGGCTGATGTTTATCGTCCCATTTGGATTGATAGACTCGACATACATAACGTGACCATAGTATCCAGAATTACTCACCGCGACATCCCCAACCTGTGGCGTAGAATCTACTGGGATACCAGCACGACGAGCGTTGTCATCCCACTGATTAGCATTACCGACTCCGCCCCAGTTTGGCATAAAGCGACCACTCTTCCAGACCTTCCAGGCGGTATAACTTACACACTGTCTTAGGAACATACCCCACGGATCAGCGACTTCATTTGGGAATGGATAATCAGCCCACGGATATCCAGAAGTATCGGGCACATTTCGTATGCCTCCGCCCCCGTTACGAGCAAATAAACGTGCGTTTTCTGCTGCTTGCTGTCGCTTGAGCTCAGAAATCCTAGAGGTATTCTCTTTAATCTCGTTCTCTAGCTGATTTTGTTGATCTTGATTAAGCGCCAAGATACGGTCTTTCTCTGCCCTTTGACCAGATAGCTGAGCCTGGAGGCTCTTTTGCTCTTCTAACGATTTCTCGACGGCTTCTTTTTTGGCATTTAACTCGAGCTTGAGAGCCGTCACCTTATCGAGTGTTGATTTTATTTTGCTCCGAACGCTCTCTTGATATTGCTGTTTGTCAAAAAAGTCACTGAGGTCTTTACTGCTAGCGAGCATTTCTACCGTACTAATTTCTCCTGAAACATACATCGCTTTGATCGACTGACCAAGCAACGCTTTTTGCTTCTCTAACTCTTCTTCTGCTTCCTTAATTTGCTGCCGCAAAACATCTATCTCGCCATTCAGCTGGTTGATACGCGCTTGGGAAGCATCGATCTGAGCCTGTAATTTTGCAATGGCGTCTGCCAAAGAACTGGCCTCAACACTCAAAACACTTTGACTTTGCTTAATCTGGTCGTTTTGCGAATTTAGTTGGTTAATTTGCTCCTGAAAACGATCTGCAGAAACGAGAGTTGAACTTATCGTGCCAAAAAGTATTGCCGAAATCACCCCAAGCACAAGAAGGGCCTTGAGCTGAAGTGACAATTTTTCAATGTTTATATTCATTTTGAATGTTTTGATGTTATATATGTACCGTTTGATTATAACATTCATAAGCGGAATGTTCAACCCTCCTCTCCGGAAATTAATTTAGATTTTAAAAAGATTCTATTTTAGTTTTAGCTTACGCTGCTTGGTTTGATGGAATTTAAGGTATCGCTTTGTAGCTATAAGCGCCGACAGCGCTCCAATTAGCATACCAGAAATTAGCTGCATCCCTAAAAATACCCAAAAATTATCAGCGAAATATTTATTGGCAAAATCCATATCGAGTAAACCCAAACTACTAGCATCAAACGCTTGAGACTGCACCACAAACAAGCTATTACAAATAACCAGAGAAGAGACAGCGGCAACTACCCCATAAAACATGGTTTCAACAATAAACGGACCCTTAATATACCACGTGCTCGCTCCTAGGAGACGCATGATAGTCAACTCGTCGCGCCGGTTAAATATTGCCATCTGAATCGTATTGAAAATGATCAGCATCGAAATAACTGCAAAGGTGATAACCCCAACAAAAACCGCTTTTCGGAAGAAAGCAGTTGCCTTGGTAATCTTGTCGATTGCTTCTTTTCGGTCGCCCGAATATGAAGTTTCATCGGATTGGAGAGCCTTTACTTTGTCGGCTTCAAGTACGGACTTGATTTCATCTATACGACCTGGGTCAACCGGTTTTACTTTAATAGTAGCCGGGAGCGGATTATCGGTCTGTGAAATTGCAAGTAATAGATCGAGGTTATCCTTATTGTCGGCTCGATATTGCTCTAACGCCTGGTCTTTGGAGATATATTCTACTGATTTGACGTTATTCAGCGAATCTAGTGTATTAATAATCTCTTTGCGCTGCTGCTCAGTCACCGAATCTTTGAGATAGACCGAAATATCGATCTTGTCATTGATCTGAGAAATAGTGTTGTTGAAAGTCGCATTGGCGATAATCGCGAACAGAACGATGGTCAGCGTGACCACCATGACTGCCGTGGCAGCAATACTGAGCGAAAGATTCCGAAAGAAATTAATAAACCCGGTTTTAAAAACTCGCTCTAAACTGATAAAAAATCTTCCCATAGTCAAATCCTACAGATCGTAGGTTCCACTCGCCTTATCGCTCACGACACGGCCATCGCGAATAGTAATAACGCGGCGCTTGAGCTGATTAACAATATCTTGGTTGTGAGTCGTCAGCAAGACTGTCGTTCCGTATTTATTGATTTTTTCTAAAACACGGATAACGTCCCAGGCGTGCTTTGGGTCCAGGTTCCCTGTCGGCTCATCGGCGATCAAGATCTTCGGCTGTCGGACGATAGCCCTGGCAATTGCCACGCGCTGCCGCTCACCTCCCGACAATTCCCTCGGGTAATTTTTTTCTTTACCTTTAAGCCCGACGATGGCCAGAACTTTTGGAACCGTGTGCTTGATTTCGCGATTTCCTACGCCAACAACCTCTAGGGCGAAAGCGACGTTTTCGAAAACAGTTTTATTGGGTAATAGCTTAAAATCCTGAAAAACAACACCAATTCGCCGGCGCAACTGCGGGATATGCCGGTCCTTCAAATGTTCGTAATCGATCCCTCCAACGACAATCTTGCCGCTACTTGGCTTCTCTTCTCTGGTCAAAAGCTTTAGCAAGGTCGACTTCCCCGCGCCTGATGGCCCAACGACAATCACAAACTCTTTTGGCTCGATATGCATGGTAATACGCTCGAGCGCCGAGCCAGTTCTTTTGCCGTATGTTTTGCTTACCCTGTCCAGTAGAATCATGTCCCCCCATTATAACAAAGGTTACGGTTTAATCTACGCCGAATCTTCGTACAAAAAATCAACCTACCCTAAAAGCCAACGAATAAATTACATACATAGAACATGCTACCCCGAGGAGAAGTGAACGAAGTCACTGAAGTTAAAACCCAGAAGCAAGAAAGTACTTTTCAAATGCAACGCTACACGGCTGCACGACGTAATTGCCTCATCCTATTAAAGAAACAATCTACATCTGTTTGGTCGTCTGCCCGAAGAATCATACCGACAGGTATTCTCCGGTCGGGATCCGGGAAAGCATTAGCCTGAAGATCAGCAACATTACGCACAATCCTCCGACGGTGCACGGGATCGACTTGTCCCACGGCCAGGACATGTGGCGTAGTCCTAGCTAATATACCTAGCATTCGATTAACCTCTTTTTGCTGGTCGTAGTAAACAGTTGTCAGCTCTACCGGTGAACCGTTTGCTACTACACCATAAAAGCTAACTTCGGCTTCAGTTCTGCAGATAGTTCCATCCGTTTCCGGATAGAAGATAACTGCGTGCTCTACCCCTCTAAATGCCTTAAAACTCATTTTCTTTCCTTATAATTAGTATTGTTTAGTCTAATTATATAACTAACTAGCTCAATTTACTAAATTAGTGTCCTGAACTTACGATGACCTTGATTTTACATTACTCATCTGATTGCCATAAGCAGTTCCACTTTTTGAACGATCGTTCAAAAAGTGTAGCAAAATTAAGGAGTTAGACGGTTTCACTTTGTTGACGATCGTCAACAAAGTGAAATACGGTTTTGGGAGGGTTTTAGAGCACTTGAGTTTAAGGGTTAAAGTTAAATACCATCAAGATTTCTCGTTTTTGACGGCAGGCTTATTGGGTTTCGAGGTAGGCGTCGATGAAGGGGTTGAGGTCTCCGGCCAAGACGGCTTCGGCGTTGGTTGTTTCGTGTCGAGTACGCAGATCTTTGACCATTGTATAAGGGTGCAGTACGTAACTTCGAATCTGGTTGCCCCACTCTGCGGACTGGTTTGGCCCTTTTATTTCGGCGAGCGATTCTTTATGTTGCTCGATTTGGAGCTGGGCTAATTTTGAACGCAAAATAGTCATGGCTGTCTCTTTATTTTGGAGCTGCGAACGTTCGTTTTGAATACTAACGACAATCCCCGTCGGCAAATGGGTTACTCGAACTGCCGAATCGGTCGTGTTCACGCTTTGACCACCTTTGCCTCCTGAGCGAAAAACATCAATCTTGAGATCGGTCTCATCTATCGGAACGTCCTCGGGAGCATCTACTTTTGGCAACACTTCAACCTTGGCGAAACTGGTCTGTCGTTTGGCATCTGCATTGTACGGGCTCAAGCGAACAAGTCGATGAACGCCGTGCTCGGCTTTTAATTTCCCGTATGCATGGGAGCCAGAAAATTCTAATGACGCGCTTTTAATGCCAGCTTCTTCTCCGGGCGAATCTTCGATATGCACCACTTTCATGCTCGCCGTCTCGCCCCAGCGGGTATACATTCTGAGTAACATCTCTGCCCAATCCTGGGCATCAGTCCCGCCTGCCCCCGCATGAATACTCAAAATAGCATCATGATCATCATACGGACCACTGTAGCGGAGCTCTTTTTTAAGGGCGCTAAAACGCGATTCCAAGAGAGGAATTTGATTCATTATTTCTTTTTCTAGGCTTTGGTCGTTCAGTGAAACAAGTTCTTTGAGCTCAAGAATGTCTTTTGAAATTGCGTTCCACGGTTCAACTTGCGAACTAAGCTGGTTGATCTGCTGCATGATATCGCTGGCGCGACGATTATCGTCCCAAAAGCCCGGTTCTTGCGACTGCTCAGTAAGCTCATGGAGTGTCTCGGTTTTTTGGGCAATAGCAAGCCTGTCCGTGGCTTCACGAACTGACACTTCAAGTTCATTCAATGTTTCAAGATACATACTCAGTCAACTCGAATTTCTAATTTCTAATTTCTACTAAAGTATATCAGTTCCAGAGTGACTTAAGCTGATCTGTCAGCGTATCTACTTCGCCGGCAGCAGGGTTTCCCAAAACGCCAAGTCCCCAAACATTTTCAGCGAACAGCTGGCGTGCACCTTCGGTTATCCTGGTCTTAGTGACGGCTTTTATGCGGTCAGGTAATTCCTGGTAATTAATGTACGTGTCGTCAAAAAAGTACTGCGATGAGTAGTAATTTGCCATGCCCATAACCGTCTGGTAGCCCCGCTGGTAACCGCCCAGTCGACGCTGCTTGGCGGTATCGATCTCTTCTTTGGTGAGTTTGCCGTCAAAGATTTCGCGGAGCTGGGTGATCATGATGTCAAATAGCGCATGCGCATTATCCGGTCGGACTTGCGCGCCAAACCACCAGTTCGTACTCGATAGATCATAGCCAACTCCAGAGCTCATACTATAGACCAAACCACGCTCACGTGCGGTGCCCAATATTCTTGAATACAGTGTTTCGGTAAGCATACTGTTAAGCAAACCCATGGCTGCCAGTTCGTCCGGGCTCATCCTGCGTCGCAAAAATGTATCAAAGTAAAAATAATAGTTATCAACCGTTTTGTTTCTGATAATCATCGGTTTTTTGAGGGTTGATGGGGTCTCAAGTGGCAGATCTTTTCGACCGTCGCCTTTCGGAAGCTCCATCGATTCAAACATTTCTTTTATCTGCGCCCTGCGAGTCGCGGTAATTTTACCCGCGATAACAAACCGCATATTACTGAGCGTATGTGTAGTCTTGTAATGGCGCTTAATGTCTTCGATCGTAACATTATTCATTAACTTCAAGCGCTCTTTGTCGGTAACACTAAAGAAGCCATACGCTTCACGAAGGGCGATACTTAAGTGCCTAAAGTGATTATTCGAGCGGGCCGTCAACTCCTCGCGAACATTGCCTACTTCTGCAGCAAATTCATCTTCTAAGAATAGTGGTTGCGAAATAGCGACAACCAACCATTCGAGAATTCGTTGCCACTCAAAGTCAGCACATTCGGCTTCGTAAATTATGTCATGAGTTCCGGTGGAGGCGTTACAATAGCCACCGTTTTTCTCGAACTCCGCCTGGAATTGTCGGGCCTTCGGAATTTTTTTATTTGCGCCAAGGAGCAAGTGCTCCATAATATGTGGAGCTTCCCAAATATCCCGTGCTACCAAATACTCGCCTGCCCTAAAATTTATTTCAAAAGACATGACCGAAGCATCGGGAACATTAACTAACAACCCCCGCGCTCCATTTTTTAACCTAATTTCTGATACTTTGTGTTTCATAGTTATTCATCCCACACAGACTGTCAGAAATTCGGAGAATAGTTTAGTTTGATCAAATACTCGAGCACAAAGTCCGAGCCGTACTTAACGTACAGTGAGGATTTTTGACGCAGAGTTTTGTTCAAAATAAGCATTCTTCCGAAATTCTGACTACTTGCGACCCTTCTTCCGCCGCTGCCTCTCCGCCTTTCGGCTCTTCCGTCGCTTATCGGCAACCTTCTTCTTGCTGACAGCTTCCTGGACTTCTGTTTTGAAGTCGGCTTCGTGAAATTCCTCGGCCTCAATAATCTTGTCGGCGTTATCGACAGACTTTCTTGCGGCTTTCGTAAGCTCGGTCTCAACTGATTTGTTGAGTTCACCAGCTTCAAGCGGTCGAGCATGGAACAGTGCACGCACAACATCGTGCCGTAAATTAATCTGCATTTTCAAGAACACTTGTTGGGACTGACGACGGTATTCTACTAATGGATCTCGCTGACCGACCGACATCCAACCGATACCTTCACGAAGGTGTTGCATGTTTTCCAGGTGTTGCATCCAGTAATTATCGAGGGTCTGAAGATAGATATCGCGCTCAACTTTTCGCAAAATCTCTTCGCCAAAACGCTCCTCTTGATCCTTGTATAGTTCATGTGCTTCGCTCTTGAGCTGTTTTTCGAAACTGTGCGCAGGTGAGTCAAATAACGTATCAAGTGTTGCTTCATCGAACGGGAAAACAGATGTAATCATTTCTTCGTAATGTTCTGAGGTCGACTCTGGCGAATTAGCCAGATCGATAGCCTCAGAATCAATAAATTCATTAACGCGCTTACTGATATCCGCATGCTTCAAAATCTCCGAGCGCATACTATAAGTGGCCCTACGATGTCGGTTCATAACATCGTCGTACTTAACCACTTCTTTACGTGCATCATAATTAAAGCCTTCAATCTTTTTTTGCGAAGCTTCAAGACTACGACTAATAACGCGGTTTTCAATCGGCGTTTCGTCGTCTACTTTAAGTCGATTCATGACGCGTCCAATCCGATCGCCGCCAAAAATGCGCATCAAATCATCTTCAGTAGAAACGAAGAAACGACTAGCTCCTGGGTCACCCTGTCGACCGGCACGTCCTCGCAACTGATTATCGATTCGGCGAGATTCGTGTCGCTCAGATCCGATAACGAACAATCCGCCAGCTTTTTTGGCGGCTTCGTCGAGCACGATATCGGTACCGCGACCAGCGATGTTGGTAGCCAGCGTGACAGCTCCCTTTTGGCCGGCCTTCGCGATAATGGCAGCCTCACGCTCGTTGTTTTTTGCGTTGAGCATTTGGTGAGGGATACCAGCTTTTTTGAGCTGAGTACTCAAAATCTCGTTTTTAGCAATCGAAGCAGTTCCTATAAGAACTGGTTGACCTTTTTTGTGCAGATCCTTTACATCATCAATGATTGCCTTGAACTTGCCAGCCTCACTCCGGTAAATTCGATCGGGATGATCAGTGCGAGCGAGCGGTCGGTTCGGCGGGATCTCAAGGACACTCAACTTGTAGACTTGATGAAATTCCTCGGCTTCAGTGCTGGCCGTACCGGTCATGCCGGATAATTTGTCGTAGAGACGGAAATAATTCTGGAAACTGATTGTTGCGAGGGTCATCGACTCTTCTTGAATCTCAATTCCCTCTTTGGCTTCAATTGCTTGATGTAATCCCTCGTTATAACGGCGACCCTTCAACAATCGACCGGTAAACTCATCGACAATAACAGCCTCACCATCTACAGTGACCACGTAATCTTTATCGCGCTTGAATAATGCCTGGGCCTTTAACGCTTGTTCAAGATGATACAGTGTTCGAATATTATTAGGCGAATAAAGATTTGTCATGCCGAGCACTTTCTCGACTTGATCGATACCCTCATTGGTTAAGGTGACTGCTTTTCGCTTCTCATCTTTAACATAATGTGTCTTTTCTTGCAGACCGCGAACGACTTTAGCAAATTGCTGATAGGCCGTACCACTCGCGCTCGATGGCGCAGAGATAATAAGCGGGGTTCGAGCTTCGTCGATCAAAATAGAGTCTACCTCGTCAACGATTGCAAAATTCAAATCTCGCTGACGAAGTTGTTCGACCTCTCGAACCATGTTGTCGCGAAGATAATCGAACCCGAATTCGTTGTTGGTGCCATATGTAATATCGGCATTGTAAGCTTCTTGTCGAGTGCACGGCTTAAGCACTTTTAGCCGGGGGTCATCGTGGTCGGTATTGTTATAGTCTTTGTCGAAAATAAATGATTCTTCGGCAATGATCACACCTACACTAAGGCCTAAAAAGTCATATATCTTCCCCATCCAGGCGGCGTCACGCTGAGCAAGATAGTCGTTTACGGTAACGACGTGGACACCTTTGCCGCTCAGGGCGTTGAGATACACCGGAGCAGTTGCTACCAAAGTCTTACCTTCACCGGTCTTCATTTCGGCAACGTTCCCTTCATGGAGGGCCATTCCACCAATCAACTGCACATCAAAATGGCGCATTTTCATAACGCGCGATGACGCCTCGCGAACTACTGCAAAAGCATCGGGCAAAATTTTATCCAACGACTCTTTTTCGAGACGCTTTTTTAATTCGTCGGTCTGTTTCTTTAGCGAGGAATCTGAAAGTTTCTTGTATTTATCTTCAAGTTTATTGATATCTGAAACGCGTTTTTTAAGTCGTTTCAGGGTACGGATCTGAGGATCAGCAAGTGCACGCTTTAGGACCTTATTTTTCATAGCAATTACAAATTACTCCCTGGAGGTAAGATTTTCTAGACAATGTCTATTGTAACCTACTTGCCAGTAGTTAACAAAGGTGTTTTATGGTGATTTTTACGCAACTATTACTCGACGATCCGAGCTCTACAGCTTCTACATAATTAGACCCCGCAAGCAACGGGCTACATAACACCTTCAGAAGAAACGCTTCTTTTGAGCCTAGATATAACGCGCCTATCAAAACGAGCTGAAGAATGAAGGTCCTTATAACGCTTTAGCTGATTTTTTAAATTATCTTCTACTTCATCAATAGCTGCCAGCAGACCCGTCGATTTACGATGTGCCGTCAGGGTACTTTTAGGCATTTTCATGATAACTTCGCATTCAAATGTTTTTTTGTCTTTGGATTTCCCCTCTTTTAATTTAACGTCTACAAAAGTACTTTCACGCGCGGCTCTCGGAATATATTTTTCGAGGCCACCAATTTTCCTTTTGACATAGCTACGCGCATTGTCTGTTAATTGGCTGTGTACTCCACTAATTTGTAGATTGTTAATCATGCGGTGGAACTCCTTATGTTAGTTTCCACTAATGTATTATAGGCTCCTTCGGCGTAGTAAAATACGGTGAGAATTATCACACTTTGTTAATCAAACTAACCCATTTATTTCAATGTTCGACAAAATACTTCTTAAAATCGTCAACGACAAAACTCGCGTCGCCATAAATGATGACCTGCAGCCGCGAGATACTCTTTGCGGGTACAGCTTCGTTCATTCACCGGATAGCAACTATCTCGTGGTGATTTTTCCGTACTGGTCGAGTTCGGCTTTTTCGCTCAATGAGCAAAATTTGTGAATACTACAAATCTATCGGTTGCAGCTCGTTAACCTTTGATTTGCACCAGAATTACATGCAAGCAAACATCGATTTTGTAATTGAGACTTATCAGTTTTTATCTGAGACTTTAGCCCATGAAATTACTAAACTTTGCGAGAAGCACCGTTTTGATTGCGTAAAATCAATCGGCTAGATCAGTTCACGACCCCCAAGATATGGGCGCAGGACCTCTGGGACTATGACGTCGCCTTCTGGAGTTTGGAAGTTTTCTAAAATAGCAATCAACGGTCTCTGAGAAAAAGCAGTAGCGTCGTTGGTATGAAGTAGCTCAATCTTGCCGTCTTTTCGGCGCAAGCGTGTCTGCATTCCGCGAGCTTGATAGTCGGTAATATAGTCAGCAGTATGTGTTTCTCGATACATCCCTTGACTAGGTATCCAGGCATTGATGTCGACGCCCTTGGCGTTTGGACGCCCGATATCTGCCGTGCACTTTTCCAGCACCTGGAACGGCAACCCGAGCTTCGTCATGAGATACTCTTGGATTGCAACCATTAATAGATGTTCATCGAGCGACGATTCTGGCGTCGTAAAACTCTCCATTTCAAGCTTGTTGAACTGGTGTAATCTAAAGAAACCTTCGGCGTCTTTGCCGTACGTTCCAGCCTCTTTACGAAATGCAGTCGTATAACCAACGTAACGAATCGGAAGATCTGATTCGTCTAAAATTTCTTTGTAATAAATCGGCGCGATGGTGTGTTCGGCGCTGGCATTCATCCAGAGATCTTCGTCTTCTAATTTGTACGTTTGTTCTTCTTTATTCAGACGTCCGGTAGCTTCAAATATTTCTTTTTTAGCTGCCGCTGGTGGCAAAATTGGCATGAACGGCTTATCCGAAACATTCAAGTTGTTTTCGGCAATTAGTTGCCTCAGGATCTCTTGGTCGCTCACAACACTCAAGCCAAACTGCCATAAGGCAAATTCGAGTCTCACAAGATCGCCCTTCAGATACACAAACCGCGCACCAGCGATCTTGCTACCCCGTTCTTTATCGAGCCAGCCCTTGGCTTCGGCAATTTCGGCGTGATTTTTTATCTCAAAATCAAACTGGGGCGGCTCACCGATAGTCCTTATCACGACATTTTGATCCTCTGTTTCGCCAACAGGCACCATGTCTAGCGGCATATTCGGCACGGACTTGAGAAGAGTCAGCCACTCGTTTTCGCACGTTTCCAAATATCCTTCACGTTCAGCGAGTTCAACCTTAACTCTTTTTCCTTCCTCGATTGCAGCCGGGTCTGGTTTGCCGCCAGACTGCTTCATTTTATCGGCAATTTCGTTACGCTGAGCGCGCAGGGTCTCGACCGTCTGAAGGAGTTCACGTCGTTGCCCATCAAGCAGGAGAAGCTTCTCTACGTCAATATCGTAGCCCTTTTGTTTTGACTTTTCTTTTACTAAATCCGGGTGGTCCCGCACATACTGAATATCTATCATATATAAAAGTATAAACTACAGATTAACGTTCCAAAAAATATACTTTACCTTGAACTTAAGGCTTCCGCAATCAATAAGCCTAACGAGGTGTGGTTTTCTATGCTTACCGCCGTATTTGACTGGCCGCGCGTCGCCGGGTCAAACAACGACATATCGAAATATCTAATCCCTTCCTCACCACAGTGAAAATTAGCCGGTGAGATATCCAGCCATTCTCTACCATTGCTGGCATCATTTATAGCTTGAGAGGCCGATAAAAGCTTCTCAAGACCAAAAACTGCTACGTCAGATAGTTGGTCGGGTTGCTCTGGTAGCCTCTGGAGTGGTCGATACCACGGCTGCTGTTGCATGACGATTCGGAGGCCACTTATGCTCCCAAATCTCATTTTGACAAAGGTCGTCTCTGTCGGCGTGGCAATTGATCCTAAAGACTTTGCGATCAACTCGCCTTCTCTTTGCAGCCTATCGTATTTTCCGGACCCAAATGAGGGCCAGAAGACTTTGGTTACGGTGTCTGTTGCTTCGTCGCCGAAGACGGCACACTCAACGCCGCTACCGACTCTTGCAAGACCATCGGTCTCGATTTTCCTACTTACCCAACCTCGAGGAAATTGTAATGCCAAACGCCGGGCTGTAGAAACTTGTCCCGTCATCGCGTCGAATTCATCGTCTGGCATGTCAAAAATTGATCGACGAAACAACACTACCTCTTCAGCAAAACTACGCCTCATAATAGACTTACTTTATACTATTTATTTCATAAGTCAAATATACTGCCCCTTCCATCTGTAGTAAAATAAGCGTAAGCAATCAATTTACGCAGGAAAACCTATGCAACCAAACGATCCAACCCAGCCAACTCCGCCACAAGATCCGAATAATCAGCCGAATCAACAGTGGCCACAGCAACAGCCCATCACCCAAACACCATCGCAACCTGCTCAAGACCAAAATAATTTCCCAACCCAAGCACAACCAACCTATCAACAACCTAATGACCCAGGTCTAGCCCAACAAACCGCCCACCAGCCCAATATAGCCGCGCAGCCACAATATCCTCAGACGCCACAGACAGTATTTGCCGGCAATCAAGCCATGCCACCTCAGCAACAAATGCCCGGACAACAACCGGTCGGGTATCCTGCAGGTGCGGTACACGCCATGGGCGAAGGCGACAAAAGTTTTATTGGCACTTTTATCTTGTCATGGCTCCTCGGTACATTCGGAGCTGACCGATTTTATGTCGAAAAAATTGGTACAGCAATTTTTAAGCTGTTAACACTTGGTGGGTTCGGTATTTGGGCTACTCTTGATCTAATTTTGATAGGATTTGGTAAATTCAAAGACAAACAAGGCAGACAACTCCAAGGCTACGAAAAAAACAAGGGCTGGGCCAGAATAGTTGCCATTTTTCTGCTAGTTATTAACTTCGTGGGAATAATTATTCTATCTGCTTTAGTGATCACGACATTTTCGGGGTTACAGAGAAAAGCGGCCGATTCAGAACGCCAATCCGATATCACCGCCCTGCATCTTGGAATAGAGTCATATTTCCAGCAAAATAAGCGCTACCCTAGCCTCAGCGAATTAAATGACTCGACTTTTCGAGAGACCCAACTACCAACTTTGAGCCCACAAAATTTCACAGACCCTAAAGGAACTACCGATCAGCTTAGCCTTAACGATTCCAGAACTTACCGCTACTCTCCACTTTCAGCGACTGGTGGCGACTGCGAAAACCCGTCTACAACCTGCACTAGCTACAATTTAACTGCCGAACTCGACGGCGGAGGCTCATACGCCAAAACATCGATGAATTAGTTAATTCTTTTTTTGGATATGCTTTAATGTTAGTTCTGTTCGTGCCCGTGCGTACGAACAGTAGCTGCACGGACCTCCCATGATATCGTCGCCCATTTTTGGCATTTCATCACTCTCCATACAAGCCTTCATATCAAGCAATGTTCCCTCAACCCAAGAATCATCACCTTTGTATGAGATAACTTTGGTAACGAACTCAACCCGATCATTAAAGCCGTCAAGATCCATGCGCCCGTTGGTATAGACAAAATAACCCACATCACTCACATCTAGATCATTTTGCCGAAGAAGCCATTGATATACTTCCATTTGGCGCTTGTAGCTGATCTGCCAATCAGAGTCGATAGACACCTCAGAAGACTTGGCAGTGGCTTTGTAATCAACAACAGCGATTTTACCTTCAGAAGTTATCCAGAGGTCATCTAACGCTCCGAAAACATGCAAATTGGTCTTTTTGTTGATCGCCACAACTCCGACAAAGTTTTCTCGCCACTGGTCAAGCATGTCGTGCTCGAAAGGAATAGCGTCGACCGAATACTGGATCATCAAGGGATGCGGTTTCCGGCCTTTTCGATAAGTGTCGAATTCTTTTTTAAGTAACTCGTCTATCGCTTTATTGATATTAAACGGTGGGCTACTTGGCCGTGAAATCTTAAGTCGCACGTCTAACCAAAAGCAACGTGGACACTGCATAAACAGCTCGATCTTGCTACGACTAACCTTAAAGGCCGCCTTTTGCCCAGGCTTGTAAGGTTGTGAGCGTTCACGCCAATACGTATTTCCCATATCTACTTAGAGATTGTAGCAGTGAAAGTACTAGATACTCTAATTCAATACCTTATATGAGGCGGTGATGGCAGCAGTTTCAGCTCGGAATGTGAAATCCCCAAGATGCAAAGGCGAGCAACCAAAGTCTGCGAAAAGCTGTAATTCCGCGTCAGTCCAACCGCCTTCGGGGCCGATGAAAATACCTAGTTTTTCCGCAAAACTTTGGCCCGCTTCTGTCGAATCGGGTTCGCCTTTCTGGCATACGAAAAGGTCAATCTTATCGTTATATTCCGGCAAAACTTTAGCAAGATGAACCGGCTCCCGCACATGAGGGATATCGGATCGACCGCATTGTTCGGCAGCTTCTTTGACAATTTTTTCGGCACGATCGTGATTAAAGTCTTTTTTTATTGTTCGCTCGGTGATCAACGGTATAAAATTACATATTCCACATTCTGTTGCCTTTTGCAAAATGTGTTCATTGTTGTCTTTTTTCAGCAGACTCCAAAATAAATATACGTGTCTTTTTGGTAAGACTCTCTCTAGCTCGGTAATAAGCCGAAGGTGAGCCTCGGTCTGAGAAATCGTAATAATTTCATACAATCGGTCAGTTTGCAGTCCATCAAACAGAATCACCTGTTGCCCAGCAGTGAATCGCAATACCTTATTCCACTGCCACAATAAAGCCTCATCGTGAAGCCAAAAATCCTTTTTTAACTGAGTTTCTTCGTCAGTTAGAAATCTGTGAAGCTTGCCCAAAACTACTAGCTCTTGGTTTTACTGTGTTTTTTATACATGACATATCCCGCAACCGACACCATTGTCGAGACAATTACTATCGGAACGAGAAAAATAAGCACCGCCAAGGAAGCGATTCCTTTAGCAGCTCCGTCTTCCGACGTAGAGTCTATAATAAAGATGTATGTCCCAAAAATGCCAAAAAAGACAGCGATCGATCCGCTGGATAGAAATAGCAACAAGCCTACTATCCTGCCAACGTCTGATTTAGGGGGTGTTTGTTGTGGAGATTGTTGATTGCTTGGGCCCATAATATAGCTATAATAGCACTACTTTCTTAATCTAAGCATCACTAAACTTTCGATATGAGGGGTTCGAGGGAAGAAATTAAAGCCTTCTACGCAATCGATATCGTACTGAATAGCTAGTAGCGCAACGTCCCTCGCCTGAGTTGACGGATTGCAGCTCAAATAGGCTATTTTCGGCGGGGCCACCTCCAGAATTCGATCAACAACGGCCGAATGAAGCCCAGCCCGTGGCGGGTCGACAATCAAACATCCTTCACGCGGAATAAAATCCAAAGCCCTTTCGCCAAACGCCTCAATAGCTTCTGTCGAACTCCTTTTATTTAAGATATTTTTCTGGGCATGCAAGATATTTGCATGGTCGCTCTCGACGAGTGCCGTGGTTGATGGCAGCGACAAGCCAATCGAACCAACACCGCTATAAAAATCTACGACAACGTCGTCTCCGCAAAAATCTTTTATTCGATTAAGAGCTGCCTCAAAAATCGGTATATTTACCTGAAAGAAACTAAACACGTCATAGCCTATTTCATTGCCCAGTAAATTATCAACTAAATTAACGTCCCCAAATGTATATAAATCGCGCGTCCTGACACTAGCCGGAGATTTTGGATTGGAATAGACAACAACAACTCCTTTGGCTAATTCCGAAAGTTTTTGAAGCTCCGGGAAATCTTGGTCTCGCGTAAAAATAGCGACTACCGCTTCGCCGGCTTGATTTGCGCGAATTATCAGCGACTTCAAAGACGAAGCTCGAACTGACGCCTCATCTAGCACAGCAACAATGGCAGTCGCCACTTCATCGATTATCGGCATAGCAATCGAACTACCAGTGACGATTTGCTTGAGATGACTACCTCGGTTATACAAAGCCAGGTGCAGACCATCGTCGTCTCCAAAAAATGAATATTCCATTTTATTGCGATAGTGCCAGAAACTATCGGTATGATGAAAAGAAATCTCGCCGGCTTCTAGCCCGGCTCTTTCGAATGTTTCACGTAGAACTTCTTGCTTATAAAAGTCCTCTTTTAACTCCCGCAAGATTTGCCAAGGACTCGTACTGAGATAAAGTTGGTCACGAGGCTCCACGCGGTCTTCCGATGCCGACAAGATTGTTTCTGCAATACCCTCGACGTATGAGGACTTGCTTTTTGAGGGGCTAAAGCTGACTTTTTCTCCGGGAAGTGCATTCCACAAAAGAGCCTTCCGACCATCCTCAAGCTCACCGAGAGCTTGACCGCCGTGGATAAACTTTTTCACGCTGGCGTCAATGCTGTGCGAGCTATTCACTTTGCCGATACTTTACCCGGATGGATATCAAGAAATATTTTTTTCGCCGTCAAGATTAAACTTTCATGTAGCCGAAGACAAGGGAAAGGACAATAACAACTTTAACGACGAGATCATAGAAGAAATAGCGGTATTCGTATACCGAGTAGTCGAGTTTTGAATTTTTACTCAAAGACGATCGCAAAATACGATGAGTAAGCGCGAGACCAAATATCGAAGCCGCCACCACTACGTATACGAACCATGCGAATCGCTGCTGATTAAAGACGGTAGTACCTATCAAACTTGCAAGCATTGGTAGTGTCGCCAAGGCATATACAAAGCCGCTCAGATATACACCCAACTTATGGGAGCCACCAGAAAGTTTATTTTCCCTCTCAGCAAACCAGCCAAACATTGCGCCGGCCAAAACAAGCACACCGATAACTTTGAGCGTAAATACGTCTTGGACGCCTGCAAGCATGCTTGCAAACTCAAGCATTAATGCACCGGAAACACCGAGGAAAAGCCATCTAAGACCAGACACGTGAGCCTTCACGCTAGCTGCGTAGCGACTCCAGTACTTCGTGAGAAGTAAAACGGTCATAAATAGCGAGACTACGAGAACTGCCGCTAAAACATATCGATTCTGGACCGTCGCAATTACTTCGCTCGAAGGCCCAAGATCTACTTTATTGCCTGCGGCAAACAAATCACGAGCCTGAGCATTCCACAACCACTCCGTGGAGGCTTGTTTGAGCGCAAAAATGCTGATGCCGATTAACGCAAGATGCATAAGACTACTGAATCTCAGGAGAGCTTTCAGTCTGTCCATAGAACTGCCAGCACTCACTTTACTGACCGACGACTTATTACCGACTGACGACTTAACGGAAGTTTTTTCGGTCACTTTTTCAGTCTTTTCAGTCTTTTCAATAGGTTTTTTAGCCTCTACTTTTGCTTTAGAGTTTGTTGTTTTTACTTTAGTTGTCGTTTTTGCCGAGGCTTTAGAAGATTTCTTGGTTGAAGTAGCCATACCCTTATCCTAGTTCACATTACAAAACAGATAATTAAACTATAGCATACCCGGGCTATACCTCGTCATATACTTTCATTCATTCAAGAACTTTAGTCGTGAAGAGCCGAGGTTACGAATGAATTTATTACAACGACTCATGAGGGACATGCTCCATGCCCTCGCCGGTATTTTGAGTGTACTTTTGATCCTCGGGAGATGCTTCATAAAACGCAGAAGCCTCTTTGATCTGAGTTGTTAGCAGTGCCTTATACTTGGCTGTAATGTTTTTTAGCATCTCTTCGGCTGAGTTTTTTTGCATGTCGTCATGGACATAAATCACCGACTTAAACTGATTACCGATCATTTTGCCTGAGCCTGTCTGTAGTGTGGGATCATGGATTCTAAAAAAATGCTCAAGAAGCGTATCATAACTAACCAAATCAGTATCATATTCGAGTTCAACTGCCTCAGTATGGCCAGTACTGCCAGCCTCAACCTGTTCTTTGGTCGGATTCTCGGTTGTGCCGCCGGTGTAACCAACGCGTGAACGAATAACGCCAGGAATCTGATCGAAATAAAACTGCACTCCCCAGAATTTTCCGGCTGAAAATGTGGCTTTTTTCAGATCTGAATCCCAGTCCATTATTCGACTACGTCTACACCTTTCCAGAAGGCCACAAAACCAGTGAAATCTTTTTTAGTAAGCATAAAGGCAGTGGGCATAGGGTCGGGATAAAACCACGCGGCATCAACATTAGTTTTATCACCAACTTTTAAAGAATAGTAACTTGCCCGGCCTTTCCACGAACACTGGGTATGCGTTTCGCTCGGCAATAGAAAATCATGCTTCAGTGAGCTAGGTGGAAAATACCAATTACCTTCGATAAATATCAGCGCTTCTTTTGGCGCTTCGGCGATTACCGCGTCGTTCCATACTGCCTTCATATTTCATCCGTTTCTAGTTTCTAGTTTCTTTCGCTGTGCAGCGAATTCTAGTTTCTAATACGTAGTTTAACATCGTTTAGCAACTTGTAGTTCACACACCGCTATTTTGATGACGCGGGATCCTCTCCAATAACTTCTCGCCATCCACGCTACTCATAATTTATCCGAATCTATTTACTAAAGAATAATCCAGTTATACACGGGCCACGCTCGAAGCACAAATCAATATCCCCGGTTTTGAAGAAATAAAAAAACCGCCCGATCAAAAAGTTACCGTAGCAAATTACCTAACTTGGGCTTTGTGATTTAGAGGCCTAGTTCAGGATATATTTTCTTGGTAACGTCGTCGATTTCACGGCGCAGTTGAGGGAATGGAACGCCTTCTCGGGCTGTCACGCCTTCTAGCATCCAAAACAAGCGTTCACTGTGGCCATAGCCACAGGTTGGCGGCATGCCGTATTCGAGCATCTCGACAAAATCGATATCCAGCATCATAGCTTCTTCATCGCCATCATCACGCATTTTTTGCTGCTGAGTGAATCTATCCAGTTGATCGAGCGGATCATTGAGCTCGCTATAGGCTTTACAAGCTTCAGTGCCGCCCAACAATAAGTTAAACTGCTGAGAAAGCCGAGGGTCCGCTGGCTGGACTTTTGCTAAGGGCTGTAAAAATGTTGGCACATCAACCAAAAAAGACGGTCCAGAAATATCGACTCTGATCTTTTTCCATAATTTATCAATGCAGCGACTGAGGTTATCTACTCGTTCAACTTCAATATTATTACTCTTCAAGATCGGCTGTATCTGGTCTAAGGTAACGTCAAAGACATCCACGCCAAAGCGTTCCTTAATGGCCTCAACAAAGCTCACTCGCGGCCAATCCTCGCTATCTACGCCCAGATCAACCGTCTGACCATTGAGCAACGTAAACTGGCGCGTTCCCCAGGTTTTGTCGGCAATAAAACGAACAAATTCCTGAGTGAACTTCATGCCGTCATTCCAATCGGCATAGGCCCAGTACCACTCCATGGCTACATGTTCTGGTAAATGCTCGTCTGAATAATTTTCGTTTCGAAAGCGCGGACCAATATCAAAAACTTTTTCGTACCCTGCCCCGATTAAGCGCTTCAGCGGTAATTCATGGCTAATACGGAGGTAAAAGTCCTGATCCAGGGCGTCCATATGCGTCACAAAAGGGTTCGCATCGGCACCGCCAGCGACGTTTTCTAAAACAGGAATATTTATTTCAACGAATCCTCGTTCCAATAAAAATTCTCTGGTCGCCTGCCAAAACTTGCTTCGGCGCAAAAAACGCTGTTGAACGTCTTGGTTGACCGCTATATCGACATAACGACGCCTGAGGCGTTGCTCTTTGTCACTAAAGCCTTCTATTTCAGTAGGCAAAGGCCTGAGAGCCTTCGTCAATAGCCTAAAGCGCTTTACATGAACAGATACCTCGCCCGTCTGGGTCTTGATAACCGGGCCAGTTGCCTCAACAAAATCGCCACTATCGAGCAAACTTATTTCAGCCGGCAACAGTAATTCGCTATTTGACCTATCTGCCGCCTGCTCTTCGTCGGCCTCTTTTCGGATAAATAATTGCAACGAAGACGGTCCATCGTCTTTGATGACGATAAAAGCCAATTTCCCGAATTTACGAATCGATTTTATGCGGCCAACGACGGTGACTTCTTTATTTTCTAACTCGTCAAACTGAGACAGAATGGTCTGGATGTCATGAGTGCGACTTGAAGAAGCTGGATATGCATTTATGCCCAGCGCCTGAAGCTCTGCGAGCTTTTTTAGTCGTTCATCACGAAAATCTTTTAATGTCGCCATTTTATTCTTACTGCAGTTTATTAGTGGAGTGACCAATGTTCCGTCTGGTCACGACATTGACTAAAAGTCTTTTTAAGAAATATCTACTACCTTGTATACCGAAGTTTCGGCAGGTGTTACGATCTCTACTTCTTCGCCCTCTTTTTTACCAAGTAGTGCCTTACCAATCGGTGATTCGTCCGAGATCTTACCGTTTAAGGGATCAGCCTCGACTGTACCCACGACTTGGAACTGCTTTGTTTTACCGGCTTCACCCTGAAGCTTCACGGTACTACCAAGCTGAACCTTACTATCGCCTTTGGGCTTTTGAATAATTTCAACACTTGAGAGAATTCCTTCAAGCTCCATGATTCGGCCTTCATTACGCTCGTGGTCGTCTTTGGCAGCATGATATTCGGCGTTTTCACTCAAATCACCCTGTTCTCGAGCTGTTTTAATAGACTCTGCAATTTCACCACGTCTCGAAATGAGCTGATCTAACTCAGCTTGTAATTCATCCACGCCTTCCTGTGTTAATCTGAACTGTTTTTTCATTTAAATCTCCTTACCAAACAGATGCTTTGATAACATACCCCGCAAAAAATTCCCCTCGCATTCGATCGCTAAACACACACTCCCCTTAAGGTCTGCCACTCTACCCTGGAAGGACGCATTCACTACAAGTGTTAGGTGTTTAGCTTAAGAATTCTCGCTTCGTAATAATTGTATCAGACTATCGAGCGAAAGTTCTGAAATTTCACCGCTTGAACGCACTTTAACTTCGTAAACCGAGGTTTCCAGCGTCTTTTTACCGACGATAACCCGATAAGGTATTCCTAGCAGGTCAGCATCGCCAAACTTTTCGCCGGGGCGCGCGTCGCGGTCGTCATAGATTACACCAATTTTTTGTTCTTGCAAAGCCCCATATAGCTCTTCTGCTTTTTTAACAACTTCTACCTCTGTACCCATTCGACAAATTATCACTTGAGCAGGAGCCACTGACGTCGGCCAAACCAGGCCATTTTCGTCCGCAAAGTGCTCTGCAATCACGCCCATCAAGCGACTCACGCCTATGCCATAACAGCCCATGATAATCGATTGGCGCTGCCCTTTTTCGTCGTCGTAATAGACATCCAGCGCGTCAGTATACTTGGTTTCCAGATGAAACGTATTCCCAACTTCAATCGCATGTTTTTCGACAAGTTTATCTTTGTTTAGCCCGAGCTTCTGAAGGCTTTCATCGCTCATAATTTCTTGATTGATTGCGACTTTTTTCTCTTCATCAACAAAAATCGTGTCCTCGCCTATGGTAGATAGCGTCTGGAATTCATCACTGAAACGAGGGGTAAATATTCCTCCGTCCGCATAGGTGCGTACCGTTACATCGCCAAGCCCGAGCCGTTCATAAACACGATAATATGCAGCCACTGCTTTTTCGTACAAGTCTTCATGTTCTTCCTGCGTACGAGCCAGGCTGTACATATCTTTCATAATAAATTCACGTCCACGCAGCAAACCGCTTTTCGCACGCAGTTCATTTCTGAATTTTGTTTGAATTTGATACACAAAAATCGGCAGATCTTTATACGAATTCACATAATTCGAAAGTAGATCAACAATCGGTTCCTCGTGCGTTAATCCAACACCTAACTCTGATCCATTGGCAAGCTTGGTCTTGAACCAGTTATCAACCTTTTTGTCATCCCATCGATCAGTCTTTTCCCAGAGTTCTCGTGGTTGCAAGGCCGTCATCATCACCTCTTGCCCACCGATAGCGTTCATCTCTTCGCGGACAATTTGTTTGATGTTTTCGAGCACCTGTAAACCGAGCGGCGTATACGCGTAAACTCCAGCCATTTCCTTATGAATGTAACCTGCCTGAATCAGTAACTGCGCGTTTCGCGCCGTTTCGTCAGAAGGAACCGTTTTGCTTGTTTTTGTAAATAAAAGTGAAAGTTTCATAAAAAATCTCGTTTATCCCATTAAATAATTGCAGTAAAAAATATACCCTACCGACAAAGCGGCATTGGCGAGCAAACGGCATGGAGAATTGAACGTTTCATAGTATCTTTAACGGCAATTATAGCTTTTAAGATGTCCCAATGACAAATAAGAAAGTAAAAGCCAGCCCATTTTTGATCGCATGAACCACCATTCCAGCCCAAATTGACCCAGTTTTTTCACGCAAATAAATGAGGAATAGTGATAAAATTGCCGTATCAATAGCTGCGATCCAAAGTGGTGGAGCCCCAAACCCGAGCTGCAAATGGGCTATTCCGAACACGACACTTGCAACAACGGCTGCCACAATTTTAGGCAACTTACTCTTAAGTCCACTGTACAAAAAGCCCCTAATCATTATCTCTTCAATGATCGGCGGTAAAACGACCAGACTCACGAATACCATAGCAAGCTGCAGACCTGTCTTGGCGCCGTCAAACCCCAGCTGCTGTTCTTGCTCGACGTCTATACCGGGTATCAACTGACTAACTATCCCCGTGACAAAAATCAGTGTCAAAAAATAGACAACAGTCACGCCAATAGTAATTTTAGCGTCAGATAGTTTCGGCTTTTTACTGAGCCCAAGATAGCTCCAGCCCAAACCACGTGCTCGTACAAACATCCAGGTCGCATACATTGCCAAACTAGCAGCCAACACACTAAATACGAACTGTATAAAAGTCGAGTTCTCGATATCTTCAAGAGCCTTTTGCCCATCATACCCAAATATCGAACCGCCCATAACAATGAATACAGCGCCCAGTATTTGTGAGGCAAAAAAGATAAAGACCGTCAACAGAATCGCTGTAACTGGCCCGTAGGCTCGCCCCTTAAAGCCGGGCTTTTTAACAGGAGCCTTCTCTGCTGTCGCCTCGGTTTCTGATTCCTTAGTCATCTACCTACAGTATAAACCGATTTATATCGACAATCGTAATTACCACAAACAAGAGCATCAGACAGACAAAACCGGTGCCATGAATACGCTCTTCAGCTTCTTTAGATAGTGGCCTTTTCAGAGCTCTATAGAGCAGAGTAACAAACAACCTCCCGCCGTCCAGCGCCGGGATCGGCAACACATTCATAATAGCCAAGGTCAATGAAATTATCGCTATCACCATCAACATGAAATTGAGGCCAATCTCACTGACTTTATCGAGAATTACAGCGATACCTACCGGACCGGCAACCTGCTCGGCTGCTTCTGAAGGATTTCCAACTGCCAGGCTTTTCAGGGCATGCCCAATACCCTTAAACGTCAACTCGGTAAACTGCGCTGTCAAACCAACCGCCACGACAGGTGCTGACCAAGTAGATCGACGAACCTCGTACCCGCTAGAACCCGATTCACTAACTATTTCGAGGTAACCTTTGCCATCATTTTGAGCATTTAGCGATACGGTTGAATTAACCGTTTCACCCCCGCGTTTCAAAACCGCTTCGACGGTTTTGCCGGCATTTTCTTTGGCAACTGCACCAATTTTATCGGTTTGCTTTATTTCTTGACCGGCCAGAGAAACTAGCTGATCTCCGGGCTTTATTCCTGCCCTGTCAGCAGGACCATTTGCAACCACCTCTGCGATGCGAACAACATCCTGGTCTTTGACTTCCGAAACAAGTTTTGTGTCACTGGCAACCGTAAATTGATTGTCAACCAACTTAGGCATACCGATCCAAGCCAAAGCCGTAAACAATACGAGAGCCGTTACGAGGTTCATAAATACACCGGCCATCATGATCTTAACTTTGGTAGAAAGCGGCGCTGCGCCGAAAGTACCCGGTCGCTTATCGGCATCATTTTCGCCCTTCAACTTTACAAACCCACCAAGCGGAAGCAGATTTACTGAAAACAAGAACTCGCTATTTTTGGTCTTGATTTTTTTGCCCCAAACCCGAGGTGGAAAACCAATTCCATACTCCTCTACCTCTACGCCACCCCTTCGAGCGGCAACAAAGTGACCCCATTCATGGATCAAAACCAAGCCAATAAATAATACGATTGCGATGATTAAATAAAAAACTGCCATACAGCTTATTAGTATAAAGATGAAAGTTAAAAGATGAAAGGCGAAAAGTCTAGAGTTATGAGATAAGAGTCATGGTTTGCCTTCGGCAAATGAAACGAACATGACAGGGGCTGGATTATCGCATTTCAAGCTCCGAGCAACGAGCGCGTGAGCGTAAAGATAAAAGTTTAAAGATTAAAGATAACGAGCTACGAGTAACTATTTCTTGACTCATGACTCTTATCTCATGACTCATGACAATAAACTGTAAACTGTTAACTGTCTACTCTTAACTCAAGACTGTTTACTCGTTATTCAACAAGAAGTTTTTTAATTCAGTCTCGTATTTTTGCTGATCAAAGTTCCAGGAACGTGCATGAGCGGCATTACCAAAATCGAGAAACTTTATCATATCGGGTCGCGCCTCGGCCAACCGCTTACTGGGTGCATTCGGAATAGATTTATCTCCCGAGCCATGAAATATCAACGTTGGCCGCGATATATCTTCAGGCTTATTGACGGACGAAACGCGGTTGAAATCTATCCCCGCACGTACAGACGCCAGGTCTTTTCCCGGATATTTCAGTACCGACGGAAAGCCTTTTTGCTTAAGCCGATAGGCAATTATACTATCCCAATCAAGAGCCGGAGAATCCAAAACCACTCTATCAATTAAGGGATCCTTGCCGACATCAGAGCGTCGCAGGAAATTCTGAACAATAGACCCGCCGAGAGAAATGCCATACAAGTTAACTTCCCTGGCTCCCTGCTCTTTAGCGTATTTGACGGCCGCCTCTAAATCTTGCCACTCCGTGTCGCCCAAGCGCGTGTAGCCGTCGCTCGCTTTCGGGGCATTCTGGTCTCCGCGGTAATCAATCACCAACATATTAAAGCCACTCTCATGAACCGGTTTTATGAACCGAAGGAACTCTGCTTTTGAGGCACCGATGCCATGCACACCAATGACCCA
>JALHOM010000002.1:45551-91491 GCA_022842995.1 Candidatus Saccharimonadota bacterium
ACATACCAAGCCGCCGTCTCGCCAAGAGGCGCCCGATACGTAACGTCTTTGAATTCTATCCCCAGGGCAGATTTTGGATCACCGTCCCAAATATTGCCAATAAGAGCCAGCTTTACGTCAGGCAGCAAACTTTCTGCCGACCCACTTACTACGTCCCGCGAAGATGTTTGAGTATCTTTCGACACATTAGTTGGCCGACTCATAATTGCTTTGCCGAGACCATCGTTCCACTGCGCCCCCATGACTCCGTCTACATCGTAAGCCGAGCCCTTCACGGTGAACTGATCGCCATTTCTAGCGACGACAACTTGATCGTAGTCAATTTTTTGCAACCCCAAATTGATCAACTGGCTAGATAAATACCAGCCAACGGCAACGTACCCAGCGATAAAAAACACCAAGAAACAAACTAAAGCGACTACAAGACGCCGGCGGTTTTTATAAAACCAAGCTTTCATATTCTTTAGCTTAAGGGATATCAATTTGTAATTCTAGTGTCTTTTACAATGGTGACGCTAGACGGTCATAATTTCGTTTTCGCGGGCTTTGGCGTGTTCGTCGACTAAAGTCTTATATTTAGTCATGAGGTCGTCGACTTGCTTTGACAAACGCTTGTGGTCATCTTCGGAAATATCTTTATCTTTTTTGGCGTTATCGAGCTCTGTCATTACGTCGCGCCTGATTGCACGTTGAGCAATCATACATTCTTCGATTTTTTCGTTGAGTTGCTTAACGATCTGCTGCCGACGCTCCTCCGTCAGTGGCGGAATCGGAACGCGAACTACGCGTCCATCGTCACTCGGGTTAAGCCCCAAAGTCTGATTGTCACGAATGGCGTTACTGATGGCCTGGATATTGCTCGGGTCAAAAGGCGAAACCTGAATAAGCTGTGGTTCTGGTGCAGAAATAGTCGCCAATTGGTTCAACGGCATCGGCGTACCATAAGCCTCGGCAATTATGCCATCGAGCATACTCGGATGCGCCCTGCCCGTCCGCAGTTTTTTAATTTCTTCGTTAAAGTGCTCGACGGCGGACTTTAACTTTGTTTCTGTCTGGTTAATAAGGTCTTGTGGATTCATGAGAGTAAGTATAAAGATAAAAGACGCAAGTTGAAAGATCAAAGGGCTCGAGTTATGAGTCGACAGTCTTGAGTCGACAGCTAACAGTCTACAGTTCACAGTTTACTGTGATGAGTCTTGAGCTATGAGCTCCGAGCCGCTAGCTCCTAACCCATGACTGTAAACCGTTAACTGTTAACTCATAACTCAAGACTTTTCGTATTTGAACTTTTATCTTTACTCTCACGCGCTTGTAGCAAGGTTCTTGTGTAGCGAGTTGCAGATGGTTTCGTAGTCCAGCTTGTACTGATTCATTCTGTCTTGATCGGTAGGCCATTCGCAGGTATTAATTCGCCAGTAAAGAAATACTGAGGCGCAGATTTTATCGATCATAATCCATAACTGTAATCGAGATTCATCCCAGTCACCGCCCTCTTCTATATAGGCTTGCTTCAGTGCTTGTTTTTCTTCTGGAGTAATTTTGATCCGCCACTTGCCCTTGTTATAAATTATATCTTCGTAAAACATCGTTGAAAAATCCTGCATCGGGTCAGAAAACCGCGAAAATTCCCAATCAATCAACGCCACTTGATCGTCATGTGTCAAAAAATTGCTCATCGTCGCATCGCCATGGATCAAAGACTGTCCGACGCTTGCAACAAGTGAACTATTTATTTTTACGTTATCGAAGAAAGCCAAAATCGCACTACGGAGTCTCTGGTCAGGATGCTGCTTTAAATAATCGATGGATCCAAATGACTTCGTGAATTCAGAAAATAAAAACTCAAGATCAATGCCTGTTTTATGATTTTTATGACTGTGTATGCCAGCAAGCATTTTACCAGCACTACGCAACTGGTCGAGAGACAGTCGGTTCTCAACCGGTTCACCGCTCACATACGTCTCAAGAATCCATTTTCGCCCGTCTATTACACTGTTATCGTAATAGACCAAGTTTGGCACTCCTGGGACATTCAGAACCTTAAGAGCCGATGCTTCATCACTCAATAAATCATCTCCACCCATGCCTTTATTGATCCTCAGGACCAGTCTCTGTCCGTTATCTAAAGCCAGAAAATAACTATCATTATTCTCACCCTCCCCCAAGGGCCTGACTTCATGAACAGAACTTTCGATTCCAGCACGTTGAATCGCTGATTTGATAATATTTTGTAGCAACATCTTTAGAGGTAATTATAAATCCATTTCATCTCAACTCCTAAGACATCTAGCTGCCCCAGGAAGAGATGCCTCAACAAAGCACCGAAGCGGAAGCTCTAGTTAAACTAAATTTTGGCGGGTAGCGTGAGTGCGAGCTATAAAAGAAGAAAGGTCTTGAGTTATGAGTTAAGAGTCATGAGACAAGAGATAGTTACTGGTGAATAGTTGCTCGTAGCGAGGAATACTATAAGCTTGATGCTAGCCTCTGATAAATGGCTTAACTCTGTTTATATGATACCCGAAAGGGACCAGATGCCAATCAGAGGTTACACTACAAGACTAAGCACTCTCAGGGTTTGGCAAAAGTGATGTAACGTCTTGCAATAATTGCTCAAGTTGTTCAGAAGAACAAGTCTCATAGTGAACAGATCCACCTGGCATATTTAACGATGGCAGTGCCGGTTTTCTTGGCTCATTGGGCAAACGAAAATGAATCCCTTCCGAAGGTCCTGAATGAGCCTCGCCGCCGACGGTAACTCGAGCAATGTCAGGAGTACGACCTAGCCTTTTCGGTTCAAAGCCCAGTGGCGAAAACACTACATTCACAACTGGCAACAGAGGCGTTTTATCAAACTCTCGCAAAACCCTAGGCATGCCATAACGTTCAGGGTACGTGATTCTAGCAGTTAACCGCACTCCTTGATCATATTCCACCCCAACACTATCTAAAAAGGCAGACTCGTTGATTGTAGCCGTGTAACTACTTTCACCAGGTAACTTTTGGGCAAACTGCTCCACAATATCATTCGCGACTAGCTTGCCTCTTTCAGCTAATGTACTGAGCCTTTTCGTCTCTCTTTCGCCGCCGAGCGTTTGGTTGATAAATCTGCCTAGGCGACTAGGCTGTTGGGATTTTCTTAGCACAAGGATTTGGGCTATCGCATCTATAGCTTCTTGCTCCCTTTTTGCTGCTTGTAAAATACTAAGAAGATTTTCCTGCGTTTCTGGCGGAAGCTTGGTGAGCCCGTGCAGGTTTTTCAGAAAAACTTCTGCACCGGCCGCGTCTTCATGGTCTTCACGTCGTGTCATATTATCATTATTATATACTATAATAGCAAATGTTACCACTTTTTATTTATATCTGTATAAACCCTCTGGACGAGTACATAAATTTAGCATCATGCATCGTTAAGATTTGTTGTCGAAGTGATACAACCAAAAAACGCAACTTAACCACAGACGCGGAAGCTTCAGTTTGAGTGCAGGTTCAGATGCAGGGCGAGCAGTGAGCTTGAGCCGTACATAAAGTACGGTGAGAGATTGCTGTCGAAGTCATGCGCATACCAACCACTGACGCGGAAGTGTCAGTTTGAGTGCAGTTTGGGATGTATCCCGAGCACAAAAGTTGAGCCGTACCTAGCGTACGGTGAGATTTATTGTCGCAGTTTTTAGCCGAAAATGTGCCAAACTGGAGTTTTCGTACTACACCTCGCCGATGGCAATGCGTGCAAACCGCCGCACCACAATATTCTCCCCAAGCCGTGCAATCCCGTCTTTGACAAAGTCCGCAACTGTTTGATCTGGGTTCTTCACGAAAGGCTGATCCATGAGACACTGTTCGGCAAAATATTTCTTGAGCATTCCTTCAACGATTTGGTCGAGCATGTTTTCTGGCTTGCCTTCACCTTTGGCTTTTTCGGTAAATTCGGCAGCCTTGGCTTCACGAACGTCAGCCGGCACTTCCTCTACAGACACATATACCGGTGACGATGCAGCGATATGCATCGCAACGTCTTTCGCAAGTTCAACGAACTCGTCGGTTCGAGCAACAAAATCGGTTTCGCAGTTAAGTTCTACCAACACACCGATACGATTATCGTGATTATACGTCGTGATAATTCCGGCGCGAGCCTCACGTTCACCGCGCTTCTCGGCCTTGGTCAGACCTTTTTTGCGCATCGCTTCGAGGGCTTTATCAAAGTCACCATCAGCTTCTACAAGCGCGTTTTTAGCATCGGTAATACCCACACCTGTAAGCTCACGAAGTCGCTTAATTTGCTCAATATCCATCCTATTTTCTCCTTTGTCGAAAATTGTTATGAGCTATGAGTCATGAGCTATGAGTCATGCCTCACGGCAATTAATCTTTAATGCAACTGTATATAAATTAAGGGGGTTATTTTTCAGATGAGGCTGATGCATCTTCGGTTTTATCAACCGCAGGTGCCTTTACTTTGCCTTTTCCAGCCATGACAGCCTCCTGGACATAGTCGGTGATCAACTGCAAAGCCTTTATAGCATCGTCGTTAGCAGGAACCGGGAAATCAACGAGGCTAGGATCAGCATTTGTATCAACAACAGCAATTATCGGTACACCAAGTTTACGTGCTTCGCGAACAGCGTTCATGTCTTCATTGAGATCAACGACATATAGCGCACCAATTTTTTGGTGCATGTCTTTGATGCCGCCGTAAAGGTGATTCATGGCGTCGATTTCTTCCTGAAAACGCTGAACTTCAAGCTTAGAGAAGCGAGCTTCCAAAGCGCCAGAAGCCATCTTGGTCTCGAGGTCTTTAAGGTGCTTGATACGACCATTCATGGTTGCGGTGTTGGTCAACATTCCACCAACCCATCGCTCAACAACAAATGGCATGCCAGTAGCTTCAGCGGCACTACGAACAATATCTTTAGCTTGTCGCTTGGTACCGACAAACAAAACCTGCTTGCCCGAACCGGCAGTTTTTTCGAGAAATGCCAACGCGCTTTCTAGGCCAGCAACGGTCTTGGTAAGGTCAATAACGTGGCTTCCCGCTCGCTTAGAGTGAATATATGGAGCCATCTTTGGGTGCCATCGGCTGGTCTTGTGGCCAAAATGAGCCCCCGATTCTAGTAATTTTTTAATATCGACATCAACTGCCATAAATGTATGTAGCCTTTCTTTTCCTTGCTCTTCGTCACTGGGGACCGCTAGCTCAGCCATAAGGGGCCAAAACCCGGAGGAAAATATCCCAGAACTGCTTAAATTGTTATGTACAATATTTTAACAGATTAGCAACAGATACACAACCTCCTTTATGCGGGATCTCCCCCCAAGGTGCCCTAACACACCAATCCAGCACCCCACCGAACTCAAGCAAAAGTACGACGCTAGAAGCCCCAAATCTAGGCCAAAATCAATAAGCTCATGGCTATTTTATCAGCCTCCCTACCCCCGTAAAACCATGTAAATCTTGTACGCGATCGCGTACAAGATTTACATGGAATTTTTGAGAGTTGACAGGGTGACTGCCGCACGGACCGACATAGCTGTTTGGACAAGCAGCTATTTGAGATGAACTGCTTGTCTGGAACATGGCTGTAATTACGTGTATTTAGGTGATTTGAACTGATTGCGGCCATGTTCGGTTTTTTTTAATAAACTTATTTGAGGACGCGGCGGATAATTACAAAGTTTGCAAAAATGCGACTTTTAGTCTACAATTACTCCTTAGATACGTCTAATTCTGGAGTATTCGCCTGCAAGACATTAATGTGGCTCGATCTTGCTAACCGACCAGAGGACCAAATATTCGAGCCAGGAGAATATTCAAGATGAAAAAAGATATCCACCCAAGCGACTACCGCCCCGTAGTTTTTCAGGACCTCAGTAACGGTCAGACTTTTTTGACCAAATCAACTGCCAAAACAACCGAGACTATTAAACTTGATGGCGTTGAATACCCCCTCGTAAAGGTACACATCAGCAGCAGCACTCACCCATTCTTTACCGGGCAAGAAAAACTACTCGACATGGAAGGTCGCGTCGATAAGTTTAAGGCCCGTGCCGAAGCCGCAGCCAAAGCTCGTGAAGCCAAGAAAGCTGCAGCCTCTGCTGGACAGCAGAAAGCCAAAAAAGAACGTAAAGACGAAACCCAAAAACTTGGCCGCTAAAGCTAATCGTCTTACTAGTGTCTGACTTTATAAACATAGAATCCTCGGTATTTATAACGAGGATTCTATGTTATTAAATACTTAAATATCTAATGAACACTTCATGAGTTCAGCGATCTAATTATCCACCTTAGGCGCCAGTTTGGGTCAGACGACCTTGATGACTCAACGTCCGGGATAGCACCCACGACATTATCGCCTTCAATTTGATACTCTTGAAATAACGTTCTAGGGTGATCGGCGGAACCGATTTGCTGCTTCTCGGAAATACTGACAACCCGCGTTGCAGGGTCGCTCATTATATTCTCGTACTCCGATGGGCTCAACCGGTCATCTCTCAGTGCCCGACTTGTTGGGTTTTCAAGATCGACATTAATACGTCCTCTAAATTCACGACCACCAGGCTTAAGGTCTAAATCCTCACTGACAATACTTACCTCTAGGTGCACGCCACTACCATCAGGCTTAGTCGGCTGACCGAAAGCCCGAACCGCCATTCGTCTCTTCCCTTTTGTATCAGCCGTAACCATGCTTGTCCCCAATCCGAAACGACCGATATGCCGAGAGTCTTCGATTGCTCTCATGGAGCCTGCAACCCGTTCTCTGCCAACTACCGCAGCAGCTAGACTGCGCATGATTTGGCCTTGCAGACCAGGCATACCTCCTTCAGGCGAACCACCAGTAACTGTCGCACGATCAGAACCGGGCAATAACGATTTTATAATAGATATATCTGACCCCGGACCTGCGGCCAGTGTAGCTGCAATAACCACCGCTAATCCGCCACCATAATTTCTTCTCTTTTTAGTAGGTTTTTCGCTCATTTTTTATACAAACATTATTGAAGATTGAGTTTTATAACACTGTAATTATTTTATCATTCTTGTGCTTATTTGTCAATCTTGTAGTTTCAATCTTTTATGATTTTATTCATTTTTCAGATAATTAACTATAATCACTCTGTATTGCATGGTTCAAAAATTTGCGGGCTTGAATGTTATCGATTATGCTTTTTGTAAATACTTAACTTAAAAAGAGATATAACAACTATGAAGTTTCTTAACAATTTTGGGGCGAGTTCATTTGAGCTTAAAAATGGTGTCTGTACCGTCGATGGCGTTATTCAGAGCAGTACTCAACCCTGCGAAGAGGCAATAACGGGTATTTTTGGACTGATCACAGCGATTTTGGTTCCGATACTTATTATCGGGCTGGTTTTTTTCGTTTTTTGGGTCATACAGTTTGTCCACGTCATCAAGCACCAAGACATTAAAGATCGAGGTCTATGGATAGGCGTGCTGGCGGGCAGCCTACTACTTGGATTAATATGGGCCGCGGTTATCGTTTATTATTTTGCCGTTATGCGCCCCTACAAAAAAGGACTTGCTAGAAACACAAGCGCCCCGATTGCTCAGACAGGATACCCTCCTGCCCCTCAGCAAAACTATATGACAGCGCAACCTGTCGCAGGCCAAAACCCACCTGCCCAGCAACCACCAACCAATAATCTGCCCCCGACTCAACCAGCCTAAAAGCCAGCACATCTCTCCCTCGTCGTAAATGGCGTTTAACTTAACCTAACAGAGGTGGTATACTGCTGGGAGTATATGGATCAAAAAATTGGCGCCCTCAGAGACGAGTACCGGGATTTGCAAAAAAAGCTGGAAGACCCTGGTGTTTTTTCGGACCCCTCCTACCCTAAGCTTGCCAGACGTCAAAAATATCTCGAAGACACGATCGGCCTATACGACCAACTGAGCACCATCGACGACAACCTTACTTCGGCCAAGGAACTGGCAGCCGGCGGTGGCGAGCTAGGAGAATTGGCGGAAGCCGAAATTGAAGAATTATCTGCTAAACGAGACGTCGTAGCGGCCGATCTCGAAGAAGCTCTGACCCCGAAAGACCCCAACAACGACCGCGATGTGATCATCGAAATTCGGGCAGCTGCCGGAGGCGATGAGGCAAGTTTATTTGCAAGCGAACTATACCGCATGTACGTGCGCTGGGCCGAAAACCATAACATGAAAACCGAGCATATTTCTGAAAGCGTTAACGATAGTGGCGGATTTAAGGAAGTTGCCTTTGGCGTTCGCGGCGAAGAGGCCTACAAAATGCTTAAATTTGAAGCTGGCGTTCACCGCGTGCAACGTGTGCCCGTCACTGAATCTCAAGGTCGTATCCATACCTCAACCATTACGGTGGCCGTCATGCCCGAAGCCGAAGAAACTGACCTCGAAATCAGCCCGCAAGACCTGCGTATCGACGTCTTTCGATCTGGCGGACACGGCGGTCAAAGTGTCAACACCACTGACTCGGCAGTTCGCATCACCCACATACCGACCGGAACCGTCGTTACGTGTCAGGATGAAAAATCTCAGATCAAAAACAAAGAAAAGGCCATGGGCGTCCTGCGCGCACGCTTACTCCAAGCCAAATTAGACGCCGAACACAAAGAATTGTCTGATGCTCGGCAAAAATTAATCGGCTCGGGCGATAGGTCAGAAAAAATCAGGACCTACAACTTCCCACAAGACCGCATAACTGATCATCGCATCGGCTACAGCAGATCAAACATCCCCGCTGCCCTGGCCGGAGATATCGACGACATCATTGAACAGCTGCACACTTACGAGCGCGAGCTGATCAATAAGGAATAGTCGCCAGGGATTCAACCCGAGGTGATGGAATAATTCACGATTTTACACAGGATAGCTTAAACTATTTAGCTACACGAAGCCCGTAATCGACTTGTAGCCAGAAGTTAGCAATTTCTGACCGTGGAAGACAAAATCCGCGTATGGCAACCAGTCCGCAATTCGCAGGTACAATTCCGGGCTTCCCATCCTTATGAAGGTAAGGCGCACCACCCTCAGCTAATCTCTCTACAGTAATTGCGGTTGACACAGCTGCTGCGTCCTCCATTGATTGAATTGCTTGTTTAGGCCACGCTTCCACAACTCCGTAATCAAAGAGACCTTCCCTACCCTCTTGAATCACTACTAGACTCATTCTACGTTCTGCCCGATGTAATGTATTGACGCTCATCGTATTAAATTATCTACTTTCAATTAGGTTTATTTGGTAATTTTATTCTTGGACGGTGATATTGTCAATATATAATTATGGTTTTGTCAAATCGAATATCTTCTCCTAATTAGCCAGTTGTCATATTTTTTGGCAAATTGCAGTCCAATACACAACATCACATAATTAACTATGGCAAAAAGATTTCGGGGTCCGGGTTTTCTGCACATAACGCTTCAGGCGAGCCATTCGTCATGTCGGTGGACTGCCCGCCAGAGACGGAGGGATTTTTTAAAGTTGCTAAAGAAAACTTAAGTTATGTTCTACGTCTATTAGTAGACTCGGTTACCGAAGTAACTTCAGGCTGTTTGCGTGACTGTGCGATATTTAACAATCCAGCACCGAGGCCCGCAACGAGCATTCGACGCCTCGTAGCATCTGCAATGGAGTTAACTAACGACAATGCTTCGGTATATAACTTTGGATGCACTTCCCTGTCGATTAATTCAACCCTAACGCCACCTGTCGTCCTAAAAACTTCATGGCTTGTTGAATCGTGCGATACTACAAATAAATCTACTGGATGATCGGCGTTATCATGAGTGACGATACCCAGCATTGCTCTTGTTGGATCAATTTTTTTTAATTTAGCGTCATTTAAATCGGTGTCATTTGAGTCGATACCTACGACGGGGTGATTATAGAAATCAACCCCCTTGGGATATGGCTCAACCGATTGACCGCAATATACGAGTAAATACACCCTGTGGGGATAATCGGCGAACTTCTTCATCGCTTCTGGGTCTTCACGATGATCATTGAAAAACGCTGCCAATCGCCAACCGTCATGGGCTTTTCCACCTTCTGCCGGAACTAGAAAATTTGAAAGCAACACTCGTCCATTAATGAATCGTGCGACTAAGGATTTGTCTGTCATTTCTAAATCACGGTGTCTCGGTGTAAGCATTGAATTTAATTTCGCCAACATCGACCCAGTGCTTTGGCCTCGACGTGGAACAACTCGCCTTATACCGACAAGATTTTCAGAAAGTGACCACGATTTAACCTCTACTGGATCTGTGTTTTTATTTCTGAAGCGATATCCTACTAGTTTTTGTGGTAGAAATAGATAGTTTAAAGACCTATGAATAGCCTGAGTAGCTACACTGGAAACATCCTCAACAAGTTTTTGCCCAACATCTACCTTGAGGCCGTAGACATCCTGGAGTGTAGTATCTGGCTTGAGGGAAAATGGCTTTTGCCTTGACTCGGTGTCGTAACCCCGACGACGCTCAGCAGTGCTCGAAGTTGGCGTAGGCCTAGGCATATGACCCAAACGTTCTGCTCTCGCCCGTAAGCATTCTTGAGCTACAGCCCATGCAAGATCGACCTCTGACTGTCGCCTGATCGCTTCTTCACGAGATCTTTCGACCTGCACTGAGTAGTCCCTTTCTTGATCTCGGGTTAATGGACCAGCAGGAAATGACCTTCTCATAATTTTTTATCTACAAATCTCAAAAATAATCTGGATATTATATAAGTTTTATATTTTTGTGTCAAAACTCTCGTATTATGACTCCTCGACTTTGCGATATCCAACGAGCGTCGGCATAAAATAAAACAATCTAAGATCTAAAAAAAACTATCTAACTAATAGTGTCAGAAATACTCTGTCTGATCCGGAGGCTTCACCCAAAGGGACCATCGCTTCTCGAAAACTACGTAGTCAGATACGTTCTTATCTCAAGGCTTGGGCAATGATTCGCTGGAAAATTCCTGGATCGCCTTCTGTACTCAAACGATATGCATCTGTTGGATTACCTGAGTTTAAAGCATTTAGCCCATCGGCAACAACATTGTCAATATAAGGAGCGATCTCTTCATCTGTAGTCGGTAGCCCATGATCTGAAACGAGTAATTCCTTACCAATCAATCTACCAACCCTGTGTACTGCCTCTACAGTATCAAGAGGAATTACCTCACATTGGACACCAGGATATTGTTCAGCCTTCAACTTAACCCACCTTGCAGATTTATCTAGTGTTATAGCGGTATATGTTTCGGCCATACTTCACAGAATATTGTACCTCGATTGAGCAATTTGACATAATTTACACTACACAGTATCGATAGGTTATACTCGATGCAGTATGATAATTTCAGAGTGGATCAAAAGTTCTACGGAAGTTTTAAATAATATCGGCATTAAATCTGCTCGGCTCGACAGCCTACTACTGGCCGAGTATGCCATTGACAAAAATAGAACCTATCTTATGGCGCATGGCAACAGCGCTTTAGATAAAAAGACGATCGATTACCTTAATGTATTACTCGCTCGTCGTTATAAACGAGAACCTCTGGCTTACATCACGAATAAGGCGTGGTTTTATGGGAGAGAATTTTTCGTTAATGAACATGTTTTGATTCCGCGGCCGGAAAGCGAAGATATGATTACGCTCGCCCTTGAGCTGTGTCGAGGCGCAGGCCTGGTAGTAGACGTTGGCACTGGCTCTGGTTGCCTGGCGATCACTGCTGCTATTGAGCTCAATAACGCAACCGTCGTGGCCATCGACGTCAGTAAAGACGCCCTCGAAGTTGCCCGGAAAAACGCATATAGTCACCAAACAAAGATCAAGTTAAGCGAGTCATTTTTACTCGAAGATATTCCCGAGGCCCCCGATCTTATCCTAGCCAACCTTCCATACGTACCCGAAGGACTTATCACCAGTCCCGAGATCGAGCAAGAGCCAGAGGTTGCCCTGTTTTCAGGCAAGGAAGGGCTCGATTTATACCAAAGTTTTTGGGCACAAATCGGAAGCAAATATCACAACTCTTCTGGGCCATTGGTCATTACCGAATCACTATTGTCACAGCACAACGACATGATAGCCTTGGCGGCCTCGGCCAATTATCACCTCGTAAAAACTCTCGGACTGGCTCAGGCTTGGAAACGGGGATAGCTTGTGAGAGTAAGGATAAAAGTTTAAAGGTTAAAGATTAAAGACCGAAGGTCTTGGGTTATGGGTTAACTGTTTACAGTTATGAGTCTGTAGTCTTGAGTCATGAGATAAGAGTTATGAGATAAGGTTTGCCTTCGGCAAATAAAACGAACATGTGAGCAGCTGGATTTTCGCATTTCGAGCTCCGAGCAACTATTTCTTGACTCTTGACTCATGACTCATAGCTCATAGCTCATAGCTCACGCTAATTCCTAATTCTGTGGGGCTGCCTCGAGAGTAGCATCAATTTTCTGCTCATTCCCGTCACGCACAATAGTCAAAGTAACCTTTTCACCAACAGCGTGTTTACCGAGCACCGACACCAAGCTATTCTTCTCGTCGATTGCTTGGTCATTCACTTTAGTAATGATGTCTTTTTCTTTGAGGCCGGCTTTGTCGGCAGGACTGTCTTTCAAGATCGGGCTGCCACCTTGGACCGACGGCGCAATATAGGCACCTCGTTTAACCGAAAGATTGTACTGGTAGGCGTAATCGTCATTGAGTGTGATGTAGCGGACACCCAAATATGGCCGTTCGAGCTTACCGGACTTCAGGACGCTCGTAATAAGTCCCTGGATGTCGTTGATCGGAATAGCAAAGCCAATGTTCTCGGCGGTTCCACCGGCAACAGCCGTGTTTATACCAATCACTTCCCCGTTAACATTAACCAGTGGGCCACCGGAATTACCTTGATTAATCGCCGTATCGGTCTGGAACAAGTTCTGCAAGGACTCTGACCCTTCCTCACTACCAGCCTCAATACTTCGTCCGTAACCCGAAATTATGCCACTCGTTACGGTGTTTTGGAATTGCCCGAGAGCGTTACCAATAGCCAATACTTTATCGCCCACTTCGACCTTGGCCGAGTCGCCTAGTTTAGCCGGCTTGATTGTCTTGTCCTTTTTGTCCTTGATCTTTAAAAATGCGACATCAAGACTATCGCTGTCGGTTGTCCTACCTATTACCTCAACGTCGTCGAGCGTTGTACCGTCCGATAACGTGACACTGACGTCTGGCGAACCAGCCGGGATCACGTGACGGTTGGTGATGATCACGCCGTCGGTATTAATAATAACTCCGGTGCCAGCGCTCTGTTGTTGGTACGATTGCGGTCCAAAAAAGAATGATTGCCGTGTGGCCGACGAAGTAACATTGATTGAAACCACGCTTTCTCCAACGTCTTTAGCAATACTATTAAACAGATCGCTTTCGGAATTAATGATCTGCTGCTTAGCGGCATCACCAGTTGTATTTAATTTGCGGTTATTTGAAGCGACGTAGCCCCCGATATAGCCGGCTCCACCGGAGAGTAATATGACGAGTAAAAACAACGGCATTAACCGCGCTAACGGACCTGGCGCAGTCCCGCTACGAGCTTTCTTAGTAGTGCTGGTAGTAGCGATTTTATTCTTTAATGTAGAGAGAGGATTGTATCCTTCTTCGGCAGTAGTATTTTTTTTATCATCCATACCCACTAGTATAGCGCTTTCGCAGCTAAGAAATCGCTGAAAACTACTTAATTACGCCATCACCCCAGTTAGAAAAGGTTAATATTACCAAGACAGTGACCGTCACCGCAAACATGATCTGACGCCGTACCATCTGGGTAAGCTTATCGTGCTCGTGCAAGAAATAAAGCCCTGCTAGACCATAACCGATAACACTCAACAGCACCACTGGCTGCGGTAAAGGACCGTAAAAAAGTAACCAATGAGACAAAATCCAGATCAATGATGCCGCAAAGAAGCTCCAAAGCCAAGAATACTGAATTGCGTGCCCTTCTTCAAAAGCGCCAAAGAAATGTCGGGCTACAAAATAACTTATCGCTCCTGCTCCCAGGACAAAAACAGAAGCTGGTGCCGATTCATAAGCAAGTAAAAGAGCTGTCAGACCGACAAATTGCGCGATAAATG
This sequence comes from Candidatus Saccharimonadota bacterium, assembly GCA_022842995.1. GTDB lineage: Bacteria > Patescibacteriota > Saccharimonadia > Saccharimonadales > 2-12-FULL-41-12 > JALHOM01. Next base: position 59,640 of record JALHOM010000002.1, read on the forward strand.
CTTGAACAGAGATCAAAAACGCCGAAGTACCGGGCTTGAGATAGAGAACCCAAATCTCATACGCCACCAGCCACCAGAGCTGCCAATACAATGAATCGTTGGCCCCAATCATAAACACCACAAAGCCAAGTGACGTAATGATATCTACCGAATTCGTACGAATATGAGCCAGCCAGTGGCGAGGCCGAACAGCAAACATGCGCCATTTACTCAGCAGCACCACGGCAATGGCGATAGTATAAAAGTCTAATTGAACAAATATATAAGCGAGCGGTGGCACAACCGCAATCAAGCCCAAATGCAGCAAGTGCGCAAAGCCGTGCTTAGGCTTAACCCTTTTTAAAACAGCTTTTACCATGATTTTCTTTTACTCCTAGTGGCCACTGGCCAGCCTATCTACTAGTTGGCCGATACTTGGTCATTTCCAAGTATTATAACAAAGTCGGCTTCACCGGGCGATATTGCCGGGTCGGGTATCTGGCTAACTACGGTAACTCCGAAACGTTTTTCAAGATAACTGAGGGTGTATTTCTTTTGACCTGCACGCATATCGACTATGACGGTCTTTGGATAATTCTTGGTTGGCGCATTGGCTACTTGGGTGATGTTATAGCCGAACGACTTTAGCTCATCGCCTTTCGTAGAGGCAAGTCCGGCCTTGGTCGTACCGTTCAAGACCATAATATTGGCATTTTCGTTCTTGAGATAACTGTCTTTAAGTACATTCCGCAGATACGACTGCAACGGCGCAAAATCCGACTGCCCAGCGGCTGGGATTACTATAGAAGTGCCGCCAATACTACTAGTTGTCAGGAAGTTATTTGGTGGGTCAGCTAGCCCAATTGAGCTGATCTTATCTGACGGGATTTCTTGACTCAGTTGATAGAGCCGCTGCAAGTCCTGAACAGCGAAGTTAGTCTGTACATGGTCACCAAACGTTCCAAGCAAATTCGAGATCTTTTGAGGGTTAGAGAAGGTGCTCGGCGAGAGAATCTTGTCTTTGAGTGCTGTGATGAGCGCTCGCTGCCTTTCGGCACGGTCAAAGTCACCCCGAGGTGAAGTGTGTCGGGACCTAGCATAAGCCAGTGCCTCAAAGCCATCCATCTGCTGCTGACCCTCTTTGACGTCCAATTTATAATTCTGGCCGTTAATCCGCATGGTCTCTGTAACAGATTGTGGTGCATAGAAATTGACGCCACCAACATTATTAACCGCTTGCTCAAAACCGGCAAAATCGACCATAAAACGATAATGAATTGGCAAGCCTAGGGTTTCCTGTATGGTGTCTTCCAGTAATTTGAAGCCGGCTTCATTGAGTCTAGGATCGTCTTTAACGCTAATTCTTCCGGTGTTTGATGATGTTTTGCCGGTTGCATATACCGAATTAATCTTCATAGAGCCCATATTCCCAACCGGCACATAGAGGTCACGCGGGATGCTGACCAAAGCAGCTTCTTTAGCTAATGGATCGATACTGACTAGAATAATCGTATCAGTCAGGTCTGGCCCGTCATGTCCCTCGCCACCACGACCAAGGAGCAGAATATTTACACGCCCATCACCTTCACCATTCAATTTAGAAGGGTCAACGTTTTGCTGCAATGCTGCTGCACCGCCGCCGCCTGGCAAGACTTTACGAAGCGTAATATAGCCCTTAAAGACCAAGAAACCTCCGATTAATGTCGCAATAATAAACAGGACGAGGAACGTCAGCAGAACTTTCTTTTTCTTGGATCGCTTCTTCTTGGTTTTTATCTGCCCGCTATATTTCTTTTTACCAAATAAACCGCGCTTATGCTGAGGCGCTTGTTTTCGGTCAATGACAAACGTCTCTTGAGCCTGAGGACGTGGTGAGTGCGCCTGAGGAGTCGGTAAAATTTGCTGTTGTTTGTTCGGATGAAAACCATCAGAGCGCCGAAAGTCGTTAAGGACATTAGACTGTTGTCGAGCATGCGAGCCCTGTGGTCGGGGTCCAGAAGAAGCCCCAAGGGAATTACTTCCACCCTGGTTGAAGCGTACGGAACCGCGAGAGCTTATGCCATCGATAGGCCCACGTCGCTTAAATTGATTATCTCGTTTTAAATTCTGACTCATATAAATACAGGGGATCGATATTTCAGTATAGCCGTTTATGCCTAGAAACGTAAACCCCAAACGCCCATACTAACTCAAAAAAACAGATATGAAGTTCGTACTTTAAAAAAACAATATATGGTACTCTATGTAGGTATATGCAACCAAACGTACCATCCACAATCCAACTTCCGCCAGACCCAGAAGATCAATCTTACAATTATCAAAGCGGCCGACGACCAGATTTAAACGAACCTAAGTTTAGCCGTTTACGCGAACATCTCTCGACGGTAATGATCCTTATTACGGCGCCGTTATTGGCAATATTGATTACGGCTTTTATCTTCAGGACTTATCAGGTAGACGGCCCAAGCATGGAGACCACTCTTCAGGACAATGATCGACTTATTATAAATAAAATTCCTAAAACAATTTCACGAGTAACAAACAAGGATTATATTCCGGATCGCTACGATATAATCGTCTTAACACACACCGGCCAATTTAACGGCAGTAGCCAGTCAAGTGAAAAGCAACTCATCAAACGCGTTATTGGCCTTCCTGGTGACAGGGTTGTCGTGAAAAATGGTCTCGTAACGGTTTTTAATCAAGAAAATCCAAACGGGTTTTTGGTTGATAAATTCGGCCCAGAAGCTGCGGTTGTCGATTCTACGATCGGCGACGTCGACGAGACGGTCAAAGATGGCGAAGTCTTCGTAATGGGCGATAACCGAGGTAATTCACTCGATTCACGCAACCTTGGTAGCGTACGCTCCGAAGATATTATCGGTGTTTTAACTTTCCGAATTTACCCTTTTGATAAATGGGGAACTTTTTAGTAATTTGAAAATAGAAATTGGGAATTGGAAAATAGCGTGAACGATGAGTTATGAGTCAAGAAACAGTTTCTCGTGACTAGTTACTCGTAGCTCGTTATCTTTAATCTTTAAACTTTTATCTTTACGCTCACGCGTTAGTTTCTCGGAGCTCGAAATGCGAAAATCCAGCTCTGGATTGCTCTTTTTATTTGCCGAAGGCAAACCTTATCTCACGACTCTTATCTCATGACTCAAGACTACAGACTCATAGCTGTAAACCGTTATCCGTTAACTGTAGACTGTTAACCCAAGATCTTCATCAAACTACGCGAGGTGCTTAAGGAAATCGGCGAGCTCTTGATCTGTTTTGAATTTCACATTTACACTATGACTACGCGAGGTTGATAGAATCGTAACTTTAGAAGCCGCAAATTTTTCAACAATATGGCGCTCCGACGTACTATAAGCTGATTTTTTCACTGCTTTTTTCGGAGTGTCGACAACTTCTTTGCCCTTAAGAGTTTTGACGAAATTCTCTGCCTGCCTAACCGACCAACCGTCTTTGACGATATGATTAACGAGCTGTTTTTGGACGGACGATTGATCTTTCAAAGATAAAACCGCTCGCGCATGCCCTTCGCTAATCTGGCCCCTGTCCAGAGCCTCGCGAGCGAAGTCCGGCAACTGCAAAAGTCTCACAATATTACTAACAGTCGTATATGCCTTGCCTAAACGGGTAGCAATGGTGTGCAAATCCATGCTGAATTGTTCATGTAACCGGGCAATAGAAATTGCCTGCTCCATCGGCGACAAATCAACGCGTTGCATATTTTCAACCAAACCAACTTCCAGTCTCTCGAGCTCTTTCATACTTCTGACCAGTGCCGGTACGTGCGTTAAGCCTGCTTTCTTAGCGGCCCGATAACGACGCTCTCCTGCAATAATCTGATAATTGCCAGAAGCTTCAAGGTTCGTAACTACTAAAGGCTGTAGGACGCCGTAGCGTTTTATGGAATCAGCTAGCTCACTGATGGCTGCCGAATCGAAATGCCGTCGTGGCTGTTTAGGGTCGGCAACAATACCACTGATAGCAATTTTTTGAATACGCTCACCACGATCAATTAAAACCGAGCTATCAAAATCATCAGGCAGTAAACTGCCGAATCCTTTCCCTAGGCCTCTTTTTGTACTCATTTATTTATTGCCTTCCAGGCGCTTGGCCAGCTCACGTGCTACATTTTTATACGCTTTGGCCCCACGGCTCCATTTATCATACTCATCAATGGGCACACCGTAACTCGGAGCTTCGGCTAGACGAATGTTTCGCGGGATAACAGTTTCTAGCAATTTACCTTTGAAATGTTTCTCGACTTCATCGTAGACCTGACGAGACAAAGACGTCCTTTTGTCATACATTGTCATTAATACGCCCAATAATTCCAAGTCTGGGTTATAGCGGGACTGAACCTGTTGCATGACTTGAAGCAACTGGCTCAAGCCCTCGAGCGCATAGTATTCTGCCTGCACCGGAATCAAGATATAGTCAGCCGCCACTAGTGCGTTTATGGTCAGTAGGCTCAGTGCCGGCGGACAATCGATAATTATGTAGTCATACTCAAGATCGTCGATCGCAGTTTTTAAAATAAATTCTCGCCGATCTCTGGTGGCAATGTCAATTTCGGCACTGGCAAGTCTAGGGTCTGCTGGTAAAATTGAAATGTTCTTGATTTTTGTTTTTTGGATAGTAGAAGATACCGCCGTACCCGAAACCAGTACGTCGCACAATGTTGAGTTCAATCCTGACAACGAAACCCCGAGACCACTCGTGGCATTTGCCTGCGGATCAGAGTCAATCAACAACACTGTCTGCTTTTGCTTGCCCAAAGCAGAAGCGATATTAATAGCGGTCGTTGTTTTACCTACCCCACCCTTTTGATTCAAAACTGCAATCACAGTTGCTTTTTGTTTCATATATATCCTACCTCAATATACGTTACCATTTTACAGATCGTTCGTAAATCCCTGCGTACCCATTCACCACCTTTGCAACATAAAGGCAGGCTCATCAGACTATAGTTGGTATCAATAGGCTGTAGCTACTACTAAGCAAATAGCAGTCATTAATACGCCAAATCTAAATGCTTAAGTTTCAGCATTATTCAATCATCACCCCTGAAACCCGTGTAAATGTTGTACGCGATCGTGTATTTTATTTACCTGGTATTTTTGGCCAGTCATTGGGGTTAAGGGTGGTCGTTCGAAAAAGGTCTATCGATGAGTGTGTTTTATGAACCGCTGGGTATGGAGGGCGACCTTAAGATATATCTGGAATTAATAATGTACGATAGGGTGTTTAAATTCGGTTACCGTAAAGTTCGTAATTTATACGTAGCTTATCCGGAGGACACGGTGAATGGTAGCAAAATGTTGCAAAGGTTTTGAGTTGTCTACGCCCCTGACTACCGTAAAGAGAGGATCTCGCAAGCCGAGGGCTAAGCTGACAGATGAGCCTTGCGCAAATATAGATACGCGCCCAAGGATAACCACGCCAGAATTTGAGTGGTGATAAAGAAATTAACGATCACTTTGGGCAAGCCAACTTCTACACCAAATAGCGAAGCAAATTCCGTAGAACTTTCATCAACAAACACATCCGAACCTTGCTCGGACAGATCTAGTATCGACTGTTCTGGAGGCTGGTCCGCAAAGTTCATCGCTGCCTCATCATTGATAAAATTCTCCTCGCCAACAATATCCTGAGCTGCCACATTTTCATTAGCCGCGCTTGACTCAGTAACAGCCGAGGAACCTGCTTGAGTGGTAGTTGTTTTTGTTGATCCTGGTGTTTTTGGAGACGACGATGCACTGCCACTAGGCGGTGCTACACCAGCAGGAGGAGGAACAGGAGCGGCTGGTGGTGGTGTAGCTGGTGGTGGTGTAGCCAGCGGCTGAACGCCCTTACCGGCACATGGACTGCCCGGTTTTAAGGTAAAATCTTTTGCGGCACGATTGTTATACAGCGGGTCGGCATTTATATTTCCACTCTGTGAAATATGCGAAGTGCCACCCTGGATGTTTCCTTTTGCGCCATTAAAGACACAGTTATTATTCGCCTGATTTCCTGTCCCTGGTCCACCACCCCACCAGTAGGCAATATTGTAGTCTTTCCATGAATTAGTGATAATGTTATTTCTCAAAATATTATTGCTCGATTTAATCGGGTAGCCCGATTCCGATGAAAAAGTTACGCCACGGGCCGTGTTATCAATAGTGTTATATTCGACTATCGAATCCTGAGCCGACGGATAAAATTGAATCGCAAAGTCAGGACTGTCATAGATGTAATTATTAGTAACTCGGGCACCGATGGAATGAGCCAGATAAATTCCCTGATCTAACACCCCCCGACCACAATCATGAATTCTGTTCCTGTCAATAACCGTATTACGCGGCTTTATTGACCCATCCGAAGGACCAACCAAAATACAAATACCGCGAGATGTGCCGATATTCACAATTTCATTGCCCCTGAGCGTCACGTTGTCACCGGTGATAAACGGGCTTCGGACATCACCATTGGCATTCAAGTATACGTTTGTGATCGTAATATTCGAACCGGAAATACCTAAGAAGCCAATAATTTTTGCTTGAGATGACTGGCCAGGAATTGTTGTGACCGTGACTCCTGCCCTACTTATTGTTCCCCCGCTAAAGTTACCTGTTCCCTGCAAACAAAGCGTCTGCCCAGATGACATTGTGGAGGCAGCCGAAGACACAGAGCCAGAGGTGATGGTTTTGCTGCAACCAGGCGTCTGTGCGCCAGAATAATTGTTACGATTACCTATGAAAAACACCGAAAAAATCAGCACACCAATGACCACCGGGAAAACAACCATTAGAGTTGCAATATTTCGAACATGTCTAATATTGGCGGTGTTGTACGATTGGGGGTCAAGGCTAGACTTCTGCATTCCCTACCCTTACTCGACAATGAAGTAGTTAAATTTGTAGGTCTTGTTTGGCTCTGGCTGAGTAGTCGCGCCGAGCACGAATTCTTCAGTAGTTTGCGATACGTAACCACCAAGCATTGCCGATTCGCGGCCAACTGGGGTGATAACTACGCGTGGGTCACGGTCGTATTTTTCAAAGAAGAGTACTTTGACGAGGTCACCAGGCTGCAAGCTTTGCGAGCCAGTTGTTAAGGTCAGCGCTCCAGCAGAATCATTCCCGTCGATGGTAATAGTCGCGTTGTTGCCAGCCGATGGCAAGACCGAGACTGTTGGGACTTCCCCGCCGGTGCTAATGTGACCGTTCACGACCAATCGACCAGTAGTTAATGTTCCTGCAACCGTTAAGTTACCGCCAATTGTTGCGTCGCCAGCGACGGCCAAGTTACCGCCGAGCGAGATATCGCCCGTCGTGTTGATATTGCCGGTTACCATAACGCCACCCTGGACATTGAGCGTTCCGATCTCGGCGCTGTTTACCTGTAGCATTCCGCTAACCGACGGTTCGTAGTAGCTGATATTGATGAAGGTCAAAACCTTGCCAGTCCCTTGGCCATTAAATGCTTCTAATGACTTACCGACAGTTGGGCCTGGCTGAATTGCCTTCATCGCATACCCAGGAGTTGAACTAGAAGTAAGGTAATCACCAGGCAAGATAGGGCCGTTTTCATCTGTCACGTTTACCGGAACTCGACCAGCAAGAGCGATCGGAATTGGGCGAGCACCATTGATGTGCGTTTCGGCCTGGCTTAGCCTTAGACCTGGTTTTTCAGAGAAGACGCCAAGGATAGTGGAGTCGTTTGAGGTCTGCGTACGGCGCACAAAACCAGTTTCGTTTGGATCGATAGACACGAGGCTGCCCGGGAGAATATCTTCGTCACGAGTTGGGTAATCTTCAGCGATATCGTAGGCACCAAAGGCGGTTGTAATACCGTGAGAGAAGAGGAAGGAGCCGTTGCTACCCATACCAGGGCTAGCCCCAGACTGTTGTTCGGCTGCGAAGCTAATACTACCTTCGTTATAGAAGCTCTGAAGTTCTGCGCCATCGTTATCTGATGCAGCACCGAAACGAAGGGCAAAAGACTGTCCTTCAACCGCAGCATATGAGTAAACTTCGGCTAGGTTTGTTTCAAAAATCGATGTAAATAACTGACCATTCCAGACAGCTAGCGAAGTAACACTGTCGATAGCTGTCGAGACGAACGTACCGGAAGCAGAGTTGATTCTCGTCAATACATCGCTTCCATCGTAGCGACAAAGCTCCGCTTGTCCGGTAGCTGTAACCGTCGTTTCCGTACCAATGTACAGATGGCCGTTATATACGGTCATTGCTCTGATAGTGTCTACTCCAGTTGCGCCACAAATTGCTCCATCAACTGCATGAATCTGTGCAAAGTTGCCGGTCGTTCCACCGTCGTAGCGATAAATTTCGGCATTATTGGCTTCATTGGTTGCCGCGTACATCGAGCCATTATAGACAGCGAGCGACCAGATTCCATCTATTCCAGCACGCTGAGTAGGAACCACTGTTCCGGCTGTTGCCGAACTGACGCGAGTCCAGGTTGTGCCACCATCGTAGCGACAAATTTCGGCCGCACCAACTTCTTGCGTGCCAACATATAGCTGAGAATCATACGAAACCATGGACGTAATGCCATCGACGTTGGCTTGGCCACAAATAGTCCCGTCCGCCGCATGAACTACAGTAAAGTCACCGGCCGAACCATTATATCGATAAATTTGAGCAACATCATTTTCGTAAGTTCCGAAATATAACTGACCATTTACTACTGTAGACTTGAATACCTGGTCGATAGCTGTACGACCCAATGTTGCTATCGTGCCTGGCGTTGCAGTACTTACTCGCGTCCAAGTAGTACCACCGTCATAGCGACAAATTTCGGCCTGACCGGTGGCAGTTACGGTTGTTGATGTGCCGACATACATATAACCGCCGTGCACTACCATGGTCGTGATGGCATCGACTCCGGTTTGACCACAAATATTTCCATCGGTTGTGTGGATTTGAGTCCAGATATTGTTTCCATCGTAACGGTACACCTCAGCAGCATCGTTCTCCTGTGTGCCGACATACAATGATCCGTTGTAGACGACCGATGACATAACGCCATCTACCGCAATCTGACTACCCGCCGCTGTAATCCTACCCGCTGTAGAGTTGGTTGCTCTGGCGATAGCCGTGGTCGAATCGGCACGCTTACCGACCTTTATGTCACCCATGAAGTAACTGTTCCCACCGACACCAAGGTCACTAGCGATCATCGCATCACCGCCAACATTTAGCGCTCCACCTACCCTGGTATTGTTATCGACAAACAAATCTTGCGCAGCAAGCGTTGAGACCTCAACATTACCAGCTTGAAGCTGCTGCAAATAGGCTCCACCCAGATCATAGACCTCAAAGGTATCGCCAATATAGGTTGGTATGTAGGCGTAGCGACCTTGGATCTCTAAGTCGTATGCTTCTGTTCCGCTCAATACGACTGAGCCGACTACCGATGGTGCAGTCGGGGTTGATACATCGAAGATATGGAGCCGGTTCGAGGTGAATGTCGTAACACCGTAAACGTATTGACCGCTAATCCTGAGAGATCGAAGCCCATTGCCGGCGGCAGTTGCAACGGTGCCAATCTGGCTCATAGAGGCCGGGTTTTCAACATCGAAGATTTTTAATGTCGACGTAGGCTGCTCGTCTCCGAGGTACGCATATCTGCCACTGACAACAACCGAAACAACCGCATGAGTAGTTGCCACCGAACCGGCAGAAGTTATCGCATATGGGTTACTGATATCAAAGACTTCAAGAACGGCTGGCGCCACATTATTCACCACGTAAAGATAGCGACCTTGTAGATATGCATCTTGCGGGTCAGGATTTACCAGCGAACTAGATACAGTACTTACGAACTGCGGTGCCGTCGGGCTACTAATATCCCAAACTTCAATTTCGGCGGTGCCATTATTCAAGATGTATATGTAATTGCCGCCAATCACTAATCGAGCAGGGTCTGCACCACTCCCGAGTGAAACGCTAGCGACGTTGGTGATGTTATTTGGATTCGAAATATCACTAACTTTTAACGTATCGTCGCCGATGTTTGCCGTATATGCATACCGCCCACTGACAATAACATCATCGGCATTCGACAAAATCGCACCGGAGTTAGCAATATTGGTTGGAGCGCTTGGATTTGATATATCAAAAACCCTAAATACATTATTGTCGTAACTGACTGAGTAAGCATACTTGCCTTGGATCGAGACGTCGCCAATTGCATTTTGAGCAGTTGCAATACCGGTTGTTGTCGTTGGTACGCGACCACCAGAATAGATTTGGCCGGTGTCAGTGCCGTTGTCGCCGAACGAAACGCGGCCGGCTGAGGTGTCAACAGACAGGACGTTAACCGAGGCGGCGTTTTGGATGTTAAACATGCCGGCAGCATCAAAGGTTGCACCCGAACGGAAGGTTATTGTCTTGGCGGCAGAGCTCGTCGTTACGACTGTTGGTGAAGCCGAGTTGTCATAAGCTTGCTGAAGAGTAGTCGAGTTACCACCACAAAGCGCGTCTGTGTGATTACATACTACCTTAACCGCACCGCCTTCGATGATATTGATTCGACCAGTCGTAGAGTTGTAGAACATACCCCCGTTTAGCGCTGCAAGGTTTGAAGTCGGCACGGTAGTAGATCCATCGAGTTGAAGAATCGTTGTTGCAGTGTCGGTTCCCGTACTATTTCCAATTTTTATTAAATTACCACCAGAGCCGGACCTGGCAGTTGTATCGGCCGTCAATAATGTATCGGCACCGGTGGCATTCTGAATCTGGAAGGCAGTTGCGACGTTAGTGTTTGAACGGACTCGTACCGTGCCCACGCCATCATCATTGATATTCATGGAATTGAAGTTACCGCCGCTTCCTAAGAAATAGGTGCCGCCGCCAGAGTACAGAACGCCAGAGGCATTGATGTCGCCACTGACTTGCAAGGCTGCGCCGCCGGCTGTAGGAGTTTGGTTAATGCCAATCCTAGAGTTAGTGGTGTCTGCAACAAATAGATTAGAGGTGCCGGCTGCGTTTTGAATCTGGAAGGCTGCTGTTGAGTTAGTCTGGTTTCTGAATGTCGTTGCACCGCCATCGGCAATTGTTAATACATCACGAGAAGTTGCCGTCGTATCAGTAACTACGAATAATGGACCGCTGGCGTTGCTAACGTGCAGTAAGGCACTTGGAGAAGTGGTGCCTATACCAACACGGCCGTTATAGTCGACTTGTAAGCTTGGGATCGAGAGCTGCGAATTTGATGAATAAAGGGCGGATAATTGCGACTGACCCATAAAACCGTCTTCGGTTAACCATGTTGTAATGATGGCTGTAGGAGAATCGGCATCTTGGTTTTGAAGTAGTTCATACGATTGTCGGCCAGCTTCACTGTTGTTTGTGCCAGTACCAGCCCCACGGAATATTGCTGCGTATGGTGCACGGAGTGAGCTTGTTGTCGAGATAGTGCCAAGTTTATCAAGGCCGAGACGGAAAGCGGCGGTACGAAGATTTGTTGTAATACTATTTTCAAATGCATCAACGCTGGTCAAAATACCAATTTGGTTCCGTGTAAGATTATTAAGAGCCGTAGCAAGGTTATCTGAGTCAGCTGGAGTCCCATAAGTGTCATAGTTGGTTGAGCTAACGTGAACGTGTGTTGTGGCGGTAATAATCGTAAGGGTCAGACCTCGAGAAGCATTATTCACGTGCGTATCAGAACCAATGCGAACCAAACGGTTGCCCGGGTTGTTATTGCCAGTGCCACGAATATAGATTGGTTTATTAAGCGTAATTGCCGAGGTAGCAAAGTCGCCACCAGCCACAGTAATGTCGCCGGAGTCTAGAGTCAGACTGTCGGCAGTAAGCGGATCCTGGATATCGACGCCGCCGTTAGCATTAATTATAAGTGGGTTGGCGCTCGAAGTTATTTGGCCACCATTAACTGCCAAAGTACCTGATAGTGTAGTGTTACCGGCGACAGCCAAGCCGGTGCCATTAGTCAGGTTAAGGTTCGAAGCATCGAGCAGCATTCGCTCAGTACCGGTCGTTGATGACGTTGCGCCAGTCCTCCATCTGAACTGCGTGTCCGTCCAGTTAGTAAGCGTGTTGGCTTCGACACCGATTCCTTGGGTGTTACTGTTGAGGTAAATCTTGTCTGCAGACTCATCGGCAAAGTCGATTTGGTCAGCTGCACCAAGGTTCACGTTTTCGTTAAAGGTTGTAACGGCGCTGAAGCTCTTTGTACCGCTAAACGTCTGCGTGTTTTCAAGCGTGGCAACTTGGCTCCAAGTTTGCGTACCACTGCCGTTAGTCGACCTGAGGTAGAAGTTCTGGTTGAAGAAGTCACCAGCTAGTTGTAATGAATAATAGTTGCCGGTGTTGCTGTGAGTAGAAGCAATTAAATGACAGTTGGAGCCACAGCCTGACGGCCAGCCTTCAGCAGGAGTTGCCGTGTCGGTCTCGTAAAAACCGCTGTCAATCCTCGTAGAAATATTATCGAAAGTCGCTACCCGAATACCATTTGATGACTGGAATAGTATTCCGGTCATAGTGAGGTTGTCGGTTATGGAAACAGTGCCACCGCCGTCGATTGTTAGCGTGCCGGCGGTTGATGTAAGGTTCCCACCGGTTATATTGATGTCGCCCGATACAGCAAGTGTTTGGCCAATCGTTACGGCGCTATCATCAAGGTCAGTTACGACGCCGTCAGTCGAAACGCGAAGTCCTGTTGACGCCGAGCCAATATCTACCGTGTCGTTAAGCACCAAGTTTCCGGTTGAATTTGCGATAGTATCTTGCACATCTAACGTTCCGGCAGCGTTGATAATAATATTCCCTGAAGTTGTTGTCTGCAATGTTAAGTCGCCACCGTTACGGTTAAGTGCCGTGTTGATGTTTACCCCACTCAAGTTCGATAATGAGGTGTTAGCACATGTCGAACAAGTACCATTGCCGCCTGCTACACCACCTTGTACGCGCCACCTTGTATTGGCAAGGTCATAAATAAGTTCGATTGTTGCCCCGATAGCAAGAGTAATGTCGTTGCCAGTACCGGTAATGACTCGAGCTCCAGTGGCGCCGGCATTGTCATTTGCAAAAGTTACCGCATTTGATGCATCGACATTGGTAAGTGTTACTCTTTGGCCATCGCGCCCAGCGGTAATTCCCTGAATAACTTGAGCAGCACCCGAGGTATCCAATAGATAGTACGATGCACCATTAAGCGCGGCACTTGTGGATGTACCAGGGGTTGTAAATGTTGAGCCAGCCCTAGTAGCAAACGATACGTTGTTATTTATGTCAGTGTTGCCATTTAGGGCAATTGTACCTGAGACCGTCAGGCCACCGGATCCTTGCAATAGACCGCTGCCGAAGTTAACGCCAACTGCCGTAACGGCACCATTGCTGGCCACCTGGAAGGCATCCGCCGTACCAGCAAAAAGTGTACCCGAGACATCGAAGTTGCCGGTGAGGTTGGTATTGTCTTGAAGTTCAATCGTCCCGACAGAGTTCAAAATAATCTGATCGGCCGAGGTTAGCGTAATGTCATTTGTTGCGCTGGTTGAAGAAATTTGAATGGCACCAGTGGCTGTGAGGTTACCGATGTTCGTGAGGTTTCCGGAGTTATCGATTCTTGTTAATGAGTTGGTTTGCAAAACGCCGCCAGTCGTATTGATGTTACCCGAGGCAGCGATAGTGCTCGCTCCGGCAATTGAGCCGGTGTTGGTTATGCCACCGTTGTTATTGTTGAGACCGCTTGATATTGATGCACCGCCTGAAGCCGTCAAGGTACCGGCAGAGGTAATCGTGCCAGAGCCGGTTGTAGATAGGTTACCGGAAGTTGTAATGTTGTCTCCAGATGTAGCTGGTGAAAGTGTTGTGCCGGAACGTGTGAAGTAGCCTGAGGTGCCTGTAGCGCCACCGGTGATGTTGCCGGAGCAGGTTAAGTTACCGTTAGAGCCATCGATAGTACAACCAGTTGAGGCTGAGCCACCGGCGAGATTTATGCCTGTCGCATTGACGGCACCGCCGATGTTAAGCCCGACGGCGTTTGTATTAAAGAGTGCTACAGTGCCCGTACTGGTCGTTGTAATCGCACTACCATTTACGGCCAAATCACTCGAAAGCGTTAGCCCACTAAACTGTGGCGAGGCACCGGTGTGAATGTTTTGTGGGGTCGATAGTGTAATTGTCCCAGCGCTGTTATTGACGCTAATTTGGTTAGACGTCCCTTGAACGGTAACGGCACCGCTGAAGGTGTTTACCGTACTAACACCACCAGAACCAGGACATGACGCCCACGTTGGAGCTCCAGCAGTCGAAGTAAGACAAAGCCCCGCGCTCCCAGCGACTAACGAGCTGATCGCCGATGTTCCATTGCCGAGCAAGACACCGTTGCTGCCCAGGGTCGTTGCGCCGGTACCACCGTTAGCGACAGATAGCTGTACTGTTAGTCCAACAGCGCCGGTGACGTTGAGGGCGCCGCCAATGGCAACAGTTGAACCGTTATCGGTAATGGTTGAGTTGCCCAGTGTTTGTGTGCCAGTAAATTTAGCGATGGTATTGTTTGTACCACCAGCAGTGGTAACACCGCCGCCAGAACCAGCACAGTTGCCGGTTGAAAGACAGATACTTGCCGTGGCGCCACCTGGATCCGGTAGAGTATAAGCCGTAGCCTGACCGAGGTTAGCAACTTGTAAAGTTCCATTACTTCCAGCGCCAGTCATGATTAATTGGGCGGTTGTTACACTGGTTGTGAACGTTGGGTTGTTGACGGTCGAGAGACTACCGCACGTTCCACCGCTACCGAGGGTAATTGAGTTACCGCCACCACTTAAATTGCCGGTACCAGAAGCACAGACAAGTGAAGTATTACCTTGAACTGCCGTGTTAGCAGCCGAACCGTAGGCAACAGCCAAAGAAGTCGAGGCTCCGAGCGCTACCGAGCCACCACCACTTAAGCCATTACCAGCAGTAACCGTTAGAGATGAATTAACGAGGTTTGAATTGGCGACTGTTGTTGCGCCAATATCGGTGCCCGTGATTGTTCCGTTGGAAATTTCCGTTGAAGTTATGCCTCCCGTCGCAATTGTTACTGCGCCAGAAGCTACTGAGAAGTTAGATGCATTGAAGCTCGCGATACCTCTGGCTGTCGTAGTCGCGTCATCGATAGTGATGTTGCTACCAGAGCCAGTTGCATTCGAGATAGTCAAAGTGCCTGACAAGCCGTCCAAACTGATGACACCGCTACCACCGCCACCAGAGCCTGACAAACAAGTTCCAAAGCTTAAGTTTCCAGCGCTATCGGTCTTCAAACAATCACCGTTGCCGCCGTCGGAGCTTGGCAAACGAAGAACTAAGTTCGAGCCTGGATTTGCGTTTGGAGCCTGGATCGACACCGTATTGGCACCGGCAGTGTTATAAAACGCAATAGAACCAGCATTCGTGCTGGCTGTTCCGACCGCTAAGCTGTTTGCTCCTTGCAAGACCAAGTTACCCGTTGCTGTTAGCGTTGAGCCACTTTGGCTAACCGTCGAGTTACCGATTGAGCTGGTGCCGCTGAATAATGCGAGGTAATTTGTTGTACCGCCGGCAGTGGTAACGCCACCACCAGATCCAGCACAGTTGCCGGTGGATAGACAAATAGTTGCCGAAGCAAGGCCAGGATCTGGCAAGGTATAGACCGTATTTTGACCAAGGGCAGCCGTCTGGAGCGTACCGGTATTACTTGATCCATCATAGATGACAACACCACCGGCAACCGTAGTAGTACCGAATGTTCCCGTACCACCCTGAACTGCTAAGTTACCAGTAAGTGTGAGACTACTAAACTGCGGTGACGAGGTGGTATTGAGGTTTTGTGGCAATGATAAGGTGATTGTGCCCGCGCTGTTGTTAACATTTACCTGGTTAGCCGTACCTTGAACAGTCACTGCACCGCTAAAGGTATTTACCGTGCTAACGCCGCCAGAACCTGGACATGAAGCCCATGATGGTGCACCGGCCGTTGAAGTTAGACACAGGCCGGTACCACCAGCAACTACCGAGCTAATGGCGCCGGTACCGTTACCGATTAATACGCCGTTGCTACCCAAGGTTGTCGCGCCGGTACCACCCTGCCCTACACTTAATGCCGTTGTAAGACCGGTTAATGAAGTAATGTCACCGTTAGCACCTGAGGCAGCAGCACCAAGGTTAGACCTGGCTCCAATTGCATTAGCTGCTCCCGTACCACCATTTGTAACCGATAGGTTGTTCGTAAATAATGTTCCGCTATTTCGGTCAGCAGCACCCGATGATATCACTCCACCAGATGACTGGACTAATCCGTTAGAAAGCCCGCTTAACGTTAATCCAGTAAACTGTGGCGAGGATCCCGTGTGAATGTTTTGCGGTAAAGATAATGTTAATGTCCCAGAACCGCTAGCAACCGAAACCTGGTTAGCGGTGCCTTGGATGGTAATGGAGCCAGTAAAGCCATTAACATCGTCAACGCCACCTGCCCCACCTGGGCACGCGCCCCAAGACGGGGCACCGGCTGTCGACATAAGACAAAGGCCTGTTCCGCCGGCTACAATCGAGCTCAATGCGCCAGTTCCATTGCCGACGATCACGCCATTACTGCCAAGGGTTGTTGCGCCGGTACCACCCTGCCCTACGCTGAGAGCCGTTGTGAGACCGGAGAGACTCGTAATGTCACTGTTAGCACCAGAAGCCGCGGCCCCAAGGTTAGTTCGAGCGTTGATCGCGCTAGTTGCGCCGGTACCGCCGTTGCCGACAGACAGCGCCGTAGTCAAGGTAACTGCTCCGGTGACATTAAGAGCAGAGCCGATGCTAACGGTTGTCCCGTTATCTGTTATATTCGAGTTCGCGATTGATGAAGTGCCACTAAATTTTGCAAGAGTATTCGTTGTGCCTCCAGCCGTCGTAACACCACCGCCGACACCGGCACAGTTACCACTCGTCAAACAAATAGTCGTCGAAGCGAGACCAGGATCTGGCAAGGTATAGACCGTATTTTGACCAAGACTAGCCGTTTGGAAGGTCGCCGTATTAGTGCTGCCGTCATAAATAATGACACCGCCAGCTTGCGTGGCAGTACCGAATGTTCCGGTTCCGCCAGATACCGTTAAGCCGCCACTGAGTGTCAAACTACTGAACTGTGGCGAGGATGTCGTGTTTAAGTTTTGCGGCAAAGATAACGTAATCGTGCCCGCACCACTACTCACATTAACTTGATCGGCCGTACCTTGAATTGCTACCGCACCAGTAAAGGTATTGACCGAGCTAACACCGCCAGACCCTGGACAAGCCGCCCATGACGGCGCACCAGCAGTTGAAGTAAGACAGAGTCCGGTACCACCAGCCACAACTGAACTAATTGCGCCACCACCATTTCCAATCAGAACACCATTTGTCGACAGGTTATTCGTACCTGTTCCACCTTGCGGTACAGACAGTGCAGTTGTTAGTCCAGACAGAGACGTGATGTCGCCGTTAGCACCAGAGGCGGCGGCCCCAAGGTTGGACCTGGCTCCGATTGCGTTGGTCGCTCCTGTACCGCCATTTGTCACCGATAGGTTGTTCGTAAATAATGTCGCACTATTGCGGTCTACAGCCCCAGAAGAGATCACACCACTGGCAGACTGAACTAATCCATTACCCAATGAAGTAAGGGTTAGCCCGCTAAAGGTTGGCGTGGAGTTTGTGTTGATATCTTGCGGCAAAGAAAGCGTCACTACGCCCGTTGCACCGGACACCGCAACTTGATTGGCCGTACCAGCCAGCGAGCGAACGCCGGTGTTTGAAATTGTACTTCCGCTCAGTCCAAGGCCACTGCCGATTGTTAACCCGCCACTTGACGTCGTAACGCCGTCGGTCACCGAGTTCACAATTGAAGGCACTCCGGTTAACTGCCTAAAGCCGATTGTCCCGACCGATATTGCACCGGCTTGAGTGACAATAAATCGGTCAGTTCCATTGTCACTTAAGTGCAGTAAGTTCCCGGTTCCCGTCTTGTCGATCCGGATACTTGGGAAATTCGAAGAGTCAGTCTGCGTGATGGCCGGACCAAGCGCAACCGTACCGCCGGTACCAATTCCGGACTGTGAAATGGTGTAATTTCCATTACCGTCTTCAGTAACGATCAGGCTAATACTTCCGGAGGTTAATGAGACCGTTGAGCTCAAAGAATTTCCGGCCTGCGCCAAACCTCTGCCGATTGCCAGATTGCCGCTTGCGCCACCGACAGATCGAACGCCGGTATTGCTGATTGTTGTTCCGGATAGGCCAATTCCGTCTCCAGCCAAAAACAGTACCGATCCGGTCTGACCTTGAACACTGGTAACTGCTGCGGCATTTACGGCATTATTAATTGCCGTCGCAGACAGTGTGTTGCCTTGTAGGGCCAAACCATTACCGAGGCCAATAGCCCCACTGGCTCCACCGACTGTTGAAACAGTCGATGATTGATTAGCGACAATCTGAAATGCCGTACCGTCATAATATGACATTTGATTAGTGTCTTTATTGAAATAAAGCTGGCCCGTTAGCGGAGTTGACGGAGCTGTAGTCGGTGTTATTACCAATCCACCATTAACGCGCAGTAAACCATTAATATCAACTTGCCCTAGCTGACCTAGATTGAGCTGATCCGCACTGACAGCGCTAAAAGCCGATTGCGAAAGCGGCACTTTTTTAAATCCACTATTTTCGGTGCTATCTTTCTGGCTTTTGACGAAAACGAAACCAATCAAGAATATAAAGATCAAGACCAAAACAGCGGCCACCGAGGTCCAAAGACCCAATCGAACAGATTCTTTGACCGACTGTCGCTGAACCTGCTCAGCTACCCCTGGGATATGCACTGTCAACTCATCATTAGTAAGCGTCTGCGCTGGCGGTAGTTCATATTGGTTATTCGAGTCGTTCATCATACTACCCCTATAACCTCAACATGAAATACATTAAACTAAAGCAACTGATAGCAACCAGGCTGACCATGATCATCGTTTGAGATAAAGCACGCAAAATAGCCGGCTTTGCCAGTGGATTTCTACCGGTCGCTACCACACCACTTCGAACCGCACTATATGACAAAAAGCTTATTGCCAGTACACCGACAGCAGCAATAAAGAAGACGAAGAAAAGCTGCAAGGCAGAGACGTCACGTCCGGCAATACTGCGAACCCACGTTGTCGAAGTTGCACCATCTGCCACAGATGACGACGGAGCAACACCGACAGAGACAATCATCGGTAGTAAAGCGGTTTCTTCAGAGGCATTATCGCCTTCGGATCCAAATGAGCTTTCAGCAACGCCGACGACTGGTTCGCCTTCATTTGCCTTCGCACCAACTCCCGATACTTTGCTCAGGCCGATTAAATCTCCACGACTTATCGTACCGTTACTCTTGTCAACTTTGACCTGGGCGCGACCAGCGATAGCTACCTGGACTTTGCCTTCTTGATTATTGCCATCAAGTGAAATAGTAGACTTATCCGCGGGCACGACAACTCCCAGCAGTTTGGTCGACTGGTCAACCGAAGCCACCGCTACAGCATCGGCATTGCCAGAATCTATAGCGACAATCGTTCCCTCTTCCAAACTTATTGACGAGGTAAACCATTTCGCTACGTCAGAAGTAGCTGCAATCCCCGCACCACCGAAATTACTCAGCAAAAACAAAGACAAAAATAGATATAGGACACATCGTGCCACGAAAAGCTTATTGTTGTTTTTGTTTTTGTTGATCATTTGTTTTTGTTTTTGATGATCTGATTAAAGTATAGGCTCGCCTCTGTTACTAAGCAATAGAATTATTGCGTATATGAGTACAAAAAATACTAAATATACACATTATCTGTGGATAAGCGTTGTAATTTTCTATAACACGGCTTTAGTGAAAGAATCGACCACGAAAGGCTGCGAATAACGCAAATTTAGAGGCAACCAGATAGGCTATCGCCCCAAACCCAACAGCACCATTCGCGGCTACAAAACCATATAGAACTGGTTTAGCGATAGTAGTCTCAGGCAGTGGGCCAGCCTTAATCGTCACAACTGAAGAATCTTGCAGGTCGGTGATATCTTCTTCCAAAGCGACTGAACTAACCGCATCGGCAGCGGGAACAACCTCGACTATCTCTGTCGATGGATCAACCATGCCGTCATTGTTTACATCGATAGCTACATCGTTTTGACCATCTCCGTTAAAGTCTGCAACCAGTCTGCCGGACTGACCTGAAGCAGCCTGAGCGACTGAAGTTGGAATCCTAACAGGGGTTGATCCACTTGCTCCCGGTACGGATATGGGTGTTCTTGGTAAATTCTGTGAGCTACCACTACTTCCGCCCGATGGCGGGTTAGTAACGGGCGTTGGCGATGAAATCTTTGTAAAGCTTACTTTATTTAAGTTAACAGCTTTTCCAACAAAACTAACTCTTAAAACGCCACCATTCGTTGCCGGAATCGATACATTATTGAGATTAACCGTTTGCCATTTTTGCCAACCACCGGTGCTCGGAACGCCAAATTCACCAATAGTCGTGCCGTTTAGTTGTAACCTAACACTGCCGCCACCATCCGTTGCGGCCCTCAGAGCCACCGAATAGGTTCCGGCTTGAGCATTTACCGTATATTCAAGCCATTCAGCCACATTAACCCAACCGATGCTATGTCCACCGCCAGTATCGGACGTCGTCTCGATATCTACGGCCGTAGAACGGTATTGCCCACCGTTATTGGCGCTTGTCGTGTCATTGAAAGCGACGTTTTGCCCACCGTTATCGAAATCCTCCGCCTCAATAATGCCTGGGATAGTGCGGGGTGATCCACCATATGGGGTCTGTGGGTTGGTCACCGGAGTTGGTGTTGGTGTTGGTGTTGGAGTCGGTGTTGGAGTTGGAGTCGGTGTTGGAGTTGGAGTCGGTGTTGGAGTTGGTGTTGGAGTTGGAGAAGTTGCGATAACCGGCTTAAGCCTGATTATCTTATCATCACCTGTGCGCGCATTCCCACGACCATCTTTGTTACTAGTCGCAAAATAAACAGCTCCATCTGTTCCTTGAATAATATCCCTAATTCGGCCATAGCCTGTCGTTGTATTTGGCGAATGATACATCCGTTCGATTGCATTTTTTTGAGGCGTTCGGCCATCTGCCGAAAAAGGCACTCTAAATATCGCCTGATTTGATTTGTCGATTCCGCCAAGCCCAGCGATAAACAAGCTGTTTCGCCACGGCCCCGTTAACGGACCACCAGAGTAAAACATAGCTCCACCAGGAGCCCATTTAGCGCTTGGACCACTTGAAGCAAGCGGTTTGATATCTACTATATTGAAGTAGTTATATGTCGAATCACGGCCAACTTCGCCATAAAATTTCGGCCAACCATAATTTCCGCCTGGCACTATTCGGTTTACCTCATCATTGCAACAATATGGCGCAGAGCTTGATGGACCGTGCTCGGTAATCCACATTTCACCGGTCGTTGGGTGCCAAGCAATTCCCTGCGGGTTGCGATGACCCAAACTCCAAACCCGGTTATTAAACGGGTTACCGGCCGCAGCCGAACCGTCATCATTTACGCGCAAAATCTTGCCTCCAAGACTATTGACGTCTTGCGAGATCGTATCTGGCGTAGCTGCTCCGGTAGCAACATACAATTTACCGTCTGGCCCAAACTTAATTCGACCGCCGTTATGGAAACGATATCCCGGGATATTGTCGATCAAAACTACGGGAGCTGAGGTAACCGCAGCAGTCGATGGATTAACCGTAAATCTCGCTAAACGATTTTTAAGACCGTTGTTGTTATAGGTATAGTAAATATAAACCCAGCCATTGGAGGCGAAATTCGGGTGAAGCGCCAAGCCCTGCAAGCCTTCCTCGGCGCTTTCGGCCGCCTGAGGAATATTGAGAATCTGACGTACTTGGCCGTTTTGAACTACCTTGACATTGCCAACACGCTCAGTGAAATACAAAATCCCGTTCGGTGCGAATTGCATCGACCACGGTGTATCCAGGTTTGAAGCTACTACTTCAGCGGTTACCTGGGTAGTCGTGGCAGTTTGGGCCATGCCTTCGGGCCCACGAGCATTACCAAGATAAAATATGGCAAAGAATATAAACATAACACTAATAGGGACGATGCTCATGAAAGCTATAGAGGCCTTCAAGTGCCTGATGTGTTGCGAAGAATCTGATTCGTTTTGTTTCATCTTGCTCATGGTTATTGTACTACAAAGTAATCATATTCATAGACCTGTCCCGGTGCCATAGGTGATTTAATTTTTATTATGAAGAAATCGTTCTGGGCATCTCGATATACCGGCATATCGACGGCGGAACTATTAACTGGATCGATGAAAATCCGCGGCTTAGTTTGGTAGGTCTTCTTGAAGGTAATTTTGACGATTTCGCCAGCGCCAAGCGGAGCGGTTAAGGAGGTAGTATCAATAGAAATTGTTCCGGAAATATCGTTGCCGGTTAACGTCACTACAGGGTCTTGAGTATTGGCACCGAGAACAATACCTTGAGCGATATCAAGATCAGGCACCTGACCAAATGTTATAACGTGGCCGCCAAAGCTGACATCGGCCGCGAAGGTTGCATTGCCGGTGACGTCCAGATTGCCATTTACTTTCAAAATGCCACTGACCAGCATGTTACTGAACATCGCATATGAAGCACCTTGGATCTCAGTTATCGGTGTGTAGTAATCGGTCTGTACAAAGACTTCGATGGTTCCACCACCAGTGACTGATTGCAGTGCGCGACCAACGATCAGACCTTCGGTCGTTGCCTTTTCGCCCATGCCAGGGTTATTCGGCGACAGCATGATTGGGTCGCCGATGGCGATGTTGCCAACGACTTTGAGCGGAACTCGACCAACGAGAGCTACCATGCGCGTATCGGTTCGGTTTGCCTTGTAGTCCTTCAGGGCAAGACCCGGTTTGGTTGAGATGATACCAAGCGTATTCTGCCTATCACCCACTCCAGCCCGGCGCAGTTTACCGGTAGAAGGGTTAAGGGCAACGATCTCTGCAGCAACCAAAGACTGATCTTCAACTTCATATTCCTCGGCAACGTCAAAATTATTTACATAGAAGTTTTCGCCGTAAAAATTAGCCGCGTAGACATTGCTGAAATAATTGGTCAGAGAGCCGATATTAAATCCACCCGAGGTAATATCGCTCGTAGCCAAGCTACAGGCATCGTCTGCACATTTGACTATAAACAAGTCATTGCTCAGATTATTGTTAAAGTCCCAGTAAGCAATAACCGGGAGATTATCATTACCTATAGCCACTGAGCTCCATTCCCCAATACGACCAGTCTCCAGATTGGAGTGAACATTCCCGCTCGAACAGTTATTAGTACCACATTTTGTAATGATAAGCTCATCGCTTGTCGTCAGCGCCTCGTTGCGCCAACTTGTAATAAGTGGCAGTCCGTCTGCACCGATAACTATCCGAGGGTGCTCTCCAAAAATCCACGTTGCTGGGTTTGCAATCTCTGTCCGAGTAGATGTCGAACACGAATGGTTAGTGCAATTTATGACCGTCGGAACATCGCTTGATGCTTCATAAAAAACTATAATCGGATAGCCTGCGCTGTCCAAGGTAATATCAGGCGCCCAACCATCGGAATCACCAGTTGCAAATTTGGTCAAAGTGTATGTTGAACAAGTTGCATTATTACACTTTGCAACAGCTAAATCAGTATCGGTTTCGTTCTGCATAGCAATAATTGGCGTACCGTCAGCCGCGATAGTTACCGCCGGAGCCAAACCGAGCGAGTCGGCATCGCTAACAGTATTGAGCGTCGTGAACGCTGTGCACGCTGTAGTTGTACACTGATAGATCCTTAGTTGGTCCGTAGCGGCGTTGTTGGTAGCTACAATAATCGGCAAACCATCACTGCCGATAGTTATGTCAATTCCTCCACTATTATTTGGCACTCCCAAACCAACGCTCAATCCAGCTTCAGTGATTGTTGTATTCGTACGTGAGGTACAGCTTGTATCGGCGCATTTGGTCACGACAACATCGGTATTCGTAGAATCATAATGCGCAATAACCGGATAACCATCCGTCCCCAACGCAGCGGCGGCAAATTGACCCCAGTTAGTTGCACCGCCGTCGATGTCGGTCTTTGTTCCAGCCTCGCTACCGGTACATTGAGCATTTGCGCATCTATAAATACGCAGATCACTACCAGTCTGCTCCCAGTATGCAATTACCGGAATTCCGTCGCTCGGGATGAGGACTTCATTATATTGGCCTGTTGCGTTGGTTGCATCGGCCAAAACCGAAGTCCTAGTAGTTCCAGAGTTGCTCGGCGGATAAGCAGCGAGGATATTGCCGCTGAAGGTGCTGTTACCAGTAGTATCGACCGCGATTCTGGTAACGCCGTTAGTGCCTATGTTCAACGTATTCATGCCACTCGATTGGATGTTATTGAGATACGCAGACTGAAACGCTGTGGTGCTTGAACCAAGGTCAACTCCGCCACTTACCGCACTGCCTGTCGAGGTTGCGCAGTCTGTCGTTGCACATCGGGTAATTCGGAGATCCCCGCCAGTGTTGTTATGGTGCGAGATAATCGGCAGCCCGCTCGGTAAAATGGCCATCGAGCTATACGATCCTACGTCGTTAGTGGTCTCAAGTTCGGTGTTGGTGTTTGTTCCCGTACAACCTGCAGACGTACAACGCAGTACCTGCAGGTCAAGGCCTGTTGCATCGTAGTATGAGATGATCGGCATTCCATCGCGGCTTATTGCAAGGTCAGCCCATTCGCCAACAAAGTTTGTCGAAACAACTTGCGTTGTAGTTGGTGTTGCGCAGGTTAGGCTGTCGCATTTCGTAACGTATAGATCGCCACCGGTTAATTCGTGATGCGCAATAACCAAGAAGCCATCAGCCCCGATCGCAGCCTCGATATCATTACCTGAGTTACCCGTTGCGTAAATCGTTGTAGATGTATTCCCCGATGAACATGCAGCGTTGCCACAACGTGTATAGCGGAGGTCAACTGTAGTTTGATCTGAATGAGCGATCAGCGGACGTCCGTCAGCCGGAACAGATATAGAAGCGTAGGCACCGACGTTGTTAGTAGAGTCAACAACGGTCGTTGTATTACCACTACTACAGCTCACATTGCCACATTTAGTCACCTTGAGGTCGTCGGCCGTGTCATCGTAGTAAGCGATGACGGGAAGGCCATCAATACCCAAAGCTACCGAAGCGTGTCTGCCTGTATCGGCGGCGTTGTCAACGGTTTGTGGCGTCCCTGATGTACAGCTCATATTTGTACATTTTAGGAACCTGAGAGCAGAGTTCGTGACGTCGTAGTAAGCGATCATTGGCAGGCCGTCATTCCCAAATATAACACTCGGGAATTCGCCGACATCAGCAGCAGAGGTATCGACGGCATTAGACGTGGCACCGGTGCTGCAAGATTCTGTAGCGCATACGGTAAACCTAAGATCACCGTTTGTATTGTCATGGGACGCAACAACTGCAAAGCCGGTTGGGCTAACAGCAATTGAACTAAATAGTCCCGTGTCGGTGCCGAGATCAACATCGGTGCCGACATTTGATGTTGTTGTTGAGCTAGCTACGGTTACGGGTATTATGCCAGCGTTGGTCTTTATGAGTGAATTGCTCGTATCAACACTGAGCAAGCTTGTACCAGCCGCGTTCCTTACCTGGAAAGCTGACTCAGAGTTAAAGCCACCACCGGACTGAATAACTACATCTTTGGTCGCCGATGAAGTCGTAATCGTCGCTGGACTCGAAGAATTGTCATAGGCCTGTTGCAAGGTGGTCGTTGAACCACCACCCGCACCACAGTTTTGATCGGTTGTATTACAGAGCGTCTTAACAACACCGTTTTCTATAATACTGATCTTATTAGTCGTTGAGTTATAGAACATACCACCGTTTAGCGCACTGAGATTAGAAGATGGCGCGGCTGTCGCAGCGTCCAGCTGAAGAACAGTCGTATCAACGTTAGTGCCTGTGCTGTTTCCAATCTTAACCAAGTTTCCGCCACCCACACCACGAACAGTCGTATCTACACGGAGTAATGTTTCTGAGGCTGCGTTATTTATTACCTGGAAAACATCCGTATCATCGGCAGCCTGAACGATAACTCCGCCTGTTCCCGCCTGCAACCTGGTTGTTCCGGTGCTAGCAGTTGATCCGACAGTAACAGTCTTAGCTCCAGTACCACCCGTGCCGAAGTTGAGAGCCTGAATCGATGTGCCAGTTCCGATAGATACTGTCGCCGTACTGTTGGTGCCAATACTGATCGTTCCAGCGGCTCCTGCCTGTATAGCAACCGCACTTGCCCCGGTACCACCTTGAATTGTTGTAGCACTAGTACTGAGCAGGTTTCCGATTGTAACATTGGTTGTCGAAGACGCCGTTGCATTATTACCTATGCCAATTGTCTGTGCCACTGCGCCAGTTGTCGTACCGATCTGAATTGTCTTTGCCTGCCCACCAGTACCAAGGTTAATCGTCGGCGTCGAACCGGAAGTTGCATCGAGCGTAAGATTGCCCGTAGAAGTAGTGAAGCTTGAAGCTGCGTTTCCGGTCAGTGAAACCGCACCGGTAGTTTGGGTCAACCCGCCAGTTATTGTGGTCGAGCCAGCTTCGAATTCACCAAAGTTAATTGTCGGGGTTACGTTCGTAAATCCGACAGAAGGTTCTGCAGGCGTCGATGTCAGATCGATCCATTCACCATCGACGAGTTCTCTTGCGACAATATTTAGAGCGTGGAAGTTAGTACCATTTCCGGTTGTAATACCCACGATATGCTTTGTGAGAGAATCCGTTGCAAGCGCATCCTCACCGTAGACCCTGAGACTGTGGAACGTTGGGTCTGCACCGCCGTTATATTCCTGCTTCTTGATAACGACGCCTCCGCGGAATTCAATATAGTAAACTGTTGTACCTCCCCCAGTATATGCACCCCCAGTCACCTCAACCATGACTCGATCTGGTGCACCCAAGTTACCTGTACCGATGAACCGTCTATTGAGCTCTATCCAGTCGGTAGTGTTTGTTGCAACAGAGAAGCCTGATGCTGACGGACTAAAGACGCTGCCGTTAAACGTAGCATTCCCGGTTACTGATAATGTACCGCCTAATGAAGTCGCTCCAGAAGCAACCGTCAAACCAGTAACTCCCGTGATTGCACCAGCAGCAGAGATATCTATGTTGGTTGTTTGGAGTGAGAAGGTGCCAGAGCCACCACCGATGGTTACAAGGCCGTTGCTGGATCCTGTATTTATGTTGGTGGCATTATTTGAGCTGGCGTTTATATCAACTTGAGCACCGGTTATGTCCAGGCCGGCCGTTCCAACAAATTCTCCTGCAGAGGTGATATAGGCAAGATCTGTCCCTGATGAATTTTCTGCAACAAATAAGTTTCCAGATTGACCTGCGCTACCTTGTGCCACCAAAACTGGCCGCGTAGCTTGACCCCCAAGCACTAACACAGACGCGTCATTGACCCCACCCGCAGTATAGCCCGGAAGTGCTGCCTGCCGATTACCCTGTAGTACAAGCCCCCAATATCCATACAACCCTGTTTGCTGGCCATTCCCAGACTGCAAGCCATCACTTCCCTGAGATAGATCAAATCGACTATATTCTCCTGCACTCCAATCAGTAAATCCAATCGTTCGAGGCGAGCCCGCACTAGAACCGTTAGTGCTTACCCTTAGATCCCCAGAATCAATTGTTAGTGAATCAACATTTACGGCGTCTTGTATATCAACATTTCCACCAGCGTTAAGCGCCAACGTAGCGGCCGTTGAAGTAATACTACCGCCATTAGCAGCTAGCGCACCCGCTGCAGTTATAGTGCCGGTACCTGAAGTCGAGATGTTACCAGAAGTTGTAATGTTATCGCCAGCTGTTGCAGTTGAAAGCGTTGTTCCTGATCGCGAGAAGAAACCAACTGTACCGGTTGATGAGCCGGTGATGTTGCCAGAACATGCCAGGTTTCCGTTGGAGCCGTCGATAGTACATCCAGTAGAACCAGAACCGCCAGCCAATACTATGCCGCCTGCACCAACTGCTGCGCCGATATTCAATGTCGTTACATTGGACTGAAGTAAATTGAAGGTTGTTGCGGTCGAAGTAAGGTCGCCGCCATTTACAGCCAGATCACCGCTAAACGTACCGTTACCTGAGCCATCCACCCTCAGAAGACTTACATCACCTACTCCTTGAATATCCAAACCATTGGCAGAACCAACACCAGAACCACCCACCCTAATTCGTGCCTGATCTAACGCGAAATTAAATGAAGCGCTTGCAAGCGAATTATTCGGATTATTTACTGATATATTGCTTGCGTTCGTCAAGGCGCCACCGGTGCTGATATCTAGACCCGAGCTGTCTATTGAAAAATTACCCCCACCACTGAAAGCAAACGTACCAGTTGTTTGAGAGTAACCAGTGATGTTGGTGAGGCCGCCGGCGTTGGTGATGCGATCAGTTGAGTTGGTTTGGATAGCACCGCCGGTGGTGTTAAAGGTTCCGGAGCCGGTGATGGTGGTAGCGCCGGAGATAGCTCCAGCATTAGTGATGCCGGTATTGTTAGCGTTTATGCCTCCAGCGGTGACAGTTAAGCCACCGGCGGTGATGGTTATGCCGCCTGTTGTTACTGTTAGATTCTCCCCAATAGTCACTGACGTATCATTTATGTCCGTAATAACCCCCGCCGTCGTAATCTGCAAACCAGTCGTAGCCGAACCAATAGCCACTTGGTCGTTAAGCACTAGATCCCCAGAAGCATCAAAGATACCACCGTCAGCGTTGAGAGTGCCTGTTACTCCAAGTGTTCCGCCAATGGTGGCGTTGTTGGTAACGTCAAGAGCAGTTCCGGCTGATGCGAGGGTGACTGCTCCATTGAAGGTTTTAGCTCCCGCGAAGGTTTGGGTGGTCGTGCTGACGAGACCAACGTTGGTGGCGTCTGCTGTTTGGAGGAAGATTGAGTTGGAAGAGATGACAGCACCGTTGGCACTCTTGGTCTGAGAGTCAATAGTCCCAACGGTTGTGACGCCAGAACCTGCACCGTTAGCAACATCACCAATGACACGCCAGCGAGATGCACCGGCGTCATAGATAAGACTTATGGAAGCATTGACGGCGAGGTTTATGGAAGCACCGGTTCCGGTGAGGATACGGTTGCCTGGTGTGGCACCAGTTTCGTTAGCGATGACGGCAGCATTACTTCCAGCGTTGACGATGGTCAGTTGTTCCCCATCTCGACCACCAGCAATGGAGTTGAGGGTTTGAGCGCTTGCTCCGGTCAGTCTGACGAGGGAGACATCGCCAAAGTTAGCGTCAGCAATCGTGCCGGTGGTTGCGAAGTCAGAACCTCGGAGGGTCGCAACAGAACCAGTGAAGTTAGAGATACCGGTGACACCAAGAGTTCCACCAAGTGTAGTAGCTCCGGAGTTAACGGTGAAGGTGTTAGTACCAGTGACCGTGGTTGCACCATTGAGAGATACCGCACCAGTTCCTGTTCCGAATGTCCCTGCCCCACTCTGGAGGAAGTTACCGGAAGACTGAGAGTAACCAGTGATGTTTTCGAGAGCTCCAGCATTGGTTAAGCGAGAAGTACCGGCAGTGGTAAGACCACCGGAAGTAATAGCGACGTTGCCAGTGTCGGCAGTAAAGCTATCTCCCGTGACATTGTCTTGGATATCTACGGTACCACCAGCGTTAATGTTGAGGGTAGCAGCACCGGAAGTGATGTCACCTCCACCAACGGATACATCACCGAAGACACTGAGGTCTTCGCCGATGGAGACGGCGGTGCCGTCAAGGTCGGTGATGGAGCCAGCGGTAGTTACCTGGAGACCAGTGGTAGCAGAACCAATGAGGACTTGGTCGTTAAGGACAATGTCACCATTGATGTCAGAGATAACACCAGCCGCATCAATGCGGATTCCATTGGCAGCAGAACCAAGGTCAACGGTGTCGTTGAGGATAAGGTTGCCGGTGGAACTAGATACAGCGTCTTGGAAGTCTATGACACTAGAAGCAGAGTTGAGGATGATGTTACCGGAGGTTGTGGTTTGGAGGGTGAGGTCAGCAGAGGTGGCGTTGAGGGCGGTGTTTATGTTGACGCCGGAGAGGTTAGAGAGAGCGAGGTTGGCACAGGTGGTACAGGTGCCGCCAGCAACTGAACCAGCTACTCGCCAGAAGGAAGTAGCAGCGGAACCTGACCAGTCATAGACAAGTTCAACAGCACCACCAGCTGGAAGAGTTAGATCAGCACCAGTGCCAGTAACAATCCTGTTACCGTCGGATGAACTGCCGGAGTTGTTACTGAGAGTCGCGGCCTGAGCAGCAGAGTTAATAAGAGTTAGGATACGACCATCAGAAGCTGAAGTACCAGCTGCAATACCGGTGATGGTTTGGGTAGAAGCACCAGTCAGGCGGATGAGAGCACCAGAGAGAGCGACGTTGTTGGTAGTACCAGTGGCAGTGTAGTCACTACCCTTGGTGGTAAGGAAGTTCGCACCCGCTGCGATGGTCGTAGCACCGTTCAAAGATACTGCACCAGTTCCTGTTCCGAATGTACCAGCACCGGTTTGAACGAAGTTGCCAGAAGCAAGGGTTAGGCCAGTGGCGCCCGTAATCGCACCAGCAGCCGAGATGTCTATGTTCGTTGTTTGGAGTGAGAAGGTGCCTGAGCCACCACCGATGGTTACAAGACCAGTTGATCCTCCAGTGTTAATGTTTGTGGCGTTATTTGAGCCAGCATTAAGGTCAATCTGACCACCAGCTGCCGAGAAGGTGCCAGTTGTTTGAGAGTAACCAGTGATGTTGGTGAGGCCGCCGGCGTTGGTGATGCGATCAGTTGAGTTGGTTTGGATAGCACCGCCGGTGGTGTTAAAGGTTCCGGAGCCGGTGATGGTGGTAGCGCCGGAGACGGCACCGGCTTCCGTAATACCACCTGAGTTATTATCTATTCCACCAGTGATAGTTGCACCACCCGCTGAAATAGTGAGATTTTCGCCCACGGTAACAGACGCATCATTGAGATCTGTAATCACACCAGCCGTTGTTATATTAATGCCATTTGCACCACCAACTTGAACTTGATCATTAAGGACGAGATCCCCATTAATATCGAGAATTGAACCGTCGGTGGCAACACGAATACCATTTACACTAGAGCCGATATCTACGGTATCGTCGAGGACAAGGTTGCCACTAGAGTTTAGTATCGTCCCCGTTAATGTGAAGTTGCCGGTTAAGGCGGCTGTTGTCGCGGTTAATCCGTAGGTATTTACCGCTTGCTGCACAGTTGCACTGTTCGCACCTGGGTCAGCCACCGAAGCAAAAGCATTTGCCCAAGTTCCAAGGTGAGTTCGAGCGAATACGGTATGTCGCGAGAAAGTGCCAAAATTAGCGTACACATCATAAGTATTCCGCGTACCATTTTCTACAAATTTAACGTCAGTCACGACCCTAGTCCCGCCAATTGAATACCAGCTACCTTGCGCATTTGCCACCAAAGCGCTCGCATTATTTCCGAGCGAACCTATAATAATCGTTTCGCCGTGATCTGTTTGGGCCTGACCATATCCAGTAGCACCCAAGATCGTAATCTCAATACGAGCACCACTTCCTGTTCCTGCAAAAGTTCCTATACTTCTCCAACCTGCAGACCCCCCGGAGTCGGCCTCGCCAGCATTATTCCGGGTATAGATTGTATTCAAGCCACCATTTGCACTCGTTACGCCCGTCACCGCGAGTGTCGTTGAAACAGTCGTAGCACCGTTCAAAGATACTGCACCAGTTCCTGTTCCGAATGTACCAGCACCGGTTTGAACGAAGTTGCCAGAAGCAAGGGTTAGGC
>JALHOM010000003.1 GCA_022842995.1 Candidatus Saccharimonadota bacterium
TGCCTTCATTAAGCTCACCGTCGCCCATAACAACATAAACCCAGCGGTGAATCTGTTTATTTATATTCATTGCCAGAGCCATTCCGCAGGCTTGGCTGAGGCCACAGCCCAAAGGACCGCTAGTATTCTCCAGTCCGGGTAATTTGGTTCGCTCAGGGTGTCCTTGCAGCCTCGATCCAAACTTACGAAGCGTCATCAGCTCTTCTTTCGGGAAAAAGCCAGCGTGCGCCATGGAAGCATACTGAACCGGCACACAATGCCCATTGCTGAGCAAAATAATATCCCTATCAGGATCATCAGGGTTTTTCGGGTCAATCTGCGCTATGTCAAAATATAGAGCGGTGAATATGTCTGCCAGTCCCAGAGGTCCAGCGCTATGGCCGCTACCAGCATTCTCAAGCATCCGAATGATGTCCCTTCGGATATCATTGGCTTTCATCTCCAGTTGTTCGGTAGTCTGTTTTTTTCTCATTCTGCTCATGATTATAACAATGGTTAGACTAAATCGGTAGTTTATCTTTCAACTGCGGACACAAGGTCGCAATACGCCTGTTGGGGGTCGTTACTTTTTTGGATGAAACCGCCGACGTTGAGGACGTCCACACCAGCTTCGGCCAATGCCAGAGCATTTTTAGCATTTATTCCGCCGTCCCAACCGACTTCCAAATCTGGATGATGTTCTTTGGCTTGCCGGGCTTTCACTGCCAAATCCATATTTGCCTTACCACCAAAATGGCCTAAATCACCACTAAAAATCAGCAAATGGTCAAAACTATGCAGTATTTGCTCGATATTACTTACCGGGGTTTCGGGAAGTATGGCGAGTCCTGCTTTTATGCGCCGAGCGTGTAATTCTGCTGCAAAATGCATATGATGAACCATCGTTTCAACGTGGATTATTACCATATGTGGTTTAAGCAGAATTAGTTTTTCTAGTTCGGCAAACGGGTCTTGATACATTAAGTGAATGTCGGCCCTTACGCCAGCCGGCCACCAAACATCATCCACCCCAACTTCCGATTTCGAATGGGCGAAATCAGCGTCCATGAGATCTATCTGCAGCCTATCGGTTAAACCCCCAACTCGAGACATTTGTTCTTTATATTCAATCTCGGTAAGCGGTGTTACAGTTGGACAGATTATTGCCATACTAATGAAGATCCTAGTAGCTATCCATCTCTTTGATTCGCCTCACAAAGCGTGCAGCATTCGCAAACGGCGTATTTAGCCAGGTCTCCACAATGACGTTAGCTTCGCTCGATTCGAGCAGTTTTGCTGGCAAGCAAAGCACATTAGCATCATCATCGTTGCGTGCTTCACGCGCCGAGGCTTGGTCCCAACATAAACTGCCGCGCACACCCTTAAATCGATTTACCGCCATACAGACACCCTGGCCACTTCCGCATAGTAGCATCCCTCTTGGTTCTGGATCACTGGAACTTAAAACAGCAGTAGCAACTCTCGCCGCAAAGACCGGGAAATCATCTTCAGGGTCTAAATGATCATCGCCAAGATCTTCTACGTCATAACCAGCCCGTTTAAGATAATCGACGAGTTTGTTTTTGAGCCCATAGCCGTTATGGTCGGCACCGATATAAACCTTCATATCTTACGCTTCAAGCCCTTACGACTTCTTAACTAAAGCCCCGACATCGGCCACGAGCTCGACAAGTCGATTAGAATATCCCCACTCGTTGTCATACCACACAACTACCTTGGCCATATTCCCGGCCACGACATTTGTCAGAAGTAAATCAACGATACCCGAATGCGAGTTGCCGATATAGTCATGGCTGACTAGTGGAGTTTCGCTGACGGCCAAAATCCCTTGATAATAGGGGTCGGCAGCCGCTTTTTTAAACGTCTCGTTGATTTGTTCTTTGGTAACCTCGTGCCTTAAAACAAACGTAATATCGCTCAGCGACACAACTGGGGTCGGAACACGAATACTGATCCCGTCAAACTTCCCGGCAACCGATGGTACCGTCAAGGCAACGGCAATTGCCGCACCCGTTGAAGTTGGCACAATGTTACTGGCCGCACCACGGGCTTCACGTAAGTCTTTTGCAGGCGCGTCTTGCAGAACCTGCGAGGCAGTATAGCTATGAACGGTCGTGAGCATCGCTTTTTCGACCCCAAAGGTTCGCTCCATAATATCCATGACAGCGGCAGCGCTATTCGTCGTACAACTGGCGTTCGAAATGATATCTCCAGCGTCTTTAAGCTCATCTTCGTTGGCCCCGATAACAATAGTCTTAACCTCAGGGCTCTTACTCGGGCCCGAAATGACGACTTTTTTAGCACCAGCCTTGATATGAAGTGAAGCATCTTCGAAAGAAGTGAACCGTCCCGTAGACTCGATGACGACGTCCACATTCAGATCTTTCCAAGGCAAAGCGGCCGGATCTTTTTCGGCAAATAGCGGGATTTTATGTCCACCAACCACGATATGCTTGTCGTCGAAACTAACTTCCTGAGCGTACTCGCCGTAATTAGTATCGTGTTTGAGTAAATGCGACAACGTTTTTGTATCTGTTAAGTCGTTAATCCCGACGATTTCAACGTCTTTTCTTTCAAAAGCAATGCGAAAGGCTATTCGCCCAATTCGACCAAAGCCATTAATTGCCACCCTCGTTTTCATGACCACTCCATACTAGTTATGCTTTCTTAAGCTATAGTTTACCTCAAGCAAACTACCCAAAACAAGTACCCCTGCTAAAAAGGAGTGTGCGACTTAGACTAATCCATGCAATTTATTTCGAACCAACAAATCAAAAACATGAGGATATGGTTCACGCATCTTAATCGTCCCTAGCTCGTCGAGATCAACCCATTTATAATCTTCATGTTCAAAACTCAGAGTAATACTTGGATTCAAAGCCCGAACGGCAAAAACAAATCGTTCTACATTCAAATCCTTACCCTCGGATATATCATTAAAAATCTGTACGAATTCGGCTGGCTTTATGTCAAGACCTGTTTCTTCCTTCAGCTCTCTACTGGCGGCCTGTTGAGCGTCTTCGCCTTCCTCGACTTCACCGCCTGGTAAATCGGGTTGATGTGACTTATCAGGGCGCTCTAGCCATTCCCCAATCTGAAGAATCAAGGCTTGATTAGCCTGATTTAGAACTATGATTTTAGCAACCCTAATCTTTTTCATCACTAATTATTATCTACTTGGTGATTAGTCTTCCAAATATTATCTCCTACATATTTTAAGGCGATAATTTGCGGCTCGTATTCAAGCATATCAACAGCTTCATCAACAGGTTTCCAGACAAATTCATCGTGCTCCCAACTAATATGGACACTCGGCTGATTATCAATCCGCACCAGATAATAGAGAGAACAAACGTTTTCCTTGTTTTCAGTTAGAGTGGTTGAGGCATATACAAGTTCACCAGCAACATCATCAACTCCAGCTTCTTCGGCTAATTCTCTCAAAGCAGCACTCCCCGGATCTTCATGTTCATCCACAAAACCTCCAGGAAAATCCCACTGACCGGGTCGCCGAGGGGCTGTCATCCCACGACGAAGCAAAAGAACTTCACCTTTCTCATTAAAAACGAGGGCTTTAACGATTGTTTTTACCGAGATCTTAACCATTGTAGCGGGCGATACATTCGTTGATGATTTTCTTGGCGTCATCAATATTGCCCCAGCCGAGAACTTTTGTAGAGCCTGGTTTTTTGAGATCTTTATAGTGCGTAAAGTGGTGCTCTACTTTTTGGAGCCAGCGTTCGCTTAAATCATCCAAGCTCTTAATACTGTCGCCGTTATTGCGATCATCCGCCGGTACAACCACAACTTTGTGGTCCATCTCGCCGTCGTCTTCGAAATTCATTACACCAATAATCTTGGCCTCCAGCCAGATTCCCGTTGGCAAAGGCTCATGACAGACGATCAATGTATCTAGCTCATCACCGTCATCGTCTAAAGTCTGCGGGATAAAGCCGTAATTACAGGGTTTAGCAAATATTGCCGGCTCTACGCGGTCAAGCATAAATACCGCACGCTTGCGGTCCCACTCGATTTTTAAAGAAGACCCTTCGGAAATCTCTACCACGGTGTTCAGTAAGCCGTTCTCGATATCTCCCGGCGTTAATACTTGATTAAAATCAGCCACTTTATAAACTCCTCTTTAAAAACTCATGATTGAACTTATATATTCCTAATGAAGCGTATTATACCAAATCGCCAGATATAAACGCCCGTTTTTGAGCCAAAAAAGCTATACTGATAGATAAGATGAAGACAACGATACTGGGCATCGACCATTTAAGCGACGAGATCTATAGCTTCAACCTTGCTAAACCTCTTGGGTTTCGCTACATCGCTGGTCAATTTGCAGAAATTTCTCTTGCCGCTGCCGTCGACCAAAAACCAGGCAATAAACGCTGGTTTACCTTATCCAGCGCACCATCAGAAGAAATCCTCACCTTTACCACCAAAATTCCGACCACCAAAAGTGACTATAAATCCTTGCTCGGCCAGCTAAAACCAGGTGACGAAGTCGATATCTCGCACCCTTTAGGCGACTTCATTTTACCGAAGCTAAACACGATACCGATAGTTTGTTTGTCAGGAGGCATGGGCTGCACCCCTTTCAGGAGCATCTTGGTCGAGGCCAGCCACGCAGACAAGCCTATAAATATTAGCCTGTTTTCTAGCTTCAAATCGCAAAAAGACGTCATTTTTCAAGATGTTTTTTCTGGTCTCGGCAACCGTTATCACCACTACGTCAACCAGCGCCTAGACATGCAAGACGTCTTAAAAGCAGCGCCAGACATCGCAACTACCTACTTCTTCCTGGCAGGTCCCGAAGGTTTCATCATGGAGCTGTCTGCCCAACTCGATAACGCCGCAGTCCCCAAAAAACACATCTTTACCGACGCCTTTATCGGCCTCTAAGGCGAAGATTTAGCGAGCGAGTTCTTCGAGGTATTCGCGAATACGGAGGGCTGCTGTTGCGCCTTCACCAATAGCACTGGCAATCTGCATGGTTGCACCACTACGGACGTCGCCAGCAGCAAATACGCCAGGGATGGCTGTTTCAAGTTTGTCGTTGGTTTTAATTAGACCAATATCATCAAGCTCAACCGACGTTCCTGCCAAAAATCCGGTATTCGGCTTTAGGCCAATAAACACAAAGACGCCGTCGGTCTCAAATAATTCCTGTTTGCCGTTTTTAGTGCCTTTGACACCAGTGACTAGCTTGCCGTCACCAACTATTTCATCTGTAGAAGTATTGAAGTGAACGGTAATTTTGTCCTTAAACTTCTCTAGATCATGTTGCAGAACTTCTGAGGCTCGCATTTTGTCGCCACGGACCAGCATGTCGATTTTGGTGGCAAATTTCGTCAAAAACATTGCTTCCTGTACTGCCGAGTTGCCACCACCGACGACAACCAGTCGTTTATCTCGGTAAAAGGCTCCGTCACACGTCGCACAAAAATGCACCCCGCGAGCATAGTAATCATCCTCGCCAGGAACACCCAGTCGCTTATAATCACTCCCCGTTGCCACCAAAGCTGCTTTAGCCTTAACTGGACCATCGGTAGTCTCTAGCTCAACAAGCCCATCTGCTGTTTTGATACCGGTCACTTCTCCAAGCTCAATTTGTGCGCCAAAGCGCTCGGCTTGCTTGCGCAAGTTCTCGCCAAGATCCATGCCGGATATGCCGTCCGGATAACCAGGGTAATTATCGACCCAATCGGTTATTGAAGCTAGTCCGCCGACAACGCCCTTTTCGTACAGCACTGTATCTAAATCTTCGCGTGTGGTATAAATTGCCGCCGCCAAAGACGCCGGTCCAGCACCCACCATAACGACATCGTGCACCTTTGTATCGGGGGT
This sequence comes from Candidatus Saccharimonadota bacterium, assembly GCA_022842995.1. Classification (GTDB taxonomy): domain Bacteria; phylum Patescibacteriota; class Saccharimonadia; order Saccharimonadales; family 2-12-FULL-41-12; genus JALHOM01. Next base: position 5,857 of record JALHOM010000003.1, read on the forward strand.
CTGGTCGGATGTAAAGTCAAGGCGTGACTTGAGCCATTCATCATCTGGATAGACCTGCATTTCACCATCAACAACAATGGTCGGAATACCACGCTTGCCTTCGGGAATATTATTGCCAGCAATCCCCAGATGCTCATTACCAATCTCGGCCTGCTCTACGTCACGATATTCAAAAGCAATACCCTCAGTGTTCAGCTTTTCTATCAAACGCTTACAGCTCGGACACCAATCTGCACCGTAGACGATTACTTCTTTTGCCATTATATGATCCTGCAATTAGTCGTTAGTGCCATAATTAAGCCACTGCTGGTGCTAATTTAGCGAGATTATAGCCAACCACCACTTCTCTGGTATCGTCGTGTTTAGTAATAACCGTTACGGGCACCGTTAACGAACCACTCATCTCAAAAGCTTCTTTTTGGCGGTCGGGCTGTTCGTCGAGGTTGACCTCTTCGTAGTTCATACCTTTTGCGCTCAGCCACTTTTTGACCATGCCGCAGTACGCGCAGGTGTTAGTGGTAAAAATAGTGATGTTTTTGGCCATCGTCATACTTCCTTCTGATATTTTTTATTTGTTAATTAACGTTAGAATTTTATTATATATAGCGCCCATGCTTAATTCAATACGCTATATGTTGTGCTTTTAACGAATCTATTCGCCGATTTTGACAAGTACGATATCGAAAACGAGATCAGAGTTTGCAGGAATATTAGCCGATGGAGATTGATTACCATAAGCCATCTCAGCAGGGATAATAAGCCGACGCTCACCGCCAACCTTCATACCAGGAACACCTTCTGTCCAACCTTTGATAACACCATTCAAGCTAAATGGTATCGGCTGTCCGCTGTCATAAGAACTCTGGAAGATGGTGCCGTCTTTAGCGAGTGCTCCCGTGTAGTGTGCCGTAACGGTGTCTCCTGGCTTAACTTCGTCGCCTTCGCCGACTTTGATGTCAATTTTTTGCAATGAATCTACTTTTTCAACTGCGGTAAAGTTGCCTAGTTTTGTTCCTTCGAGTTTGGTCACTGATGCATCCTCCTTGATTTCTGGTTCAGCGTTTTTTGTTTGCTCCTCGATCTGTTTTTGCAATTCGGCTGTTGCCTGCGTAGCATCATCTTTTTTTATCTCGTCATAGATAACCGCCCCTGTAAATGCTACAGAGGTCAAGAAAAATACAGCGACAATAACCAAAATGAAGACGCGCGTAGTCTTGTTTCTCGCACCCATTGTTTACCCTCTTTAAAACTTTTATTAACTAGACTCTAGTCTAACAAACTATTTATGGCTTTAATATCGGCATTTCTACAACGTTCTTGCCATCACAAAAGACCGCCTAAGATTCCCATGATTTTGGAGCTTCCGGGAACTCACCCGTCAAGGCATCTAATATTTCGGTACGCAGACGCTCTGAGCGGAAAGGAGTAAGATTACGGATCAGGTCATTAACGCTTATCCACTCCGGAATATATAAATCACCCGACTGATGATCGACATACTCCTCGCTGGACGGGCTCAGGGCCGGTTCGCCGGAAATATACTCACATAAGTAGATAAACTGCTTGCCAAAAGGCGCAGGAGCGTCCTCGATAAATACCAACTGGGGCTTCGCGACATAAACCCCCGTTTCTTCCTTTACTTCCCGAATTACCGTGACCTCGGGTTTTTCGCCTGGCTCAACCCGGCCGCCAACTAACGTCGTATAATCCTCGCCAAGTTTTTTGCGCTTCATAACCAGTAATTTTCCGTCGCGAATAATAATCGCCCGCGCTGCATCACCTGGCTTCACCTGCAAGTCCACTTCTTCGTTCACTCTAAATCCCCTCCGTGTTAGTATCTCGTATTTAAGATTAAAGCTCAGAGATTAAAGGTTCCGACATGTGATAAACGTTTTACCAATACTATTTCATTCATCTTTAATCTTTAATCTTTAATCTTTGAACTAATTACTAATTCCTCTTGACTCATAACTCTTTTTTGTCTTTTGTCTTTTGTCTTTAAACTTTGAACTAATTACTAATTTCTCATTTCATATCCTTCATGTCTCTTGACTCATGACTCATGACTCATGTCTGATAACTGTATTCTACCAACCCCCGCCGCCGCCGCCACCACCGCCGCCAGAAGAACCACCACCCGACGAACCGCTACTACCACTGCTCGCCTGAAAACTACTTGAAAAGCTTGTTGTAATGGACGAAATACTACTTCCTAGCTGGGCGCTGGAAAAAGCAGCCACTCCCGCATTACTTGCCACCCAACCTGGTGTTTGCGTCAAAATACCGTCAAACTGCTTCGACCAACTCTTCTCAACTCCGAGCGCAACAGCGTATGGCAGCAACTTTTCGTATAGTTCGGGAGTTTTTGTCGGCTCTGCATACGGTCTATCAGCGCTTTGCATCATCTTAAACCGTTCCTTTTCGGCGACATTCATATACAGCTTTAGTCCCAGAATTTTTTCAAGCATGTCGACACCGGCGTGGCTTCTGCGTTGCATGGCCGAACCAAACGCCAAAAACCCACCAGCGCCAATCAACAAGCCGATAACTCCTCCCGCACCCAGGAATGAATAGACAAAAAAAGCACCTATAAACAAGACAAACCCGACCGTCATAAATATCGACATTTTAGTGGTCGACTTAGACTCTAAATACCCATACGTATCTTGTAGAGACGATTTTATATCCTTTCTAGCCGACTGCACCTTGCCATACATCAATGTTCGATTAAGCTTGTTTAACTGCATCATTTCGCCTTGTGTATGCGTCGTAAAGATGCCTTCTAGCAAGCCTTTCTCATGAGCTTTTAGCTTAGTATAATCTGGCTTTAGTAATTCCAGACTATAACTTCGCGTTGTCACAAATAATATTTTTTTCACATCTTCATGGATTTTCACATATCCTCGCACCGCCAGATCAATCAGGGTCGCCGATAGATCTTTGCCATCAACCCGATAGTCTGCCAGCATGCCAACCTCTGCCGGTGTAAGGCCCTTTGGGGCCACGTACTCCGGAACCACAATCTTGCGACCGGGGTAATCTTTGCCGTTTTTCATCCAGGACACAAATGCATAACCAGCTAGCACCAAACCAATAACCATGCCAACCGCATCTCGCTTAAAATCTAGCAGTCTATCTTTAAAGGTCACCGGAGCAAACGCTATCCCATCCAGACTAATACCAACCGTCAGCGTTTCGCCTGCATTCAAAACCTTGGTTGTCGAAAACTGATACTCGCCACTGCCCGGATTATATGAAATATCACAATTTCCACGACCGGTGGTCGCTCCAGCTGGGCCCGTATAGCAAGCTACCTGCCCCGTGTTGCTCAGCGTGTTCGGCACAACCTTTAAACTCCCTGTCACAAACAAAAAAGGCTGTTTCCATTGATCGCCGTTAATATCCCAATAGAACTCCGGCACACCGCCTACGAAGTTAACTACTCGTTCTTGAGAATAGGTTATAACATATCGCTGTTTCCCGGTAACCGTCGAGTCGGCATCGCCAATTTGTAGCACAAGATTATCGTTTTCAGTATATGAAGAATACGGCTCTTCTCGGCCATCTCGTTCCACCTTATTGACATTGATTTTTGTAGGTTTTCCTTGGTACGACTTCGGTAAGGCGCGCAAAATTCCATGATTATTATCGCTAAAAACTACATCAATCGTCTCCGTTGTCAAAAGCGATCCACCCGGAGCTTTATTATCCAGGACGTAGTCGGCGTTAAAACGATCAATAACAAAATCGTTCACGTCGGCCCGCACCACTCCACCACCGAAGGCTAAGCAAGCCAAGGTCAGGAAGGTGGCGACGAGATATTTCATATTCTGCGGATATTAATTTTTTGACCGAGACTTGTAACAATCTGGTCCATTCGTTGACTGACCAGTTTTTCTTGAAGAGTTCTGCTTTGACTCACGAAATGAATCCTGAACGTATAGCGCTTCACTTCAGCCTCGGCTGGCTCAAAAATATCTATTAGCCGCTTTGAAAGAGTAATATCATCATCCAGGTCAGAATTATTCATAATTTCACTGAGAGCACCATCAAGTTCAGCAAAAGTTACTTTACGCGCAACCTCTAAGCAGACATCCTGAGAAATACCGGGATATTTTGATAACGGAACATACGAGTTCGTCGTAACCTGGCTCAGTGCTGAAAGTAATATCTCAAATCCTGCTGTAGCCGGTGGTAATTTAAATGCCCGGACTACTTTTTGCGTAAACTCACCAACTACACCAATAACCTCACCGTGGAGCAAAATAGCTGCCGATCGCGACGGCTCATAGGGTGCTATAAGTTGGCGCAGGCGATCATTTTGCGAAACATCTACGTTTTCAGGTTTTTCTAAAGCAAACGATCCGTCCAGAAGCTCATCGATGTAGGCTCGAACCGAATAATACGCAGCACCGCGTTGTGATTTATCTGTAAAGACAGCTCCCAGCGACGGAAATTCAATCGGCAAACCTCCGTCGTCAATGTCACTTTTTATGTGAACTTTGCCCATTTCAAATAGAGTAAATCTGTCGTTGCCTGACTTGATATTGCTATGCACCAGAGTCAACAGATTTGGTGTAAGTGACATCCGATAGTACTGAAGCTCGGGGCTCAAGGCATTCGATAATTTATACGCGAGGCTCGGGTCTTGCCCGACTTTACTCATGATATCGCCCTGAATAAAGCTATACGTCAGAACTTCGTTGGCCCCCATCGACGACAGCGACGAACGAAGAGATTTTTTAAGCAGCAGTTCATTGTGGATAACAGCCGGCGACATCGTCCGTGCGGGAAGTTCATGCGGCAATTTATCAAAGCCGATCAAGCGACCTACTTCTTCGACAATATCTTCTGGTAAAGCAATATCGGTACGCCAAAATGGCGAATAGACTTTTATATCTTTCTCGCCAGCATCGTCAAACCCGAATTCAACGTTTTTCAAAGTTTGCTTTATATCATCGATAGACAAGCCGAGGCCAAGCCGTTCATTAATAAATGACGACGAGACAGCAACTTCTTCGTCGTTCCAGCCGTCACCGGATATGTTAATTTTATCGCAATCAACGTAGTCCAAAACCTCACCGGCAAGCGTGCCTTCTGCATACTTCACCGTGTCACGAATCACCTGGTTAATAATTACCCGGTTTTGTAGAGCCGACTGCCCTTTATTGAACCTCGTGACGGCGTCGGTAAACAGACCATGGGCCATAGAGGTTTTTCTAATGCTATACATGTCGAAATTGGCACATTCCAAAATAATCGCTTTGGTGTTTTCGTCGACTTCGGTTGTCGTGCCACCCATAACACCACCGACTCCGATCAACTCTTTGTCGGTTGCTATCATAATGGCCTCTGATCTCGGCGCAATCGTCTTGCCGTTTAACAGAGCGACTTTCTCGCCCTCATGGGGATAGCGAACAATCAATTTGGCACCTTCCCCATCTGTCAGGGACGCAACTTTGTCATAATCATACGCATGGAGTGGCTGGGCTGTAACATACGAATAATAGTTCGTAAGATCAACCACATTGTTAATCGGTTTTATGCCAACGCGCGTCAAAAGCGCCTGCATCCAGAGAGGACTCGGCTTGATTTTGATACCATTCATCGCGCAAACCGTAAACCGTGGGACAACTTGCAGGAGCTGATTTTCTACCTCAAGCTTCAGCGCCTCAGACGAAACACCTTGGTTTTCTGTACTATTCTGGATATCCAGATACCACTCAGGCGAGGTAAACTGCTTGCCATAGATACCAGCAATCTCACGCGCGACGCCTAATACACCAAAACAATCAGGCCGGTGCGTAAACATCTTGTTTTCTATTTCAATAATGACATCGTCAAGGCCATATAACTTGCCAAAGGCTGTGCCCGTTTTTGCAAGATCTTCCCCAACATCATGAGCCTCAATTTCGAGGAGACCCGAATGATCATTACTAATTCCAAGTTCATTGGCGCTGGCCAGCATGCCGTTGCTGACGACGCCTCGAAGTTCGCGAGCCTCCAAAACAAATGGGTCATTGTCGAAAGTAGTAGGTACTGTTGCCCCCGGCGGGATCCAGGCTACCGTCAGACCTTCCCGGACATTTGGCGCTCCACAGACAACTTGCACATACCCCTGGTCGTCCCTCTTGACATCGGGTGTAATACCACCGTCGTCAATCATGCAAACGCTCAATTTATCGGCGTTCGGGTGCTTGATGCAAGAAACTACTTTGGCCACAACAATTCCGGCGTACCGAGGCCGATAATCAACAACTTCTTCAACGGCGCCTAACTGCGCACCAATTTTACGCACAAGCTCATCAATATCATCATCAACCACCGCATTACTCAGCGCCCGAACCGTATTCAAACTCACCTTCATTTTTCGCTCTCCAATTCTAGAATTTTTGTAATCTCAGGTATCGTTGAATGTACTGGACTAACAAAGTTACTAAAATGATCCTGATCAGGCGAAACAACTAACTCGCCGCCTAAAACATCGGCATAATATTCAGCATGTTCAAGCGGACAATACGGATCATTATCTGAATGTAAAAAAACAAATCTTCGGGCTTTATTCTTGATCTTAGAGATATTTAATTCTTCAGTAGAAGAATAGTGTTTTTCTTCAGGACGGTATACTCCAACCATAATCGCCGTATCAATTGCTATATCTTCGGGCATAGCTTCAAGGAGCGATAGCGCAGCCACAGCGCCAGAAGAATGACCGACCATTAATGTGGCCGAGCTAAATACAAAATCACTGTTAAAAATAAATTCCCTGTAACGCGACATTTCAGGCTGCTCGGCACCAGGCAGTTGAGGCACCCACACATTCTCGTAACCATTATTCTGAAGGTGCGCCTTCAGCCAGCCAAACCAATTAAGCTCCGGCGAGGCCTTCGTTCCATGTAAAATCAAAGCATTTTTCATAATTCTAAACCCATACGGCAACAGGGTTTTGTACGTGAGTACAGTTTGGATTTTTCGCCGAGCATCGCAAATGAGCCGTACCGAGAGTACGGTGAATGCGAAGCAAAAGTACTATACAATATCCTCCCAAACCCAAGGGTTTTGTATATGAGTGTAGTTTGGATATAAATTTGAGCAACGCAAACGAGTCGTACAAATAGGTACGATGAGTGCGTAGCGGAAAATTTAGATTCAAAATACGCCATATACATAAGCCCTACTTAAATTGCCGTAAAAATTCCAGTTTACCCGAGTTAAAATGCCGTATATCCTCTATCGAATTCCGCATCATAACCATCCGCTCCACCCCAAAACCCCAAGCAAATCCGGTATACACATTCGGATCAATCCCGGCCATCTTAAGAACATTCGGGTTTATCATGCCGCACCCAACCAGCTCGAGCCATCGTTGTTCCTCTGAATCATCTCTGCGCAAAATCTCCGGTCGCTCAACCGCCATCTCAAAGCTCGGTTCGGTAAACGGGAAGTAAAATGGCTGTAACTTGACCTGCAAATCTTCGGCGAAATACTCCTTGATATACGTCTTCAGAGTGGCAACAAGCATGCCAGCATGAACCCCCTTACTAACGTAAAGCCCCTCTACCTGATGGAAAGTATGTTCATGGGTAGCGTCCAGATCTTCGTTACGGAAAACACGGCCGGGCACCACAAAAGCGATCGGCTGTCCTTCGTCGAGCAAATGCTTATTCTGGCTCAAGATTCGGTTTTGCATGGTACTGGTATGAGCTGGAGCGACCAGGCCTTCTTCGGTCATGAAGGTGTCGTAATCGTCTCGCGCCGGGTGGCCTTCTGGAAAGTTGAGGACCTCAAACATATTGTAGTCATTGTCAATTTGGCGAGATTCCAAAACGTAGAAGCCCATCCGGGCAAAAATATCGATAATTCGGTCAATTTCTGCCGTCAGTGGATGAATCGAACCCTCTAGCGACGTCGTGACCTGAGGCCGACTAGCATAAGACGTATTAACGTCCCACGGCGCCGTGACATCAATAGGCGGACGATTATCTTCTTGTTTCTCTTCGCCAAGCAATGACTCTAGCTCTTGCCGAAAATCGTTCATCGCCTTGCCGAAAGCTGCTTTTTTATCGGCCGGCATGAGCTTAATCTCTTCAAAGAGACTCTTCAGCTCAACGCTCTTCATAACCGAACGATCGCCTTCGCTGGCACGCCCGCGAAGCTCGTTCATGACATTCTCGTACTGGTGCATCTTACTGCCATTGTACCAGAGGTCACCACGTAAATGGTATAGTTTATTGATCTTATGTACAAGGACTGTCCTTGTACATAAGATTGTTTATAAGATTTATTTTATTAGCTATCCGCAGGCAGTCCTTTTAAATCGCTCCTAATACGTAAATAACCGCTATGAAATTCCTCTATTTCTCTCGGACTATCAAAGGATCCTTTCCACCATTCAGGTTCCAGCCAATCAGATTTTTCTTTGCCGACATAATTTCGATAACTTGAATAGGGATAGTTCTTAAATCCTTCTTTACTATCTGCTCCATTTAGATGGATATACCTAACGATATGCCACCAGTAAGAATCATCTTCAATACATGAGCCTTTATATCTACCCTGGAACAATACCCCACTTCGTTTGTATTTTTTATTGAAATATACACTATATCCTGTAGCTACTGACCGCATAAGCCCTGATATTCCTCGATCTGAATATTGATATAAGAGCAGGTGGAAATGATTTGGCATTAAACAATACGCCCTCAGTTCAACCTGCTCATAAAAATTCTGCCGCCTATAGGTATACCGCTCGGCACACGAGAATAAGCTACTGTCTACTTTTTCAATCTTTTCCGGGGACATAAGTGCGTATTTGAGTAAATTTAGAAATACAGAATAGTCTTGATCGTCCTCAAAAATAATTCTTTTATCGACTCCACGATTGTACACATGCCACATCTGATCTGGCGCAAATTGTTTTAGAGAATTCCTGCTAGGCATATCATTACCATACTGTACAAGGACTGTCCTTGTACAGTATGGTAGAGTTAAGATATGCCTAACTTCAGTTTTGATATAGTTTCTGACTACGATAAAGCCGAGATGAACAATGTCGTCGAACAGAGCAAGAAAGAAATTTCTTCTCGCTACGATTTCAAGGGTACTTCTGCCGAGCTCGATTGGCTAAATAGTGACAAGACCGGTCTAAAAATTATCGGCGATAGCGACTATCAAATCGACGCCATCCTTGATATTATTCGCAAAAAACTAGCGACACGCGGTTTGAGTCAAAAAGTCCTGGACCTAACCAAAGAACCGACCATCACCAACCTTAAGACCACCAAAGAAGTTACTTTCAAAAAAGGGATATCTTCAGAAAACGCCAAAAAAGTCACCGCACTCATCCGCGACACCTACCCTAAAGTTAAACCCCAGATTCAAGGCGAAGAAATCCGCGTTACCTCAGCCAAAAAAGACGAACTACAAGCCGTCATGACGCTCCTACGCGAAGCCAACTTTGACTTCCCGCTCGACTTCACTAACTTCCGCTAATTTTTTACCGAGTGGCTTGCCTCTTCAGAGCTCGGCACGCTTTACCGCCGAGTACTCGCTTACGAATCACCCCAACCGATGTAGCCCTACCGCACCCGAAAGCCATTCAAAGCATTGCTGTATTGATACAGTCCGATCTGATTGAAACAAAGTAACACCGTGTTCGTTGCGTAAGTCATTACTGATCGCGCTGCCAAATAATTCTTGGAACGAATCTACTGGAGCAATCTGCATAATTTCAGAATATGGACACGGGCCTCTAAACCACCCCGTCGCCGATACAGCAACCTGACAGGCAAGCCTGCCATATACCCAATCTTCTTGTCTACGGTAGGACATTTCTCGACGGATCCCAAACCTTGCAACCGAGCTCAAGCCAAACTGATCAACCTCCTCCCTAGAAACGACTGCGTCTTACCCACAACCATCGCCAGCTATATCGTAAATTTCAAGTATTCAGTCGGGGCTAGAGACTACTGCCCGCCCTCAAAGACTTTACGCGCAGCACGATTGTGCGGATCAAAAAATCTAACCTCCATCGGGTTATAACAGTAGAGATTCTCAAAACCAGCAAGTTAATTGCATGCTCTTACAGACCCAGGAAAATCACGAAGAATCAATAATAAGCCCATCTACATCAAAATATGCCGGTGCAAAGGTTATAAAAATCAGCAAACAGCAATAGCTCTCACGCATGTTTACTCAAGATGAAGCATTCACATGTTTACGACAGTCGAACCGAGTCATTATTCACCGAGCAAGATTCGGCCACCTCATGCGCCCGCGCGAGAATAGCCCGGACTGCCAAAAACCATGGCTCCTCTGGCGTAAACCCGGGCTTAATCGGTGCTTTGTATCGTTCTCTGTGGGCTAATAAACGGCAACTGTCCGGACCATCATTCGGTAATCGAATCATCGACACAACTTCATCTTCGTAGAGGGAAAACGGTTCATGAAGGCTAATTGCTATCTCTTCCTGAAAAGGAGTCAAGGGATCTTTTTCTTTGCTGTAACGATAATAATTCACCACAAAACTAGGTCTAAAAAGAAGATAGCCGGCACCTAGCTGTCTGCAGCCAGCGCGAGAAAGACTAACTCTTCCAATGTCAACAAATGACCGTAGTGACTTTGGGAAATATTCAAACTCCGATTCTTCACTTAGAGGAACCCTGAAACCAACTTGAGGAAAATCTTTCCAGCCAAATGAATTCCCGTCGCTGAAAGGATCGTAGCCCATGCCCTCTAACCAAGGGAGCGACTCAGTCTTAAGATAATCGGACCCCGAATACTTACCCGGATTTCTGTATTTTGCCATAGGATAAACTCTGTCTTTCAGGTCGCTCATATATACTATTTATATATATTTACAGCAAATAGTCAATGCAGGCAAGCAACGTCTTGTCGCATCACTGTTTTAATTTCGGGCTGGTGCCGAGAGCAATTTAGCGAGCCGTAGAGCCTTTTTCGATCGTATCCCGGAAGCTGTCTATTACCGGGCCAAGGAGCGGAATTTGGTCAAACAAGCCCAAGAACCAGATGAAAATACCTAAAACAAACGTCGCGCCAATCACACCACCGATGGCAAAAAACATTCCCCTAACAAAATTTTCGGCATAGAGTCGCCGGCGACTGATATAATCATCGGCAAACAATATCTCGAGCGCCTTGGCGACGTCGGCACGGTTTTTACGAATAACGGCCGGATCTTTTTCTTTCTTTTTTCCCATACCGCTTATTCTAACACTAATTATCGCTTTGTGGCTTATCCAGGACCAACGGTTCAATACTCGGCGCAATATCGGCAATTTTAACCACATCTTTGTCAATCTTCTTAAGTTCCTTGTGAGCATTATTATAATGATTAACGGTTGTACCTAAGCTACCGCCAAGTTTTTGCATAAATTCTTCATACGCCGCCAGGTGCCGACCCAGCTGGCCAACACGCAGCTGAATATCCTTAGCTTGTTCTTCGATCTGCAGACTGCGGAGCCCTTGCATCACCGTCTGTAAATAGGCCATAAAACTGGTCGGGCTTACAATGATCACCTTCTTGTCCCGGAAGGCATATTCCAGCAGATCCCGCGCATTGGTATTGGTCTCGCCAACCTTGTTGATCAGTAAATCATAATATATTGCCTCACTCGGGATAAACATAAAAGCGAAGTCCATGGTGTTTTCGCTTGGCCGAATATATTTGGACGTTTCGTCGATGCGTTTTTTGAGATCATTTTTGAAATTTTTGATGAGCACTTCTTTTTTATCTTTGTCTTTTTCTTCAATGAGGCGGTTGTAATTCTCGAGACTAAACTTACTGTCGATGGGCAGAACCTTACCTTTGTCTAAAAATATAACCGCGTCAACAATCTCGCCGTTTTTGAACTTATACTGCATCGAAATTCGTTCTGGAGGGAAGATATTTTCCAGCACAGTCTGGAGATAATACTCGCCAATTCCACCACGTTGCTTGGGGTTCTGGAGGGCATTTTGTAGCATTTTAAGCTCGTCGGCCACATTAACCACGCGCTTGTTGGTCTCGTCTAATTTGGTTAAGCGCTCGGTAACATCGGTGACTAACTTGGTGGATTCTTTAAACTGATGCATCAGGCTACGCTGCATCTGTTCGTTATTGCGATCGAGTCGATCATTTATCTGGGTCCCTAGGCTGTCTTTGAGCTTGGTGATGCTATCTGAAAGCGCGTTGATATCCTGCTTGATGAGAAGCGAAGAATTATCGCCCTCGGGAGCTTTTTTAACAGACCGGATAAACAGATACACTAAAGCAATATTTAAAACACCCAAAACGACTAACGCTATTTCCATAAGAGGTATTATACGCTACTGGCTACACGGGGATGACGTTAATCGGCGTGGTCTTCTTCTTTGGCATGATCATCGGCAGCATGAGAGTCAGCATCATCGTGAGGCTTGCCCGGTTCGTCTTTGTGCTGGACCTGTGAAGTTTCAGTGGCGTGATCATCGTGACCGTGGTCGATATAACGGTGCGCCAGGCTAATAGACAACCCCACCACCAAAACACCCACCAGCAGCATAATTGGCTGAACATCAAACAACTTCTTCCGGTTGGCCTGCTTGTGGATAGTCGGAATAATGTCACTCATGGCGATGTACAGCAAGAATCCAGCACTAACTCCCAGCAAAATTTCAATCGGAAAGTTCTCTGACGAGCCAACCAAATAAGTCAATACTGCAGCAGCGGTTGTCGCCAGCGAGCTCATGATATTCACGAGCAGTATCTTCTTGCGTTTCATGCCACGTTCCAAAAGCAAACCGAAGTCGCCAATTTCCTGAGGAATCTCATGAGCAGCAACAGCCAGTGTGGTAATAATTCCGGTCGGGATTGATATCAAAAAGGCAGCGGCAATCGCTACACCGTCTAGGGCATTATGTATCGTATCTCCAGTGATAATCAGACTGGACGACACTTTATTGTGGGCCTCATCTTCTTCGTGGTGGTGATGAAACCAGTGCAGAAATCTTTCGGCCAAAAAGAAGCCGAGAATCCCGAATAATACACCGTAGAGGACGTTATCGATACTGCCCTCATGAGCCCCTTCTTTGATAAGGTCCAAAAAGACAGTCGCCAGCAAGCCACCGGCCGCAAACGGCGTAACGTAGCGCACAAGCTTCTTCCCATGCTGCTTACTGCCCAATAGTAAAACACCACCGATGAGCGAAATAAGCCCACCAATAATCGAAAATATCAAAATGTAAAGTAGTAAATCCATGAACATTACCATACGATGGGCGATACTTTATTGCAACATTATCGCAATTTTAATATAATAATCGCAGTTATGATTAATCTCGACGCCGTTTATTCAGCCAAGCTCAAAGAAGGGGGCCTCAGTAATACCATCCCTCGGCGGACAGTCTTCACTCTCCTCCGTGGCGCCGACCACAAACCACTCACCATGAATGAGCTCATACGTCTCGCATCTTCAGACTGTGACCGCGCCAGCGTCTATCGAGCAGTCGAGGCACTAGAAAAGGCCGGCATAATCCATAAGGTACACTACGGCTGGAAATACAGGCTAGAACTCAGCGAAGATTTTCATGGCCACCATCATCATATTGCCTGCAGTAATTGTGCCAAAATTGTAGCCATTGAAAGCTCAAGCTTGCTAGAAAACGCCCTGCATGAACTCGCTGCAACAAAAGATTTTTCGTTAACAGAACATTCGGTCGAACTACGCGGCCTTTGCGGCAATTGCCAAAGCAAAAACCCCTAGAAAAACATGGAACCCCGGTGATACCGAGGTTCTTGGGAAGCCTCACACTTCCACATGCATAATACTGCTGGTTGCTAGCTACGGTCTGTGATAAATCTCACACCCCATGTGCCATTTAAAAGTTTTACTTCTGTCGTTTGCGTTTGTTGGGGTCGAGTTCGCGTTTGCGAAGTCGCAAGTTCGCAGGCGTCACTTCGAGCAGTTCATCGTTTTCGATGAAATCAAGACACTGCTCCAAGCTCAAAATCGTTGGCGGTGTCAATTGCACCACTCCGTCAGAAGAAGTACTGCGCATATTAGTTAGTTGCTTTGCCTTGCAGACGTTGATCTCCATGTCTTCCTGACGTGTATTTAGGCCAATAATCTGACCAGCATACACCTTTTCACCCGGACCAATAAACGTTGTTCCGCGTGCTTCGGCATTTTGCAATGAGTATGGTGTTGTTGTGCCATTTTCGAAGGCGATTAATACGCCGTTTCTAAGCTGCTGCAACGACTGACCCAGTGGTTGATAGCCAATCATCAAGCTGTGCATGATGATCGTACCCTTGGTGTTCGTCAGTAAAATTCCTTTTGCTCCAAGCAGTGCCCGGGTTGGCAATTCATAAATAAGCTTGGTTACGCCTTTTGGTGAAGCAAACTGTTCTTTGAGCACCGCTCGCCGCGAGCCCATTTCCATCTGCGCCGCACCGACATGCTCGGCCGGCACTTCCACGATCAACTCTTCGATCGGCTCTTCTATAACGCCACCGTTATCACGTGTCACCACTTGAGGGCGACCAACCTCAAATTCATAGCCTTCTCGGCGCATAGTTTCGATCAAAACGCTCAGGTGAAGCTCACCTCTACCCGATACCAAGAAGCCGATTCCCTCTTCTTCGACACGCAGACCAACGTTAACCTCTAACTCTTTGTCGAGCCGTTCTTTGATTTGGCGAGAGGTGGTAAATTCACCTTCCTGGCCTTTCATTGGGCTGGTATTTGGCCCAAGGTAAATCTTGAGCGTTGGCGCTTCTACTTCCATAACTGGCAAAGCTTCGGGATTTTCAGCGTCGGCAATTGTTTCGCCAATCTGGGCGTCAGCAACGCCGGTCAACTGAACAATATCTCCAGCCACACCTTCAGCGACTTCAAACTTAGAAACTCCGTGGCTCATATACACCTGATCGACTTTTGCTTTAACTGTTTCGCCCGATTTTTGACACAGCGCAACGCTCATCCCAGCTTTTACGCGGCCCCTCGTTATCCGACCAATTGCGTACTTTCCTTTGTAACTATCCCACGAAAGAGCAGTTACCAACATTTGAAATGGTTTATCTTGCTCTACCTGAGGCGCTGGAACATGTTCGATAATTGCTGCAAAAACCGGCTCTAAGTCAGCGCCTGCTACAGGGTCTGAAGGAATATCGTTCCACGCTTTACCCTCACGTCCAATCGCATAGTACACAGGGTAGTGAAGCTGGTCTTCGTGAACCGCCAGTTCCAAGAACAGATCTGCTAGTTCGTCTTCGACTTCTTTGATTCTGGACCCCGGCTTATCGATCTTGTTAATGATAACGATTGGCGTCAGTTCTGCGGCCAAGGCTTTTCCAAGAACGAATTTTGTTTGTGGCATTGGGCCTTCTTGGGCGTCAACAATCAGCAAACAACCATCTGCCATGTTAAGCGTTCGCTCAACCTCACCCGAAAAATCCGCGTGACCAGGCGTGTCGATGATATTGATACGGTATTCGCCGTGCTGCACCGCAGTAACCTTGGCAGTGATAGTAATGCCGCGTTCTTTTTCCTGGTCACCACTATCCATGATGAGGTCTTGGGCCATCTCGGCCTGGTTGTCGCGAAACGTCTGACTTTGCTTCAGCAGACCATCAACCAGCGTTGTTTTGCCATGGTCAACGTGAGCGATAACAGCGATATTACGAATTTTTGACGGATCTTGAACCGAATTTTGCACAATAAATTACAACTTTCTGAATAAAATAAACATTAACTTTTGCAAATATTTAATTTTATTGTACTAAATACAACCCTGTTTATCAACTTTAGAATCAGCTCGGCGTCGATTATGCCGCGAATAATAGATCGTCAGCTTTTTCAGGCAATTCGAGGGCCCGACCATAGCGCATATACAACTTCAATGGATCATCGTATTGAAAATCCAGTGCATCTCTTTCGCTTTGCCCATTATCGACGAAATAATTAACCGCCATAGACGTACCGAGTAAACCTGTCAAACTGGCCGGGATGATTATTCCTGGCTCAAGCCCTCTTAAGCGGTAAGCTACTACACCAGCCGCAACTGCTCCAATGACAGGGATTGCAGCCCGACCAACTTCTTTGAGTTTTTCGTTCGAAGTTCGATCATGCCACTGTCTTATATGTTTGAGCTCGTGTGCTCCGCGCATAATAAGACTCTGCGATCCCACGGCAAAATGAGAGTAACCAGCTAAATTTAAATATATGCGGTTTTTACGTGGCGAAACGCTTGCTAGCTCAAGCCTTCCACCGGCAGTGGTCTGAGCTTCATCGTTATAGAGCATAAAATGTGGCATTGGCGCATCTGGCCCCATCACGCAACGGACCAAGCCGCGCAATTGTAAGTGGCGTGCATCAGGGGCATCATTATTTGAAAGCCAATCTTTATGCACCCAGACTCTCGGCAGGTCTGATGGCTTATTTCGGGATCCTATATACTCCTGCGCTTCTAAATCAAGTGGTAAAAGATCGTAATTTTTTTGTATTTTATTTTTTATTTTAATCACAATAACATAGATATTACTATATTATTGTTAAAATGTCAATATTTAGTTATAGCCAGCGTCTTTTTTTGAAGTAGATTATAAATCCGCTGGTGCTCACGACAATCATCAGCACTATGACCCAAAAAGCTTGCTCGCTCTCGGCGAACGGCAATGCCATATTCATACCCCACAGTCCACCAAATATCATCGGCACGCTCAAAAAAATACCAATCGAGGTCAGGCGTCGGAATGTTTTGTTAAGATTGTTTGTAGCAATCGTGTCATAGGCCTGTCGAATATTCACCAGTGTACGCAAGCGAGATTTTGTCAGCTCGATTAACTCTGTCGTACCAAGGGTAAGATCTTCCATAAGATCTTGATCATCTTCGTACAACTTCATATAGCGGCCGGTCCGCAGACTCGACAATACAGCGGCCTGTGGTTGCAGGGCAGTCAAGAACTCATTGAGGTCTTCCTCGAGCTCGATAAAACTCACAAACTCCAAGTTTGAAATTTCGCTTTGCCGCAGTTTGCCCCGAATTTGCAATATTCTTTTACTTTCGATAATCATTTGCTTGCGGAAAGACCTATTAACCTGCTCAAGAATCCGCAAGAAAGTCTTGGTCTTTTGAGTTGTTAGAATCTCGATTTTACCCGTCAAAATCTGGTCTAGCACGGCGTCGGCTTTACGCATAACCGTAATAATATTGTCTTTTGTATAGATCACTAAAAGAGGCTCAGTGGCAATATCTTTACCAGCAGGATGACAGTAACGAGTAAAGACGTAAGTGTCCTTATCACTCATCTCGGCACGTGGCGCTTCGTAAATATCGATCGCGTCGCTCAAAAGATCTCGGTCTAAGTCAAAACTCTTCGCCAGATCGTCGAGCTCATCTTGAGACGGCTGCACAACATGGATCCAACTCCCCACTTTGGGTTTGTCGGATTTTGTAAGCAAACGCGAACGAGCCGTACTGTGGTAGTAGGTAATCATAACCTACAGTCTACCCTAATCAAGACGCTTATCCTAACCTAAAATGCTGACCGATTTGGCGATCACTAGCGCCAGTGTAAATACCGAAATTAAGGCCTGTGACGACATCAGTAGTTTAGCGCTTCTGGTGAGCGGCTTGGTGTCAGCAGGGGCAAAATTAATTGCGTTAGTGATCGATAAATAGAGGTAATCGACAAACTCTGGCCGCCAGTCGGGATACTCTTTTTTCATATCTTGTTGAGTAAACTGGAAATCTTTTTCTTGGTCGGACCATCGTCGCCTTGTGAGCCCAGGACTGTCGATCTCCCAATACCAGAGCGCAAAAACGATAATATTGGTCACAAAAATGGCGAGAGCCGAGGCGAGTAACTGTAAACCACTCAGCAAAGAGCTACCCGTTATTAATGAATGAAGAACGATAACAAGCGAGCTTAGGTTAGCTGCCGACAGCAATATCAATAACGCAATAGCCGCCACACGGTGCAAACCGCGATCATGAAACGACCTCAGCCTCAAGCTTAGACTGACGACACTGATCATCGCCACTTCGGCCAGCAAAATAAACAATTGAACCTGCGTAAAACCGTGATTAACCTGAAATTCAATAAACTGGAGGGCGATAGCAAAGACAAGAGCGATCTCTGCTTGGATTATTTCTCTTGTTGCTATACGCTGCACTTTTCCCACCCTCTCAATCTTCCCCGAGCTACTTCGGCTCGAGACGTTCTCTTAACCGAAGAGCCGTCTGTTCGCGTTCTTCATTACTTGGACGCATAAGTTCTGCCTTGGTTGATATATCACCAATATCATCAAGTGGCAAAACGTGAACATGGGCATGAGCCACCTCAAAACCTTCTACTTTCAGGCCGACTCGCTGGGGCGAGAAAGTATCATCAAGTGCCTGGGAAATCTTTTTTACGACCGCCATTACCGCCGAATAATCGGGCTCCTCGATCTGGTAAAAATACTCGTAATGACGCTTGGGGATAACCAGGGTGTGACCCTCCCGTATTGCCTCTATATTCAAAAAAGCCAGCACCTGGTCATCTTCATAAACCTTAACGGACGGGACGATGCCAGCGACAATTTTGCAGAATATACAATCCATAATTAGTTATATAGTACCCTATTCGTCATTAGCATTTATAAAAACATAGGCCAGACGACGCCTGAGCTGCAAAGCCTGGACGCGGCGCACCCGTTTACGCACAAACCGCCACATCGGAAACGATGCCTTAAATGCCGCTACGCCAAGTAGCGCGCCGACAATCTCGTCAAAGACGTAGTGCTCGGCAAAATACACTGTACCAAAGTAGATGGAAGCCGGATATATCAGCGTAAAATAACGCCATTTTCCTTTAAATAATTGGAATATAAACAAGCAAACAAGCGTTGCATAAGCGGCGTGCAAAGATGGTACAGCCGCCACTGCGTTAGGCGATATCTGATTATACATGCTTGGGAAATCTTGGACTCCTAGAGCGAACCAGACATCTGAAGAAATACGGCGAACCGGTTCAATAAGGCCCATATCACTGGACATCCACGGTGGCGCAGCCGGGAAAGCCAAAAAAGTCAGAAATCCAGCAAAAGACATGGCCACAAATGTCATCACGTAGCGCCAGTAATGCTGTTCCCTGATCTTCCAGATTACGATAGCCAGCACGATCACGATAACGTAGTGCATCATATACATCAGATACATAAGAAAGTCGTACCACTGCACTTGCCCATTCCATAAATACTTCTGTAGCTCTAACGTCGGCAAAACCCCGGCGAACATCAGTCTATCGACAGCCGGCATAAACATGTAGTTAACGTTGTTATTGAGGTAATCGGCAAAACCCCTAAAGAGGTCGTAAACTGCCATCAAAGCAATGAAAGGCACGAGACGTTTCGTTAATTCCCAAGCCTGACCAAAAACCATGCCGATAAAAACAGCTAATATCAAAAGCTTGTCCGGAGTCGGAAAACTCGGAGACTTGGCATATATATAAACCCACCCAAAAGCCCCTAAAAAACCAAAAATTGGCAAAACACGTCTAACCATCAGATAAAAGCCAGTATACCACTATCGCGCTAGCGGTTTGGTGAGTTCTTGGCTCGAACGTTGTATTTCTTTGAATTTCACTGAGTCTTCGATTGGCTTATTACTTACAGCAATATCTTCTGCCAGCTCGTCCATGTTTTCATAACTATGCTTGAGGTTATTGAGCTGAGGCATGACGGTAGAATCCAGCACATAAACTGGAGTATACGCCACACCGCCAATAAAAATAGTCGCCACAAGAATTTTTATCACTTGGCAATGATAATACCAGATATCTAACGAAATAAAAATTGCTTACGCCTGACAATAACTTATTTATGTTTTGTGATATATTGTTTTGTCTGATTTATGTGATATAGTAGTGCAATGATTTCTCGTGGCAAATGTAGAAAGGCTATTGCCCCTATGGCTTTAGTATTAGGTGGGTCATTGCTGTTTACAGGCAGTGGTAAAACACCGGACGGCCCAGTTCGCTCTCCTGAAAATATGTCCATAACGGTCGCATCACCTGCCGAGGTATACCTCGTCAGCGCTCCACCTCACACAGTTATGCCATCATTGCCAGACCTTTTCGACCAACAATCAGCTCGCTTGCGATGCTTCATATTATCTGGCTCAAAGCTAACACTCCAGTCGACAGGTGTCGAATACACACCAAAACCGCTATCCGGTTTGGAACCTTATGAATTCTACCTTAGAGAATGCCCCAGTGGCTCGACCGTCGATATTCCAGATACTAGCCTTGACGTACTAGGAATACCATCATTCACCAGAGACCTCCATGTTCGAAGGTTCGCCATTACAGTCCAAGGATCCCTCGAGCGAAAACCATTCAAACCCCGAATACCCTTTGGCATCATCTCATAAATTTACTATACTAAAGCATCGGCTAAATCCGGAATGTGCGATTTAAAATCCTCAGGTCAAAGATTCAAGATTGGACACTTTTACGGTATAATTACGTTTATTAATGGGGATTGGCCAAGTGGTAAGGCACATGGTTTTGGTCCTGGCATTCGGGTGAGAACCTCCAGTGGAGGTTTGCAAGGCCGGAAACTGATTTTAAGCTATGCTTAAAGTAAGTTGAGGCGGGGCCGAGACTCGGCTGAAGCCCGCTTCACCGAGATCGTGGCGAAGAATCAGTAAATCAAGATTCGAACCCCCTGCACTTTTACGTTATAATTACGATCATTAATGGGGATTGGCCAAGTGGTAAGGCACATGGTTTTGGTCCATGCATTCGGGGTGAAGATTACCTGTGGTAATCTGCAAGGGAGTCAACTCTTGCAAACTGGTTTTGCAAAGATGTTGCGACGGGGTTGCCGAAGGTGACTCGAATCCCAAAATTAACATTTCATTTTATAACTCTTGGCTCATCAGTGGGATGTGGCCAAGTGGTAAGGCACCAGGTTTTGGTCCTGGCATTCGGGGGTTCGAATCCCTCCATCCCAGCCAAGAGTTATAAAATGAATCCCTCATCCCCAGCCAAATGCGAGAGTTAATAATCATATCCGACCAACTAAGAAAATCTCAGTACTATGTCACGAAAATTAGATGCTAAAATCCGAGATTGGTTACCCCATATCTTTATTTGCTACTTTGAATATGAAAGTTTAAACACTCTAGAAATAGTCAAACACACTGGCGGCGTCCTACGAATCCTTGGTGATGCGCAAACCCAAATTAATGAAATCAACGATGTACTTAATCACTTAGAAGAAAATAATCTATTGAAGTCATCGAGCACAGAAAGAGCGCATTACTTTGGGATAGACCTCGAATCGGTAACCTATAAGGTGCTACCAGACTTCATAAAACTCGCCGACGACGTCAGAAATGCCCCACAATCATCTAAAGATGACATCGTTGTAAACTATACCGAAAATAACGTGACCTACAATTTTAATATAACGTTTGCAATTGAGAAATTAGCTGAGATTAAGGCAGGATTATTTAATTTTTTGTAGCGTCAGACCTTCAACACCAGCCACGAGATTTCCAATAGAAAAAGACCGTATTGCTATGAAACGGTCTTTTTCTTACGTGAATGCTCGCTAAAAAAATTGTTGGCTCGAAACTACTAGGTATTTCCAGATCAAGCAAAGTAGACAGATACCCGCATACTGAACTGACCCTAGTCTTACAAACCTAATCTGCTAGTTATATCTTCGACTGCAGTTTGGCCTTGTTCAGTTAAAGAAGTTGCGATCTCGGCTACTCCATCATTAGCAGAAGTAAGTGCTTCAGTTGCGCCGCCTGCAACATCCTGTAATTCTTGCACTCCAGAGGCTTCACCTAGACCACCGGCAATGTCTCCGATTGATCCCTGTGCTGCATCTGAAGCTCCACTAATTAGGTTTTGTATCGCATCAAATAATCCCATACTATTCTCCTTACTTATTAATTACTAAACGCTCAATATTCCTTATTAGGGGCCTGAAATCCTCTGACCTATCGGTAACAAAATAGCGATTCTCGATACCGCACTCACGGCAGTCTACTAATCCCTCCATTTTAAGAAGCGTTAATTTTTTTGATAGGGTTACAGCATTAATGTCCGTCATCCTTTTAAGCTCATTGAACGATTTTTCGCCAAAGGTCATCAGTTCGTAAAGAATTAGCACATTACTAGAATCTCCAATGATCTTGGCGATACTTTTAGTTTTAGCAATCTGTTCTTGACTGTAGATTTTACGCACTAGTTTACTTTGTTTACTAGTTAATAATACTTACTAGTATAGCAACCAAGTGTCGTCTTGCAAAGAACGAACAAGGGAGGCGCCGATATAATTAACAAAAACAGGTCATGGAAGATACGCGATACCTACAAAATTGATTTCAAGGAAAAGTGCGTATACGAATATTAAGCTAGCGTACGAGCGAGTTCTGAAACACAAGAACCGGGGTTACCTGTCTTCATTTTACGCATTAAAAGGTAATTAAACTCATGGCGCTCATTAAACAGTCCTAAGCTAAAAAGCTCGAGCCAAAAATAAGGCGATAGGATAACCCGGTTCAAATCCCTCTCCGCTAACTAGCGGACCCAGCCGCCACTCTAAACCCTTCCAAACGTTAGCTACGAGCGGATTTTTGCTACTTATAAAGTTCGAACGTCAGATAAGATTTCAATAACCCTACATCGTAACGATCACATTCCCTACCTTCTTGCCGGTGTCGACTCTTGAGTGGGCTTTTGATATATCATTAATGGTATAAATACTGTCAACAACCGTAATCAGCTTGCCCTGCTCCATGAGCGAGAGGAGTAGTTTGATATCTTCCGACTTTTCGGTTGCTGGACCAGCAAAAATCTTGCCACGAGCACGTATTGTATCGACAAGATTTGCAACAACCAAGCCAGCTCTGCCATTCACCCCTACCAGACTTTTGGCACCGGCTATTGAAATATTGCCGACAGCATCTAACACGACGTCAAATTTTTTGCCGAGCTTCAGAATATCTTGTTGTTTGTAGTCAATTACTTCCTGGGCGCCGATCTTTTTTACTAATTGTCGATTAGCGCCACTTGTAACAGCCGTGACGTGAGCACCGAAATATCGCGCTAGTTGAACGGCATTTGTACCAACAGCTCCAGAAGCCCCGTTTACCAGCACGTTGTCACCCTTTTTTACGGCCAGTTTGTCCCTGACATAAGACAATGCTGTCGTACCGCCAAACAACATTCCGGCTGCGTCCTCATGGCTGACTGAATTAGGCTTATGGGCAATACTTTTTATCGGCCTCGTTTTCAAATATTCAGCATGGGAACCCATTTTGATTCCAGTCATACCGCAGACTTCGTCGCCGACATTAAAGTTCGCGACATTATCGCCAACTTCTTCCACTACTCCAGAGTAAGTGCCGCCGAGTATCTTTAACCTCGGCTTTGTGATGCCAAATATTAGCCTCGCCGGAAGACCGAAGCCGGCCGGAAATCTCGCGGCGCGAATTCGTGAATCCGCAGCAGTTACCGATGTAGCGACAACACGAATTAAAATCTCGTCGTCGTTAATTTTTGGCTTGACCACCTCTTGGATCTGCAAGACTTTGGGGTCGCCATATTTCGTTACCACAGCTGCCTTCATGGCTTGAGTATAACAAACCTTTCTTACTAATCCCCACTCGTTATCAGGAATTGGAAATTGGGAATTAGGAATTAGCAGACATGAGTTATGAGATATGAGTTAAGAGACAAGAGTAGCTCCTAGCTACTAGATGCTAGCGGCTAGCTACAAACTCCTACTCCTTTCGCCGCAGGCGAATCTTAACTCATGACTCTTAACTCATGACTCTTTTTAGTCTTTAGTCTTTAAGCTTTAAGCTTTAAGCTTTCAGCTTTTTTCTAATTCCTAATTCCCAATTTCCAAATATCATATTCGCCTATGCCACCGAATAATCACATCCTCGACCTCAGGTCTGATGGCTTCGACGAAACCAACTTTTACAATGTCGCCCACGTGTAAATGAAAGTCACTGTTTAGTTCTGCTGGTTTGCCGTCTTTTGTAACCGAAATTATACGTACCCCTTTCGGCAAACCGAGCTCGTTCAGCCGAGACCCTACAACCGCGTGTCCGTCTTGAACAGTAAATTGGATACTTGCTCTCTTTCGCGGGTCTACCGATCGAGCGGCCGCAATCGCAATCTGGTCGAGCAAACCGAGGCGCGTAGCAATTTTTTCTAGGACTGCGCCCTGAAACAGTGCCGAAACCAATACAACGAAAAAGACGATATTAAAGATCTTATTGGCATCATCCACGCCCGACGACAGCACAAAAGTCCCTAACACGATCGGCACCGCCCCTCGTAGCCCAGCAATACCGAGAAAGAATTGCTCCTTCCGCCCATACTCAGAGAACAATAACGACACATATACAGCCACCGGCCGTACGACAACCGCCAGAAGAACCGCGAGCACTACTCCACCTATAGCAATTACGGGGAGTTGCGCTGGGTTAACAAACAGCCCCAATGCAACGAACATCACTACTTGAGCCAAAAAAGCAACGCCTTCATGGAACTGGGTCAAGTGACTTCGGTACCTTGAAGGCGTACTACCAATAAATAACCCCACAAGGTAGACGGCCAAAAATCCACTTCCATCGATCACTTGAGTTAGCCCAAAGGTTATCGCACAAATTCCCAGAGACACGACCGGCGCGAACGACCCAATAGTTTTTGGTAAATGCGCCAAGATTCTTACCGCAATATAGCCGAATACCAGACCGGCAACCAAGCCGATACCGAGCTGCTTGGCAAGTAATTCCAGCATCTGCACCATTCCGTAATCGGACAAGGTCAACCAAGATAGTAACCCAATAGTCAGGGCGATCGCCATGGGGTCATTGATGCCAGATTCGGCCTCTAAAGTTCGAGCCAGTTTTCGCTTGATTTTAGAAGACCTAAGACTCGCAAACACCGCCGCTGCATCTGTCGAAGACACAACCGCGCCCAGTAAAAGCGCATAGATAACCGGTAAATCAAAGAGGAAGTACGCGGCAGCACCCACCAAAGCAGCAGTAATCAAAACCCCCAGTGTACTTAACGCAACGGCCGGCAAAGCAACCCCTCTCAGACGGCGCCAAGACGTCGAAAGCCCGCCTTCAAACAAAATCAAGACCAAGCCAGCTGTCCCAATAATCTGCGCTACACTGGCGTCGCTAAACTCAATCCCTCCCGGGCCGTCACTGCCAAGTAGCATGCCAAAGATGAGGAAAGCCACGAGTGACGGTATGCCGATTCGAGAAGCCCCAAAAGCAATCAACAGACTCAGGACTAACAGACCTCCGGCGGCCAAAAACAACATATCAATTTCCGCCGATGCCCCAAACCGAGTAAAAATCAAATCCACTTGCCCCTAGTATACCCCGAACAAACAAGCATTAGGTATTTACCAAGAGGAGTATACTAGTAGATATAAAGGGAGGTGCAGTTATGGCAAAAGACGTAAAAATCATCAAAAAAGGAACTGCCCCGGGCGGTTTTTATTTGTTAACCTACGTCGGTGCTCTCGTCTACTTCCTCAACAAAGCCGAAGGCGCCGGCGAGTTCTTGCTATCGTTCTTGCAAGCCGCCGTCTGGCCGGCGTTGCTTATTTACCGCGTTTTTCAAACGCTCGCCATCTAAACTGTTAAGACTACTGGGCTCCGGTCGTCAAATAAAGACTCCAGTGTTATGCTATAAACATAATCGGATAAAAAATGATCTCACACAATTCTTCCAGCAACATAGACTCTCATCGTAAACGACACATCACGCTATGGGTTGTGGTTTCTCTTATCTTAACTGTACTCATGTTGCCTATTCTCGTTCTTGGCTGGCTCGGCTTCGTACCAGGGTTGTCTAAACTAATGGGCGCCAGCGATCCACGCGATCTCGGTGTTTCATACTCTCAAGTTGATTTAGACAGCTACAAGCAAAAAACGGCCGTTCGCTTTGTTGACAGCTCCCAGGCACCAAAGATTTCAGCCAACAGCGGAGAATCAACAACCTTTGCAGACGTCAAAACCGTCAATAACCTAGAGTTGACCGACAAAGAATTAACGGCAGCCATCAATAACATGGAATGGACTTGGTTGCCAATTAGCAACGTCCAGACTCGCTTTAGCGCAGGATCTCTAGAGTTATCGGGTAAATTTGATTCCGCCAAACTCGACAACCTCCGGAACTACTTATCCGAACAAGGTGGCCTCAACCCCGATACCAACAACGCCATCTCTTGGGCCGAAAGATTATCAAATGACGCTCCGTTTTACGCCAAAGCCAACGCCGTAATTGCCAATAATACCCTTTCATTCAAGCTGGTCGAGGCCGAGATCGGACGCCTGGACATACCGCTCGGCAAAATGGGCAAAGACATCCAAAATGGCACAACGGTCGGCAACATCAACAGCCAGTATCTAAACGTCGATTCCGCCCAGCTAGCGAGCGGCAAATTAATATTTAGCGGTAGCTACCCATCAACGATTTATATCGAGCAATAACACGTTAATCGCCAATCGGTCAATTGATGATCAGGCTAGTTTGTTTTATAATTAGCCCATGAGACAGTCGCATAGTCGACCAGAAACCGTGACCATAGACCCAACGCCTGAAGAACTTTCATTATTCGTTCACCCAGATGCTGGACTATTCGTTCCGGCTGGTATGGTAACGAGTTTTGATACGGCAAACAGAGCTTGTAGTCCCCTAAAGTTAGAGACTTTCGAAAGAATGCTTGGCTCTAGCGCGGTTCTGGAATCCGGCCTGCCGATTGCCTTAACCGATCCAGATTCAGCGCCTAACGCCCGTCAGCTGGTTATTCACACCTCTCCTCTTGATAGATGCCTCCCTACATCAGACGCACCGACCATCTATCGTTTTTGTTCTCAGACCACCGAAGTAAATCTAAAAGAAGCTGGACCACACAGCCACCGCGGACTCGCCAATTTCGACACCATAGATCAGGTTAGCCGAGCAGAAGGACTTGGGGAAATCGCCCACCTTCAATTATTCACCCCGGAATGGAAGGCCATGAGCTTCCTCCAGCGCATGCGGGTTGCCCGTGGCGACGCACACCCATATGGTGAACTCGCCCTCCAGGCACTCGAATTCGCCGAACAACGCTATGGCAGATCATTTGATTCAGTCCACTTTTTTGGCGCTGGCTTAGGCCTCAAAGCGCTTGGTGCAGCAGATTATTTTACAAGCCACAATATTCGCGAAGTCAGATCCGTTACCTTAATGAATTTTGCAGTCGATCCTAACCCACTTCGCGCACTATACAACTATATGGCAAAAAGCACTTCTGGCTCCCCGAGTGAACAACAACTCCCGAGCGATCACGTTCGTATCAACGAATTCTCGATCGCACTGGTGCTCGACAAAGCAGGCGCAGAAACGGCCATGCGCACACGTAATATACAGGCTTTGCGCCATATATTGATGCTGTCCTCATTGATCTCAGCCCGCAGAGCGCCGGAATACATCTCCAACCTACTGGACGCCGGAGCTAGCATGACGGTAGCTAACGCAATCAATGAAAGCCTCGTTCAGCGTTCTCTAAATCGAATCGGACCAGCCACCGAACACCCGAGGTTTCACACGATCGATATTGCAGGCGTTAAAGAAACTAAAACAGGAATGCAAACAAACGAATTCTTTGCGCTCACTGCGCTCCTTGTCCATCTTGGTCTCAAAAACCACCGTCAAGACCTACATTAACCCACCGATGCGGCGAGCCGATCGTCGAGTCATATCATGATAAAATAACTAAAGTTTGTGAAGCAGTTGTTAAGAAATTATTCCAATAAAACTTTAGCCTATTCAGTAACTCTCTTGATTCTTGGGGTCGGATTACTAGTCATATTCAATATTAATAATGATCAAAATTCCTCGATACCTACCGACGATTCGCCTTCCCTTAACACTACGGCACTAAACCCAGAGGTATTAATTATCGGCGACCCCAAAGCCAAGGTAACAATTGTTGAATATGCCGACTTCAAATGCCCGCAATGTGCCGAGTTTTACAATAGTGCGGGTCACGAAATTCGCAAAAACTACATCGAGCCGGGCCTCGCAAAAATCGAATTCAGGCCATTCCCTGTCTTTGCGGAAGACGGGGCCAAGGCGCTTTTGGGTGGGTATTGCGCCCAGGAACAAGCTAAATTCACGAATTATCACGACGCTATCTTTAGCTACATGTGGACCAATCACTTTAAGCAAAAAGATTACCAAAAAGCGATCGATATCGTATTGACCGACCCCGTTATGGACCAAATTATGCGACAAGTTGGCATCGATATTCCGGCATTTCGAACCTGTTTGGATTCAAAAAAATACGAAACAGCCTATTTCCGCACCATAGACCAAGGCTCGCCGGACGGCATACAGGGTACGCCAAGCTTTATCATCAATGGTCAAAAAATTGTCGGCAACCAACCCTACAACGTCTATAAAACTCTAATCGATCTAGCGGCACGATGAAAATACCACTTAAATTACAACTCCAGATTACACTAAACGCCACCATACAGGTCCTAAAAAGTCCCTGGTATTTACTGATAAGTATTTTTGCCTGTCTGGCGATCATCGCGGTCATGCTATGGTCACTGAACCTAAACTTATTAGGATATATCTTGTTTGAAGCTAACCTTCCTCTCGGTGAAAAGATTAGCTTCTTCACCTACGCCTATCAATCACTATTTACCAACATTAACGATATTTTTTCGGCTTCAATAGTTGTTTTTGCTCTCCTCTTCGGCACAAACACTGCCCTCCTAACGAAAGCTATACGCCAAAATGGCCTCCGCTCTGCACCAAAAAAAGGAGGCCTCGGCGCAACAGGGGCAGCCATTCTCAGTGGAGGATGCGTAGCTTGCGGAACATCAATAGTAGCACCAATTATCAGTAGCCTGGGCGCATCTTCGTCGGCTCTACTGTTACGGGATCTTGGTACCATAATTACCATTTTAGGAATCGTATTTCTGCTATATTCTATCTATAAACTAGCGGTTATAATTCCTCGATAGAAACGTTATCCTAATACTCCGATACGAACCGACAGAACTAATCTGTTGATTTAATAACGATATTGCTTTTTTAGCTGTTTTGTGCTATAGTTAATAGATAATGACTATCAGTAAAGAACAGTTCGTGGAAGCCGAAAACAGACTGGCCCTAGAGAACATTCCACCAGAAGTCGAGCTTACGTGTTTAATTACTAACTCTCTTCACCTCACGCAGCAAATAGCTAAATCTAGATCAGACTCACTGAAATCGGCCATAACAGAACAACGTGATATTATTGACGCCGACATAGATGCATGGGCAGCGAGTAGACCTGATCTTTTTAATAGTCTCTATTTCAAGCTTCGTGAACAACAAGGAGCATTTAATGATTTTAAAACTGATTGCCCTAACTTAGTTTTTCCAAAAGAAGTATTCAAACAAAGACTACTCAATCAAGGAATCAATATCGAAGAAGCCTACCCTCATCTATTCCTGCTCGGCAATGAGACCTCAGTTTTGGGCTACCTATCAAAGGCCATAAACAAACAAGTGGATGCCAAACACACCGCCAGAAACAGAGAAATTGAACTCAAGAGACCAAAGGCTGTCGTTCACTATACTGAAATGGACGGTACTGCCACCCTCTACGTAAACAGTACGCCCTTATTCCTGACTAATGATCAACTTAACGTTTTAAAAGTTATCCTGGGCTCTCCAGATCCAGTCAAAATTTCTACAATAGCGCAAGCCATAAAGACGCAACCAGCAGAACAATCAGCAATCGAGGAAACAATCGCCAGCATTCAAGTAGCCTTTTCCCGATCAGCGGTTGAATTTACCGACCTAATTGATGCGGGCTTGGCCAGTGGGGCTGGTACCAGCGCTCACTATAGACGCCGCGAAAATATTATTGTTCTTGAGGCCCATACATTCAAGAAAATTGCTGAACTTTTACTTGACACGCTCACTTCACCATCAATCGCACAACATGATCTGTGTGCAGATTTGCAAAATCAATTACATAGTGGTGTACCACATGACGTTCTACGCTCTATAGGAGAAAGGGTCGTAAAATCTGCAGCAGCTAGCCTTAAGAAAATCCAACCAACCGCCGAAATTGTCGGGAAACTCACTGAATTACATATCTTGGAAGCTCCTGCAGAAGAAAGCACTATACTTCCTGAAGGCGAACCACTTAAAGTCGACAATGACGGAATTGCATACGCTAACATAACGGTTCCATTTAATCGTGAGGACAGCTTTTTTTATGGCTTATTTAATCAACAGCCTCGAAAACAGCACAACAAGGGTATAAGGCCGTCCGATATAAAAAACAAATTTAAAGCTATTTTTGGGACTGAGGCTGACTTTGACGAAAGCTTTGGTAGCTTTTTGGCAAAGATGGGACCAATGGTTCAGCGTACAGAAAGAAGGATGGGAAAAGCACATAAAACATCTAACCTTTTATATGTTTATTTCCCGATCAAGAAAAATCGCAAGTAGTTACCATGCAAGGACCAGAATTACTCGATAGACTACACCCCCGAGGCACTAGAATTACCTACGGGTCTCACGAAATGCACGGCTTCGAACCAATGGCAACTCGTGCCATAATTAACCTCCTCGATCCTCAAAGATCGGCGAATGTAATCCGAGCTTGGCCCACCGATTCAGAAATCGCAAATCAACTTATAAATCAATTCACGAGGACCGACGAACAGCTCGTAGTCTACTTTGAAGGTCATTATCATGCCGCACACAAAGGTGGTATCGGCAACCCAACGGCATTTTTTTTATATAGCGCATTTACTGCAGCCTGGCTCGAAACATTCAATCAACTACGAGGATCTAAAGACGTCGACAAACCACTCCCAGATTATGCCTACCAAAATACGCAAGACATTTTATTCGGCCAAGCCATAGCTTTCGATTCCGTCCGGGAAGAATTGATCGATGAAAAATATAACGGAAACCGGGGGGCATATCTTAAAGATTCCGACTCAACAGAACGAGCACATTTTGAAGGACTAATGACGGAATATGAAGCGGCTTATATGCTCGCCGAGATTGCACTTAGGCAAGAAGTCATCGTACTGCCAGCGCCAGGTTTCCTCGAGAGAAGACAAGCCCGGAATGGACATTGGAATACAAACATTGATTTCATCCTATTCGACCCTAAATCCAAGGAATCTGTCGGTATCCAGGTAAAATCTCGAGTAGATGACGGAAATATTGACGCAATAAATGGCCGGCAAGGTTTGGTGTATCTGTTCAACGGGAGAGAGCATTTAGATAATTCCGCTAAAGCTACTAATCAGGATGACCCAAGATCACCCGAAGTCACAGGAACATACGGCGGAGCAATTATAAAAAATCGAATTCAATACTTCGCAAATACACGCGGCCGGGACGATACAGTAAGGGTGCTTGCCTCCGTCGATTATGAAATTCTGCGAAAATACAATGAAGCGAGACAGCAAAAAGGCCGTAGACATACACCGAAATCTAGCCCTCTCGAAGTAGCATATGTGGCTAGAGTGGATCATCTATGGAAGAAAATCAGAGGGTATATCGGACGCAGTGATGACCTAGGCGCTGCTCCTGTATATTTAAATGAAATCGCACGACAACGACCCCATCTTATCGGTTATTCCTCTCGAAAGCGATTATTTGAACAGTAAGTCGACTTGCAGAAAAGTAGATCGGCTTCAGCAATATAGTCTTGAGCTATAAAGCGGCGCCGAGGACGTTTTTTACGATATCGTCGATTTGGTCGTTTTGTAGATTTGCCTTGACCGAATAGCCAACAATACCGTTATCTCGAATACCAGCAGGAGCGTCGGCTTCGTTGAGGTTGGAGATGATATGTACCTTTATATCTCTACCCCAGTCGTTGGCGCGCATGGTGGCCAGCACTTGGTCACCAGATATTTTGGGGATCATAATGTCGAGCAACACCAGATTGGGCCGTTCTTTTTGTATGATCTGCAAAGCCTGCTCTCCATCGTATGCAGAGAAAATTTTGTAGCCGAGAATCTCTAATCGTACCTTATAAATTTCAGCCAATGCTTCGTTGTCCTCGACAATAACAACCTTCGGCCCTGATCCAAATAATCCCATAATGCTTTATATTTTATATCTCACCCTTACTTAGTACAAATAAAACGTCCGCACCGAGGCAAAAAAGTCGGTGCGGACGATTTTCAATTCTTGTTTTCTATTTACGAATACCCTTGTCCAACACCTCCCGATAAAGAGAGGTCTTGCTGAGGAGGTCTAATTCGCAATATCTACTTTGACGCTAGTATTAGAATCATTTGTAGCGTTGCCGGTTACAGCACTTCCAGCATTGGTATTGTAAGCAACAGTGGCGTTACCGCTTGAGGCATTTTGGCTAACGCTGTTATTAACAGATACGTTATTGCTTACTTTGCTGGAGTAAGTATAGCCACCGTGCCCATGCCCACTGCCTATGTAATTGGATGAGTGAGGACCGGTGTTATGAATACTTGACGAGCCGCCGTGATAGACTGGCGCCTTGGGAGTGTTGCTACTTGAAGGGTTATGGACAGCTACTTCAATGTCAACTTCTGAGTTGTTTTCAGCGTCACCAGTGGTGGCATGTCCGCCATGAGTATTTCCCTTCACTGTCGCGTTGCCTGTCTTGGCCTTCTGATCAACGCTATTATCAACCACCACTGTATTCTTTACTTTATTCTCTACCTGAGTAGATGCTCCACCGGGGCCCTGGGAATAGTGTGGCTTGTTGTCTTTTTTATCTTTTCCGTACTTATTGTCGTTGCTATCTTTTTTGTCATCATACTTTTCATGCTTATCTTTATCGTAAGACTCATGTGATGGCTTATCGTATTTTTTGTCATGACCGTTGTAGTCTTTGTCGTGTGACGACTTCCAGTTTTTCTTGTCAGAATAATCGTACTTGTAGTCATCGTTCAACCAGTTGCCTTTATTGTCCTGGTACCATCCGTTCCACTTCATTGGATACATCTGATGCGGCTTTTTGTTCCAGGCAACTTTCTTCGTCAAACCACAGTGCCCAGAAGAGTAAGTCGGCTTCCAACCATTGTGACTATTCCAGTTATTGCCGTAACTTCCACTACCAATTTTGTTACTAGACCATGGGCCAGTATTATGGATCGAGCCACCATTCCAAGATGCATTAATCGAGTTCTTCGAACCCGGCCCAGTATTGGATATACTGCTTGCCGAAGCCACTGAAGCGCCGGCTGCAAAGACCAGCACCATGCTGCTCAAGGCCACTGCCGAGCTTTTAATTAGGTATTTTATCATTCTCTACCCTCCTTAATTACTTGCATTACAGTACCTGGCAATGCCCTGCCTAACTACGAGATACCTAGCACCCCTATTTCAGTAGCAAAACCATAACCGATACTGTATCACAAGTCTGCATAAGCATGATGTAGTATTTTTTATACCCAAAAAACACCGCTATACGGCAAATCAAGATAACCATTCCATGAATGATGC
The DNA here is from genome assembly GCA_022842995.1 of Candidatus Saccharimonadota bacterium. GTDB lineage: Bacteria > Patescibacteriota > Saccharimonadia > Saccharimonadales > 2-12-FULL-41-12 > JALHOM01. Next base: position 39,383 of record JALHOM010000003.1, read on the forward strand.
GACTAGTATGGAGCGAGCATTAAAAGACTACGCGCTCACTTCTACCAAAAATCGTTTTCAAAATAGCGAATTACTCTGTTCGGTATTTGCCTCTGGTATTTTATGGGTATACTTTAGTATTAGATATGCTTAAGCTCATTGCCGTTTGCCTGATGCTCCTCTCTTTCGTTTGGGGGTTCAATATTCAAAGTGCCCACGCCGATAGCTACGACGTTTCTGCCAGCGTACCGTTCCCCGCGCCAACTGCGGCCGCGGTTATCGACCCCAGCTTTGCCGGATCCACCCAAACAGCGGAAGTCGTAGAGCTATTTGGCACCTGCCAAAGTGTATATCCATCCTCAATAGTATCAATTTGGCGAGACGGACAGTTATTGGGCTCTACGAACTGCCAAGCCAACAATACCTTTCGTCTCAATATTACCTTAGCCCTGGGCGGCAACTCGCTGATTGCTCGAACGAGTAGCATCTCCTTGATCTATGGACCCGACAGCCAGCCGGTTAATGTAACTTATACACCATCAACAGTGCCAACAATCGCCTCACCTGGCCCTACTCCTGCGACAAACAACCCCTCCGACCTAAGAATCACGAGCAATCAACCAGTAGCCGTCATGAGCGAATCCAACACCGTAACGATAGAAATAAAAGTCGATGGCGGCACAAGTCCCTACACCATCACTATCAACTGGGGTGATGGCTCAACCGAAACGCAAACGGTTGCTGGACCGGGCCTGTATCGCTTTACACATACCTATGCCTCGCCGAATATCTTCCGCGTACTGGCTAGCGTGACCGATGTTCTGGGTGCCACAAAAGTTTTTCAATTTATCGTTACATCAACCTCTCCGCAAGCAGCTACCGCCCAAAAGCCTACGGCCGAAACGACCCCTCAATCCGCAGACAGTAAAGGTCGCAATTACTTCTTGTTGCTCGGCACATTTATCGGCTTATTTGTTTTGTTAATTATCTTTTTGACTAGTTTCTGGCTCGGCAGACGTTACGAGCACAAACATGCGGTCGTCGCCAAAAAAAGGACGAATAAACGATGAACATCCTAAAGCGTTTCAAAAAAATTTACATCCTGCCGCTTGCCCTCTTGATTCTGTTTAGCGGCGGCTTCTTGATGCTCAAGAACTGGGCAGTGTCCCCAGCAACAGGAACCCTACCCGAGAAGCAAAATCCCACTTCGTCGGTCCAAGGTAGTACCCTTACCCTCCGAGATTTCTCTACAAGCGAATTCTCGACTAAAGTTAACGCCGAACTGATCGACAAGACAAAAAACACCGCCAAGCAAGGCTCTATCACGGGGCAGTTTCTGCTTTCAAATAAATCCATAGAGGTCAATGACCAGCTCGCCGTAACAATTGGTCTCGCCGATTCAAATGATATTTCAGAATTATCGGCAGTTAAATTTCGTTTATCCCAGCCAGAAACGTACAAAACAGAGCCAGCTCCAGCAGGCTATCCGATCAATTCTGTTGTCTTTATTTCTACAAATGACGGTTTTGAAAAAGGTGTTTTCTGGATAGAGAACAACCGTTTTGCCCAGGTAGTCGGCACTGGACGCCTAAACACACGAGCAAAAATCATTACTTCTACGGATACAGCCGTATTAAATTGGCAATGGAGCGAGCAATAATCAACGTTTTGCTATAATTAAGCTTATGCTTAATGGAGTTGTATCGGTGTTTACAGCTGGACTACTGTTATTTGCTACTTCGCCGAGTAGCACTAATTATGTATTGCCGTCCTATGACATCGGCTCCGGAGGAACAGACAATAGCAGTAGCAGCAACTTTCGACTTAACGCCACAAGCGGGACCCAAAACACTTCTCAGCAAAGTTCGACGAACTTTCGCATCAATTCTGGTGAAAACCCCACCCAAAACGCCAATGTAGTTTCGGCGCCCACCCTTACCAACCCCGAAAATTATTATGATCGCCTGCGTTTAGTCATAAACACATCGGGCAATCCCAGCGACACGCGTTACCTCATTGCTATCAGCTCAGATGGCTTCGCCACGTCCCGCTACGTCCAAACCGACAACTCAATTGGTACATCCACAGCCCTCACCAACTATCGTACGTACGCCGCCTATGGCAGTGGCAGTGGCTTTTTAATACTAGGACTATCCCCCTCTACGACGTATCAGGCCCGGATCAAGGCAATAAGAGGCAACTTCACTGAAAATAATTTTGGACCGGCATCTACTTCTGCTGCAACGGTATCGCAAAACCTATCATTCGGAATCACCACGACATTAAGTGGGTCACCGCCGTTCTCGGCAAGTTTTTCGAGCTTAAATCCAGGCTCTGTCTCTTCGGCAAACGCTGATATCAATCTAGCCCTCTCTACCAATGCAATGAGCGGCGGCAGTATCTATTTGAAAGGAGTTAATTCGGGTCTACTAAGCCCATCGCAATCGTTCACCATCTCATCGGCAACGGCTGATTTGGGCAGCGCATCAAGTGGATACGGTGCTCGAATACAGTCATCGTCTCAGGTTAGTGGCGGACCGCTAACCTCACTAGCCCCCTATAACGGCGCGGGCGATAATGTTGGCGCAATACCGGCCTCGTTTCAACCGCTCCTCAGCACAAGCGGGCCAATCACTACCGGCACTTCTGTTATCCGTTTACTTGCCAAAGTTACCGGCGATACACCCGGAGCAACAGACTATAGCGACAGCTTGACGATCGTTGCCGCCATGGATTACTAGCACTAAAATACTCTTTTTATTGCTACAATGCGCACGTCTATGTATAATTCAGATATATAAGCATAAGCAGTACGCGAGTACCGAAAGTAACTATGAGGAGTAGAACATGAGTTCATTAACGCAAACAAGGCGACTATCGTTAGTGGTTGCCTTTGGCCTAGTTTTGGCAGCCTGTATACCACTTTTAACGACACAGCTGGCGTCAGGCGCCACACTTACACGCACTCTTGTACGCTTTGATAGAATGCGGACTTCCACGGCCACAACAGGAACTGTTTGTGCCAACCCTACTACAGTCGGCACCGAAGCCGATGTTCAAGTGACCTTCCCGACTGGCTACACCGTTAGTACCACTACCGGCAACTGGACGGTTAACACCACTAACCTGGCATGGCCAGCAGGCGGAACAGCATGGCCAGGCATCGGCACGGCAACTGCTGCAGCCGGACAGACTGTCACCTTCCCAAGCACCGATCTCACCGTTGGAACACTTTATTGTTTTAACTGGACCAACACGGCAGCTCTCAGCATCAAAGCAGCCGCTACCAACTCTAACTCAGGCACGGTAACATTACGCGCCAGTGGTCCAACCGTTATCGATAACGGTGATTTCTCCACTGCCAGCATTGCCGATGATCAAATTGTGGTTAGCGCTACCGTAGCTCAGACATTCTCCTTTGCTTTATCGGCCAACACAGATGCTCTTGGTACTCTTAGCACCGGCTCAGTAACATCAAGTCCTACCCCTCGTACAGCGACGGTGAACACTAATGCCAAAAACGGTTGGCTGGTTTGGGCTCGTGATTCAAACACTGGGCTTAACTCGGCTTCAGCATCCTCAACAATCCCATCAACAACTCCTGGCACCAACTCTACACTCACAGCCGGAACACCGGGCTACAATACCGGCGTAACATCCTCGCAAACCAGTGGCTCTGGAACGATTACCGTGGCGGTACCATTCGTCGGTGGAGCATCTCAGGGTGGTGGCTTAGACACATCACTAAGAACCATCGCCTCTAGTAACGGAACGGCAAATAATGCCGTACTCACTATGACAAATAATGTCGCAATTAACGCAGTAACTCCTGCCGCGACCGATTACACAGATACAATTACAGTTGTCGGAGCAGGACTCTTCTAGAGCAATCCAGTCACAGAATCTAAACGCCGTAACGTGCAGTTGTCATTGTTACGGCGTTTTTTATTACCCTTCAACTAGCGTAACCGTTATACTAGGTACAGAATGAGGAAAGTTTACCTTGCTGCGTCATTTGCAGCTTGCATACTAGTGTTTACCGCAGTTACGGCTTCTGTTTTGAATGCACAAAACGATACCGCCAACGATGGCTTTTCTCTCCAAGTTACCCCTTCACCGATAATCTCGACTATTGAGCCCGGCAAAAAATCCGAGCTAGAATTCAAAGTCAAAAACGGTAGCTCCAAACCAGAGAAACTTAAAGTCGAGCTCAAAAGCTTCGAAATTAATCCTCAAACCAACGATGTAAAAATTAAGGACGAAACACCAAGCGAAGTAGCCGACTTCGTTTCATTCAGTAACCCTTCCTTCACTGCAGAACCTGGTGAATGGTTTACACATAAGCTCATTGTTGATACACCACAAAATGCAGGGTTCACCTATAATTTTGTCGTTCTTATCAGTCGAGCATCCGCACCCGACAAAGTTGACGGCGGTAGTGCTCTAGAAGGTTCGGTTGCAATCTTCGCACTACTCTCTACCAATCGGCCTGACGCAGTAAAAAAACTTGAGATCGCAAGCTTTACATCCGCGAATAAGCTTTATGAATATGCACCAGCCAGCTTCGATCTTGTGGTCAAAAATAGCGGGAATACTTTCGTACAACCAGAGGGTAATATCTTTATCGGTCGATCTGCGGACGAAAAAAATCCAATCTCGGTTATTCAAATCAATCCCGGCAACGGCTACACCATCCCCGGAGCAAACCGTACATTAAAGGCCTCCTGGGAAGATGGTTTTCCTCGGCGAGACGAAAATGGCAAACTTATCTGGGACTGGTCTAAGTTATCACAGATCAGGCTGGGTAAATATACCGCCCAAGCAACACTCATCTACGACGATGGCCAGCGCGACAACGCCATAACGAGCACACTGACTTTCTGGGTAATTCCTTGGAAAATTCTCCTCGGGGTACTACTGTTTCTCATTATTTTACTGGTAGGAATTTACACTATTTTAAAGAAATCCTTCGGTGCTTTCAGCGCTAAACCCAAGAAAAAACTTGCACCAAAAGCTTCGGAATATACCTCTGACGATAAAACGTCCGACAGCGATGACTAAACTCCAACCAGCAATACTCAGATTTGTTGTTTGCCTTCTGCTAAGCGGGCTTCTTTTCAGCACTACGGCTTCTGCACAACTTAGCCAAAACCCCGTAAACACGATAACCGTCTCTCCGGCCACTGCCGAAGTTTTCGTGGCCGATGAAGACCCAGAAAAAGTCTTTATGATAACAGTACAAAACGGCTACCCTTCAACGGTTAATTTGGTTGCCGAGTTACGCGGAATAGATGATGTAAATGGCCGGATAATACCAACCGGCACCCCCTCGGCCGCGATATCCAAGCACCTCACTATCGACCAGCCTGAGTTTTCGGTGCCACCGAACGAAAAACGCTTTGTAAAAATTTTCGCAAAAAATTCCTCCAGTCTACCTGCGGGCGGTCACTATGGCAGCCTAGTTATTCGAAACATCGACAACAACAGCTCCACGTCATCCCTGGATTCTCAGATCTCGGTCGGGGTCTTTCTTGTGAAAACTTCAGGGGTATCAAAGGAAATTCAGCTTGTTTCCAGCAAACTCATCAGCAATCGGCTTGGAGTACCCAAGGAAGTGCAACTGGAATTCTTCAATAACGGAAACATCCATCTCGTGCCTCGAGCATCGATTCAAGTTTTCGATGGCCAAACGTCGATTTATCATGAGGTAATTAACCAACGCTCCAAACAAATATTGCCAGGAAAACGATACGGCGAAACAGTCCAGATACAACCAATAACAAGTTCGTTCTGGCCACAAAAACTAACCGTAACAACCGAGTATCGTGCCGACGGAATCGATACTTCTAAATCCTGGCAAGTTTCTACATGGACATTTCCACCTCTGTTTATTATCATGCTCATCGCCACAATCTCATGCTTCCTAGTTGCGGCTTTCTTCGCCCATAAAAATCGACATCGGCTCCGTGCAAGCTTACGAAAAACAGTGGCAAAAATTGTACAATTCAAAAATTCTTAATTTTTTCAGATTTAATAGCAAATTTTCTCTGTTATTCCGCTTGAGCTTGGTAAGCAAAAGCGTTATAATTTTTAGCAATGAAGTCTTTTGGGTTAAGCGCTTGGGTGGGCGCCGCTTTAGTGGCATTATTATTGGTAGCTTTTCACGTACCGTTTTCACCCACGGCTTCTGCAGATATTAATCCGCAAATAAACTTCCAGGGTAAGCTTACTAACCCCGACGGCACTAACGTCACAAACGGGACGTATTCGATTGTATTTAGTATTTATACTGTTTCGAGTGGCGGGTCTTCTGTCTGGACCGAAACCCAAAGCTCTGTCTCTGTTACCGATGGGATTTTCCGGGTTTCTTTGGGGAGCATAACACCACTGCCTGGCAGTGTTGATTTTAACAGCAACTCACTTCACCTCGGAATCCAGGTCGGTGCCGATGCCGAAATGACACCTCGAGTTCAGTTTACGGCTGCGCCATATGCCTTTAATTCCCAGCGACTCGGTGGTCTGACTGCCGACGGGTTCATAAGGCTCGGTAACGCTACCGCGCAGGCTGACGCCACAACGAACAACAGTATTTTTCTTAACAAAACCGCAGCTGGCAATATCGTCCTCCTACAATCCTCTGGAACCGATGTTTTCAGCGTAACTGGGGCCGGCAACATCCTCCTCGGTCAAAATGCCGACAAAACCATCAGCGTTGCACAGACTGCCTCAAACGCTGGCGGTCAAGACTTAACGTTAATCGCCGGGCAAGGTGGCGCTGGGGCTGGCGCAAATGCCGGTGGCGCTACGACCATCCAAGGTGGTCAGGGTGGCGGCACTAACGGCGACGGTGGATCAGTTATTTTAGCTGGTGGCGCTGCTAGCGGTTCCGGATTAGCCGGCAACGTAACAGTCCGGAACGCCGCAAACTCAACCACTGCCTTCCAGGTCCAAAACGCAGCCGGGACAACAACGGTCCTGGCAGTCGATACCGTTGGGGGTAATGTTAATGTAAATGGCGGGGTTAATGTCAATACTGTCGACAGTTCAATCGTTAAAACCTCGTCTGCTGATTTCGCCCTTGGTACCGTGGGCGCATCCATCCTGAACGCCAATGGGCAATTAGAACTTAATGACGGGACTATCCCGAACGCTGGTCGTGGCACTATCACGACCGCTGGCCAGCCAGCCACTTCTGGCGCAATCGCTGCCGGGGCTTTAGCTATCTCTCGACCAGACGGACGCTACCTTGTACTGCGCGGTGGTGGTACTGGCATGGATATCTATGACTCGATCACCGGCACCTTCACCAACTCTGCCCAGGTTCTGAACGGGGTAGCCGGCGCTGGATCACTGGCATTTCCACGACCAACTGGTCAATACCGCATCATTCACGGCGGCGGCCTCACAACCACATCACTCGTTGACCCACAGGGCAATATCGCCGTCGGCGGCAGCGTAGCCGTTACTGCATCAAACGCCGGTACAATTGCCCACAAACGCCCCGATGGCCGATATATATTTACCAACGGTGGCGCCGCATCAACACAGGTCTATAACCCTATAGCCGACAACTTTGCCGCCGGGCCGGCGCTGGCAACCGGTACTTCTGGAGCTGGTTCATTATTCCTCCCCAGGAATGACGGCAGCGGCTTACTGATAAATGGCGGCGTAACCAGCACGACAAATGTCTACAACCCAACAACGGGCGCAGGCGACATTGGCGCCTTCACTGCCGGACCTTCCCTGGACGGCAACCAAGCAGCGGGCACCTGCGGTATCAACGGTGCCGGCTCAGTAGCCTTACGCAAAGCGGACGGCAAATACCTAATACTCTCGAGGGTCAATGTCTCGGCCACCTACGACCCAGTGGCCAATACGATCACATGTTCAACCACCGGGCCCGCCACTGCTCTTGGCGACGGTGCCCACGCCATTCCTTATCATGACGGTAAATTCTTAATCATTGTCGGCGGTAACTCCACTCTTTCTTACGTTTATGACCAAAATGCCGGCACCTTCACCGTTCACAACACCGCCCTTACAGCAGTGACAACGGGCGCATTTTCGCTTATGCGACAAAACGGCACCTGGCAGATAATTACCGGCACCGACACCTGCACCACCGGCTGCAGTAACAACCTCGACCTCGGTATGCCAATGAACGGCGCCACTGCTCGCTACACCACCGAAGATATCTCCACTACTTCATTAAACGAAGCAACAACGCTTAAATGGACAGCCCAGCTTGAAGCAATCTACGCTGCTGCATCTAACGGCACAACTAACTCAGCTTTCTCGGCCATGCAATTTTTTGTCCGAACTGCTACCAACTCAAGCGGCTGCACCACACCACTCAACAGTGCCATAGACAAAGAGATCACCGTTAACGGCGACTTTATCCGTCCCTCCCCAACCGATAACTGCGTACGTATCAGCGTACAAATGAATCGACCCCTGCCAAAAAGAATCATCGACGAACGAGGTACTTGGACTGGCAACAGCTCAACAATTTCACGGCTTGATTTCGTAACGCCAACCCTGTTCGACCTCGCCTTAGACAACTCGACTGTATTGCACCGCGATAGTTTCAATTTCAATGCGCCCGGCTCACAAGAAAACAGCAACGGCACTATTCCAACCGCCATCACTTCAAATGCTCCGACCGCTGGTGGCGCTTGTACAGCTGGTAACCACTTCTGGTTCGTCACTTATGTCACTAACGGCGTCGAGTCACGTCTGAGCCCTACTTCTGCCGTCCAAAACTGTACCGGACCAAATGGTACCGTGTCTCTAACGACTATTCCAACCGGACCCAGTGGCACGACTGCTCGCAAAATATATAGAACCAAGGCCGCCGCCCTCGCTACCGACACACCATATCTTTTAACAACTATCAACGATAACGTCACCACCATCTTCAGCGACACCCTCGCCGACACCTCACTTGGTGCAGCCTACACGTACATCGAAAACTCAGGGCCTATTGGCACCAGGGTTGAAGCAGCCGCTAATCTCGGTGGGTCGCTCACCCTCCCTACCGGCCGCGTTCCAGGACCAACAGCCACCGGTACCACCGGATTTTATGCAGGCGTTATTTCAGGCGCCCACCCTAACCTCAACCAAGCGCAAACCAACCAAAGTACCATTGTAATAGCCCGACCTAATCGAACTTTCGTGGTCATTGCCAGCCTGACTGCTCCCGCAGCCAATGCTTCTATTTACGACCCTGCAACCCAAATCTTTACCGCCCAGGCAGGTACGAGCATCCCAACGGCAGCGAACGGCACGGGCGGTTTTGCACTCAAGCGACCAGATGGAAAATACTTTGTCGTTCTGGGCAACAATACAGCCACAACAAATATTTATGACCCCGTCACGAATACCTTTTCGCTTGGACCAGCAATGACAGCCGCTATTGCTGGTGTCGGCGCAAGCGCTATCCTTAACTCTGACGGTACATATACTATCGTTCACGGTAACGCGCTCACCAGCACGACGCTCTACGACCCTATTCGCAATACCACATCAGCCGGGCCAGTCACTACAACGGCCGTTAACTGTGGTTTTTGGGCTATTCCACTTAAAAATGGTCAATATAAAGTATTCCCTGGTGTCGCCGACGGTATAGCCGGAGTCACAACATCAATGAACTACGACCCACGCACGAAATCATTTACTGCCGGAATAGCGCTTGCTAGTGCCCATGGCTGTGGATCATTTACCTTCCAAAGACAGGATGGTTTTTGGTTAACAGTCTCAGGAGGTGCCGGTGTAGCAGGCGCCGACGTCTTAACAACCAACCTCATAAACCCGGACAACGGAACCGCAATCGCCGGACCTGCGCTATCTGGTGTCGCCGGTACGTCTGGGCCACGAAGAGGCGCTCATGTTATTCCACGAGCTGACGGCACTTTCTTGATCATCCACGGTCGCCAAGTCACCAATACCACCATCTACTTCCCGTGGGGTGGAACATTCGGTGTTGGCGCCGGCATCGGTACGGCTGCTGCCGGTCCCGCCCTAACAGCGGCGGCCGATTCAGGCGCGTTATCATTCCAAAGACCAGATGGTAAATGGGTCATCATTAACGGCAATGCTACGCAAACAACCATGCTCTATGATGCCGGTTGGTACGGAGATGGCCAATATTTATCAGAACAAATGCAAGTCCCGGCCATGCCTGCCAACTCCACGCTCAACTGGAAACAAACCAACGACAACTTCGTACGTTTTGAAGTCCGCTACGCGAGCTCGCAAGCAGCCTTGGCAACAGCACCGTATTATTCGATTGCCAGACCAGGTCAAAGTATCGCCAACCCCGGCGGTGAAACATGGGCTCAGATCGAGATCAACCTACGCCGCGACTTCCCAACCTTCCCCGGCACCCTGGACGGGGTTTACGTTAGTGGTGGCGGCTTGGTCTTCGGCAACCGCGCCATATCACAACCAACCGTTATGTCTTATAGCATTAACAACGGCAGAGACTTACTGACCTTACAAAACAACGGCCTCGACGTCTTCCGCGTCACCAGCGACGGCAGCGTTTATTCGTCAAGTCGCGGCGGCTTTTACTCTGGTGGTGCCGACTTAGCAGAAAACTATAGTTCAACCGAAAACTTATCTCCCGGTGAAGTCGTAATCATGGACTCTGTCGATAATAAATCGGTCAAGCGATCGACCAACCAATATCAAGAATCAATCTTGGGCGTTGTATCGACCGAGCCTGGCTTTGTGGCTGGCGCTTTCACCGAAAACTCACACCCCATCGCCCTCGTCGGGCGTGTCCCCGTAAAAATAAGTACCGAAAACGGCGACGTTAAACAAGGCGACTTCTTAACCTCAGCCTCCATACCCGGCTACGCTATGAAGGCAACTGTCTCTGGCCGTGTACTTGGTACCGCTCTAGAAGGATTTGACAGTAGCAAAGCAACACCGTGCCCTCAAACTGGGTTAGGCAGCCAGTCAGAAACACTATGTGGCCAAGTGATGATGTTCGTTAACCTCACTAACTACCAAGGCGCCAGTGTTGACGCCCTGATGGATCAAGCGCCGAGCGGCTCATTTGTCGGTGAAGCAATTTTGCCAGGCTTTGACTACCACTCCATCAACGGCCTTTCCAGCGATAATTCTCGCCAAGAAAATATCTTAGGCTACCTCAAATCACTCCGCGACAAGCAAGCCTCCGGCCAATCTCCAGAAGGTGGCGAAATCCTCACCAACCGATTAAGCGCGGTCAACGAAGTCATTAGCCCTGTTATCGTCACTGACCTACTACGGGCCAATAAAATCCAGGCCAATTCTATCGAAGGCCTCGAGATTTACACCGACAAAATTGCCGCCCTCGAAGATTCACAAAAAGGACTTGTAACCACCGCGTCGGCTACATCCAACAGTACCGCCATCAACCAACTCGAGAGAATCCAAGCCAAAAACGGCTACTTTACTATCGGATTAGTGTCTCTCGGCCAAATAGAGGCCAGAGGCGGGCTGGTAGTCGACGGAGCCTCGCAGTTCAATGGCCGTACCACCTTTGCCGCCATGGTTCAGTTCATGGGCAACGTCGAATTTACCAACGATATCTTGGCCAAAGGCCGTGTAACGTTCAACAAAGACAGTGGCGGTAGCGTAGCCATCAAGAAAACAGAAAGGCGCATCTCGGTTGTTTTCGATAAACCTTATCAAGAAAAACCGATCATCACTGCTTCAGTTACGATAGATAGGCCAAAGGATCAACTCACCCCTCAGGAAGAAGCCGAAGCTGCATTAAGGGAACAAACACTATTCGACGCCGGCTATAGCTATCTCGTTTCTGACGTTAGCACCAAAGGCTTTACAATAGTCCTAAACAAACCAGCAGCCGAAGACATAACTTTCAGTTGGAACGCCATCTCGGTCCAATCCGACAACTAAAACGGAGCTACCATGCAGCAAGACATCTCACCACCCAAACAACCACAACAGCACCAGAAATCACCTAATCGCAAATCATCAAGATCACTAATTTTTACAAATGCTAGCGGTAATGTTAAAAAAACAATATTCGGCCTCATCATCCTTACCCTTATAATCGCACCATCCGCCTACTTCTATAAAAAGAGTCAAGACGCCGAAAAAAAACTATCGAATACCACCGAAGTTAACCAAAAAGTCGTCGATGATGTCGTCTCTAAAGTTAATCAGCACTACCTCCTACCAACAGACGAAAAACCGACTCTCGTCACCGTCACCGATGTCAGCAAAGTAAAAGAGCAACCCTTCTTTGCTCGAGCCGAAAACGGCGATAAAGCGCTCGTCTATACTCAATCACGAAAAGCCATCCTCTATCGACCAAGTAAAGATGTTGTCGTCGAAGTAGCACCCCTGAACGTCGACTCCTTACCCTCCGACCAACAGGGCACAACTTCCGAACAGAATTAAAGAACATTTTTTATCAATGTTTTTGCATTAACGTATTTTTTGTGTTATAGTGTTATTACGTAATCAAAAAATACACATGATAACAAAACTACACGAAGTCGACCCTTCGACTATATCTTCATCTAGCGATCTTTTGCCCCATCTGGTAGGCGTCGCTTCATATGTTGGTCAGAGAATCTCTGATTTAGAAGCTGTCGGCAGAACAATCGACACAGAAACATCGGGTAGTTATAGGCCCGAGAGAATTTCTAGCCGTAGAGTTTCCTTCCCTCAAGCCAGCCCATTTGATGGAACACCAATTTCTCGTCTTGTGGCCCGAGTTGATAATCAAGGAAACGCCATGCTCGCAAGTGCTCCGCCTTGGGACGAAACCTATGGCACGGTATTTTACACGGAAGTTTATATTCCCGGAGACGAGCTAATCCGGCAACTTGCCAGGACGGAACCATGCCTCTGGGACGTACAAGATGCAGCATCGGCCTTTATTGACGGTAAAATTGTATATCCTTTCTGCTCATACTTATACCGGCAACATAACCCCACAAGGTATGCATCGGCCCTGCAACGCCTAACCGCCGAACTCGACGAATTAGCGCCCTGCAAGGATATCGAATTAGGGATTCATGGATGTGATCCAGACCCACCTTCGCGTCTACATACATTTCGCCATGACCAAAAAACATGACATAACTCCTGTACATACCGAATCCACGAATCATCTATGGCCGAACCGTGGGAATCTATTGGTTTTTCCTTCTTACCTCACCAACACGCAATCAAATATCCCATCAATCATCAGATTAGATCAAATGACACAAGCCTGGGAAGGCATACCTACAAAATGTATTGCAATAACAGATGATCGGCTTGCAGAAAAAAGCCATCGACCAGACCCCAGCGTAGAGCTTGCAAGTTTCGTATACGATCACCTTGCGCTTCAAGGCGACATCAAGCAGATTAACGGCGTTCATCGAATCCCCGCATGTAATCCTGTCATTACCCATCATACTCTTGCAACAATAGCGCGGAGTTCTCGGTCAGAACATGGTCTAGGCAATCGGCATCGTTTACTTATTTTTATAGGCGGCAGAGCTCTCGAGGGCGTATCCGAAGAACAAATGCGTTTACGGCCAGTGTACTTTAGCCTAGATGAAATAAGTGAAACTGGGAAAGAACTCGCCTTTAAACCTCATTACCCTGTTGCCACCCGAAGACGATCCATCGCAAGAACGAAACTTTAAATTTCCTGCTCTTAAATGTAGTATCCAGCCAATGTATTGCTAAAAACTAAAAAAACCAGAGTCCAAAATGTCGTAGTGTATGCGTTAAATCTACGAATTTTAGACCCTGGTTATTGCCATCCAACCCTTAAAATAATCGGACTGGATGGCAAGATTAACGTAACTTTTAGTTGCGCACGAGCTGACTAGCGTCGTCCGCGGTTACTGCGGTCATCGTCGTCACCGTCGTCATCTTTGTCGTCTGAACTGTCGTTTTCACGAGAGCTTTCAATTTCAGTCCGCATCACCGTACCGTCTTTAGTGCTCACGTCTACTCGACTTCCATCAGCAAAACGGACGCTAATTACTTTTACGCCATGCTCGATCTCTACTTCGGTCTTTCTGATAGTCGATCCACTGTGCTGGCGTAGTGCGATTTCTTTAGCCTGCTGGACGGTTATCTCGCCGGTCGAAGTACTGTTAGAAGAATTACTTGAAGAGTTTGAGCTAGAACTAGGAGTTCCCGTGGTAGCACTTCCTTCAGCAATGTCGCTGGCACTTGGGTTATCATCTACTTTCGGCAATGTTTGCGGGCCGCTCGCTACCGTATTTGCCCTATCGCTACGGCTATCTACTCCCTGTTGAGAGCTGTTATTTCGGTCATTTCGGCGATCTTCACGCCTGTCTTCACGACGATCTTCGCGTCGAACATCGTTTGCCTTATTGACATCATCAGCACCCTGACGTGCCATAGCCACACTTGGCACCAAAACCAGTCCAGCAACCGCCGGGATAAGTAGTAATTTCTTGCTAACTAATTTCATTTGATTTTTCCCTCCTAAAATATACGGGATTAATTGCTATTACCTGACATATAACGCAGGTACCACCCAAAACGTTACAAAAATCTCCCCAATGGCAAATCAAAAACCCCTTAACTACCACAACCATTTTGCAAGGATAAACCCTGCAACAGGGTTTATCCTTGCAAAATGACGCCTTAAAAACATGTAAATAAATTACGCGATCGTGGATTTTATTTACATAGAGGTCGCACCTCTGTAGTTGGGCGGACAAACAGAGGTTACCGCCATGTAAATGTTGTACGCGATCGCGTACAACATTTACATGTTTTTTTTGGCGGTTAATTGACGAGGGTAATCGGGTACTATAAGGCGACCTAACAGGGGTGCAGCAAGAAAATCGGGGTATTTTGTATTGGAATCTGGGGATTATTTGTAACAATTTGTTATGTATCTCGTTATATATAAAGTAAGCCCTGTTCTCGATTCTCGGTAATCGAACTTCATCACCGAAATAGAACTATCGGATTTGATAGACTAGAGTTATGAGTTATGGCGTGCCAGCAATCGGCCAAATGCCGAACTATCGTCAAGCCGGGAGCACCTCAACAGCACGTAAGGGAGCATGGGTTATAAGAAAAAGACCCAAAAAACACAACTAAGATATGCTACGTAAACGGAGATTTTCACAGATGTACAATACGTACGCAGACGACATTTATCGTTATCTGTTTTCATATGTCCACAATTCCGCTTTAGCAGAGGATTTGACCGCCGAGACGTTTACCAAAGCATGGGCCAATATCGATAACTTTGACTTCAAACAACCCCGGCCGTGGCTTTATAAAATCGCCAAAAACACCCTGACAGACTATTTCCGGAAGAAACAGCCTCTCCCCCTCGACGAAGATATCGAGATTATCGACAATAAACAGTCCGTCGAAGATTATGTCGACAACCAACTCTCCCAAAAACGTATTGCCACTGCCATGACCAAATTGCCCGATGACATGAAGTCGGTAGTATCTATGCGCTTTCTGCTTGGCTACTCTGTCAAAAAAACCGCCTCCTCCCTAGAACTTACCGAAGCGAATGTTCGCGTCTTGCAATACCGTGCACTCAAAAAACTCCGAGGTTACCTATCATGAAACAGAATAAATTAGCCAACGAGCTTCGAGACGTCGGTGCTTCAGACAACGAAATTACCGAACTAGAGAAACTCGCTCACGCACTAGGAAATTCTCCTCAAAGCCGATTATCTAAAAGCTCAAAAAACGCCATTGCCCATCAAATAGGCTTTAAAAACGCCTTTGTATTCAGACGACCAGCACTCAGTGGCGCCATGGCCTTTGTGTTGCTCCTTTTGTCACTAACAGTCTTTGCCCAAACCGCCCAGCCTGGCCATCCGCTCCACGCGCTGAAAAGAGGCAGCGAAGAAATTCGCAAAGTAGTGCAACCCGGCTTCGACGATGACGATATCCAAAAAATCCGTGACGACGAAGTCAAAAAGAGCAATTCCTCAGACGATTCAGATGATGATAGCCATAACTCAAGCTCAGACGATAAAGGCCGAAACCGCGGCTCCGGCGATACAGAAAAATCAAAAGATGACCACCGCGAAAGCGACTCAGAAGACTCATCAGGTTCCCGCGATCGGACGCGCACCGAAGAAGACGACAACGACAGCAATTCAGGATCGTCAGGCTCTGGAAGCTCTGGCGGTTCGGGGAGTAATTCCGGCTCAGGTAGCTCAGGATCAGGCTCTAGTAACGACGATGATAAGAAGGATGATAATAAAGACGTCCTCGGCACAAACTCCGGTTCCGGGAGCAATAAATCAGGCAGTAACTCTGGCTCCGGCTCTAACAATTCTGGCAGCAACCGAGACAAACCAGAAGACGACTGAAATCTTATTCAACAACCGAGATATTTGAATTCATCAGATTGACATAAATACTAATGTAGTTTATTGTCCAGTTATTATGAGCCTCTCGAAAAAGCCTTCAGATTTACATAGAGAATCCCAAAAAATCATAAAGTTAACCGATCGACTTTGGAGTACGATGGAAATCCCCAGGTCCAGGCCACCGCAACAAGCACTTAGAATCTCTAGAGCCTTGGGTGTAGCATGTATTCTCACTATAGCCCTCCTGCAAGAGCACGACTTATTAATACCAGAACGGCATTGGCGCACGACTAACACCTTTGGAAATATTCATGAGCTGCGTTCAACCCTGCCAGTTCCACAATTGATCAGCTTCACCGGAAAATCACGCATGTTCTTAAGCGAAGCCGAGGAAGAACAAAACAGAGTGATAGCACTTGAGCTAGAGCACACTGAAAATCCCGATAGCAAGCCCGTGACACTAACCACGATTTTACCTCGTCCAATTTATGCAGATGAGCTTCTCAAGATTCCCGCACCTTCAAAATGGGAAGAAGGGTTACTTAGAACAGTTGCGTCTAACCTTGATCGGCCTCCGACAAACCCGGATGGATGGCCAAATGATCCTGATTATTCAGACCAAATCCAAATCGTCGCACCTTTTACGCAGGCCTCTCTTGACGATCCGACCCAAATCATCGACTACCTCAGAATTAGCGCCCGCCTAACTCACACTTTCGCGCAGTCGGCATTTGCCAATCTTCCCAACTCAACAGCCTAAACTCTCCTGTATATTAACCACAAAAACTCTTTTTAATACCATTCGATATACAATAAGACTTTCGTGCTATTATTGCATATAGATTGTTCTGTAATTTTTTGAGACAACTCACAAAGGCTTTACGTATGAACAGTAAGAGAACTTTACCCAGAGGCTTCCTCTACAAAGGCCGTAAGGCTAGTCCTGAAAAGCTGACTCAATGTATCAGCCAACTACAAGAATGCCCAACTCCAAGGCTAAAATACTCTGCACCCACATTCAGCGCCCTGACAACACTTGGCGAAGTTTTTTATCTAGCAACAAGCATAATTGGTTATAGATATATAGACGACATTGCGCCAAACTGGCAATATGACCAGCGTCGCACCCAGCTTGCTTACATACCCCCAACATGCGACTCTACAGAAGAGCATGCGTTTTCGAAAACCGCTATTCTACCGGCTACTCACGGCCCGAGCGGAGTACTTTCGCTTTTAGTCGACGCCCCTGACTACTCTAACGCAAACAGAACAGTCACCACGGTGTATGGCGTTGCCATCCCTTCAGTTGTCAAATCTATCAAATCACCTTTTCAACTAAGCAAAATAAACGCAATCGGACTTATGACAACATCTTCAACAAAAATTCCGACATCGACAACAGAAGAGCCCGATTCAAACCAAGCTTTCCACATCGAATCACATATTAAACCTTACGGCCGCAGCCTTCTTTTACCAAATGGCAGTCTCGGGGACACCGGCTTCGCTTCGCTCATGGCGACCTACTTTACAGAGACAAGGACTGCGGTACTGTCACTGGCTCATTTAGCACTCAAAACACAAGAAATATAGTCAAAAATATAAGTTCATCAATTAATGACTGAAACAGCGGAATCAACCGGCGCAGAACCTTGGTTTCGGCTTGGCTAAAAACTATCAACGAGGCAAGGCATCTTCTGCCTGAACCTATCACAGAAAAACCTATATGGATACAATCCGCGTGCAATAACCGGAATTATACCTACGTCAAAGACCTTCGGGCTCGGTATGATTTATATACTAGATTGTTTGGCATCTATGACGTCCTCGCATTGGAACAAGGCGCAAAACTAGACAAGACTTCGGGGAACTACTTTATACCAAGAAATTAGCCATCCTTGGTAAAAATAAATATACAGCTCGGTAATACTGCTTTTGTTTAAGCCTTACCCGGCATTATATATTTGAATTATGACAATGACTCCTTCCGGAAAGCATGACCGTGGCAACGGCTTATCAGATCCACACATCATACTTAAGCAAACAAGAGAAATAATTCAGATATCACCAAGCGATGATCCTTTAGAGATCCTCGGTCTCGCAACTGAGCTCGGAAGATTAACCACTCTAACGCTTAAAAATACCTTTGTACAAATTAAAAAAATAGGTCTACCTCCGGATTGGGAACCTTATTGCATGGCCGGTGTACAAGGTTTCAGCTTTTCGCGCACTCCTGAGAATGATTTAAATCCATTAATTGAAGGCAGGTGTGCTCTTGGCATAAACACGCTTGAGCATTTACCGACATTGGTCGAACCGGGAAATCATATTGACTTTGCCCGCCCCAGGCAACAAATTATTTTTCCAAGCCGTAAAACCCAATTAGCTCTAGCCGGTATGGATCCCAAGGACTGGCTTGATTCAAAAATCAAAACTCAAATGCTTGCAGGCGAAGAAATAACTGGCGAGATAACGCCCTTCGTACTGCCAACTTTTAAAGGGGTGCACTCAGTCGATAGTCGTCGTTTCGCCGAACTGCACGCCTATCTCACAACTGCTCGACGTATTGCAGATCAAGTTTTAGTTTCGGCTTTACAACAATTAATTTCACGCGAGGAATAGATTTCATGACACAGCAATCACCAGAGAAGACCATAGCCCAATCTCGAAAAGAGATCCTTGAGCACCTCAAGGTTTTGCGTGGGCAAAAAGTTGCCGAAGATATCCACTCCGACCAAGCTAGAGTAAATCTCCAAACGCTGGGGCAAGTAGCCAATGGGAGCCTGGTTTTGCTCGCAACGGCACACGCCTCCGGACAAGCCAAACACTGGTCTTTTGACGCTCCTAACGGTTATTTCATCTATGAAAGACCTGGCGCCGTCCAGAGGAGGGGCGGAGTTACTCACTATCACCAAATGATGGTCAACAGAACATCTACAAGAGCCGTTGGTTACATAAAGATACTGCGAGCTGAAGTTCATGCTGGGCTTCATACACCTACTTATTTACGCTCTACTGGGGTTCCTGACCCTTCATCGCCAGCAAGTCCAGATGTAGTGCTATATAGAAGTGCTCGGCACGACTTATATTACGACTCAGACAAAATTGCAGATTCCCTATTACCTCACTTAAGAACCGAGGAAGAAATATATGCAGCCGAAGCAGAAACGGCTACTGCCATGCCATTTTACACTGCTCAAGAACACTCGCGCAGATTACCTGAATTCCCCGACAGACCCGACGTCCCACGCACCCCATTTGGCTTATACTACGCCGGAGCATCTCTACTGGTAGCAAATTTCGCGCAACTCGTCCTTGATACGACACCTAATCCCAGCCTGCCTCCACATTCCCACATTAAAACAATCATCTGACTAATTTTCTGTACTAACCAGTAATACACCGAGGTGAAGTTCACATGCTAGACGGACTACAAGGCATAGATCCAGATTCGTACCCAAACTCGCATAGAGCACTCAAAGCGACAGTCCTAGAAGAAGTCGAATCGATTATAGATCTCCTTGGGCGTTCCCCAAACCCAGCCTTTACACTAGAAGTTGCATCGGTCCTTGGAGGATTTGCTTTTAGCGCAGCAACCATGGCCCGCCGCCACGTCAGAGACATTGACGGCTCCGATCCAGAGTGGCACACCGTCGAAAGCTATTCTGACCCGGACGAGCCATTTACTCTATCGAACGAAGCTACGTTTATTTCTGTGATTTACAACCCTGTGCCTTCAGAATCACCAGACAACGAACCTAACCGATATCGTCATTTCATTCGGATTCCAAAAGATTATGGAGTTGTCACGCTGTACGCATCGGACTACGACCCCCGCCTAGGGCTAATGTCGCTCAGCGCGTCCATTCCGTGCATCGAACCGCACACAGATCTAAATCGAGCCTTAATTCAGTACACTATGGATGGTAAGATAAGAGCCGCATCTACCGACGAGCCAGAATTACCGCAAATAGATTTGCCCATCCCTACTTCCTGGACCCAATTAGACCAGAATCCTAACAGCGACGAACTTGCCGAGCACAACCGGTACAGAGATAAACTTATTGTGCTCACAAAAAAAGTAGTTCTATACACCTTCGAATTCTTGGACGAGAAGTATTTCGTTTTAGATGCTTGAAAATCGACTACACTCAGCAAAATTAAAGTAATAACTTTTTAAAAGGCCATCTCGGTTTTGTTTAGTCTGTCTGGAGTTGCTATAACAGTAGTTAAGGAGCACCTAACAGCCGAACTAATATGACCAAAACAACAGAGCAGAAACGAATTGCAAGAGAAACAATAGGGCAACATCTCGACCGCGTCCATATACTTACTGAGAATGGCGGTTTCGAGGCTTCAACTACTTTAGGAAAAGATACTTTAGAGCGACTCAAACTAGCTAGTAAGGCCATCGCTACGCTTCTTAGAGCTCCTCAACTTCCTTCAGAAAGAGTTTTAATTTCACCTGATCAAATTACACACTTTGGACAGGATTCCCTACGCCTATTCTATCTTTCTCAATCAGGATTGCATTTGGGAAAAAGCAGTGGCCCACAGTTTAGTCTCTGCCCATCTGGAGCAATACGATTTCGGTCAGTCGAGCATGCGCTTTCACCACCATTAAATGGCACTTTGCCGCCACAGAGCGCAGTCATCCCTCCGGCTAAAATATTGCAGCAATGTATCGACGGCGAGAACATTTACCTAGGAACCCACGCAGTCTATTATTATATGCCCCGCCAAGGACACCCGAGAGCCACACTAGAAGCTCGACCCTCTCTGAGAACCGAATCAGAAAGAAACTTAAGATACCTATCCGCCGCATCTGTCACCGCCCAAACCTTCCATGAAGTATATACTCGCCTGCTTGAACACCCCGATTTCCCTTACGATACGTTCGTTGACCTCACCCCTCCCAAACCCATAAAAGAATAAAGATTAAAGAGAGCTACGAGTCTTAAGCTATGAGCTTTGAGTCATAAGCTATGAGTTATTGTAAAAGGGCTATGAGTCGTAAGATATGAGTTATGAGTTAAGAACTTTGAGAATCTAGTCAGCTGGGGCCGGCTTTCGCTGGCCAGCGAAGGATAACTGATGAAAAACCAAATATATTAGAATACACTTGACATTTCTTGTCAAGACATGCTACTATTGCTATATCACCATGACGGGCTACCCTAAAGTGAACGTGCTTTAGGTTATGCCCGTCTCTTTTTGTCTCTTGTCTTTTTCCAATTTCTTTTTATTAACGGATACATAATCCATATAATCAACAAATTTTGACAATAAATTAGAGTAACGATGCTTGTTCGGAACAACTAGTGCTCCTAGTTTTTGAACACCTTCAAGATGTTCACATAAACTCAAAAAATCACCATCGCCAGATACAATAACTGCTTTATCGTAATTCTCAATTTCTTTAGCTGAAGCGTATAAAACCAAGTCAGTGTCTACATTGCCTTTGACGCGTATCCTTCCATCTGTATCTTTGAAGGATGTTGTGGGTTTTAGTACAACTATATAGCCTATTCGTTGAAGATAGGCGTACAAGCTTTCCCTTCCTGGCATATTACCTATAAATAAGAAGGCGGTTTCTACTTTGTGCTTATCTTTTAAGTACTGCCTGAATTTTTTAAAATCAAGTTCCCAGCCAGAATAAATTTTCTTACCTTTATGAATTACGTCATTGCTCACACCCAGATTCAGATTCTGACTGTCAATAAAAGCATATACAACTGGCCGTTTTTTATCTTTCACCATCAAATAAATTATACCATATTTTGTTTGCGTTAATGGTTAATTTATTGGCCAATACGTTTTAGCCCAAATAAGATCCTCCGCTCCCGCGCGAGCCGGCTTTCGCTGGCCAGCGAAGGATAACTGATGAAAAATAGGTAGGTATGCAATATAATTTTCGAGGACTGTTCGAATCCGCCGTGCAAGGCGGATAGTCCCGGCTTCATGAAAACTGATTAAAAATATAAGACCAGGCTAGTCTATGTTCGGCTCGAACTGTCTGAAACCCCAAACGGTGAGTTTTCGAGACGACTGATTAGTTTGGTCTTATATTTTTAGTAACGTTTTTATGATTGCCGGTCATTTTTTTGGGCTACCTTTTTGCTGATGCAAAAAAGGTAGTAATTTGGTTCTTTAAAAAGAACATTCTTAAAAAATTTCTAATTTTTCTTTCCAAAAGAAAAACCCCAGTTTCCTGGGGTCTCTAATTCCTTCCGCTGGCTAGCGGATCACAAATTACAAGTCTTCGTCTTGTCCGTTACGATTAGCGTCATCGTCGTTAATGTTGGTCTGGAACTGATTTCCACCATAACCACCACCTGGGTATAATTTAAGATATCTTCGGCAATCACTCGTGTTCCTAAATCCAAGACTTCGTGCTTCACGTCGACACTGTTCCCGAGATGTTGGCTTCGGTGTGGATGTGTAGTTGATGCACTGCTGGTAACTTCTAAATCCGAGCATATCGTAGTTAGGGATCCATTTTGTAATCCGCTTGATTCCATGTCGCCATGACCATTCGCGAACTACCACCCATTCACCGCCTTCACACTGCTGTGAGGAACTGGGCTTTTCTACCTGAAAATAACTCCTAGACGAGCCCATAGCTGAAGCAGATGTAGCAAAGATACTGAACGCCAGCACCATGACAAAAGCAAAGACTAGCTTGTTTCGTCCTAGTGCCCGTGTTAGATTACTTAGTTTGCTCATTTATCCCTCATTTCAAAACTATTGCGAGCGCATACCCTAATACATTACACGTCGGCTTGTGCTTTTGTAAATAACTTTTCACAGTTGTATTAATTTTGGTCTTGACTTGGTATTTTTTACAGAGGTGGCACCAGAACGAGCTTGTGGATAAACGTGGTCATTTTTAATCGATGTTTTTGCGTCGGCTCGTTTAGTTGGCGCTATATGTTGCGTAGCGGTCTTGGATTGTCGCGCTAGACCGTGTGGCTTCGGTCCAAGTTGCGGGTGACGTGGTATGGTCGGGCCCATCATTTCTTCGGCAGTACGACGCCTTTGCGTATGAGCGTGCCGTTCAACCAACGGGCTTCGACCAAGGGCCATTAACGCCATGAGCTTAACGGGTCGTACTTGATCACGCCGTAAACCGCGTCTCACGAACTGCGCTCCGGCCTTGACTGACTCTACTGCCTCGTGACCATGATTCCTACCGTCTCGAATACTCTCGACGATTGCTGTTACTACACCTACAACCAATAGCAAATACGTATAGACGGCCAGGGTGTCAGTCATCTCGTTTTCGGGGTCAACGGCCGACAAGCCCGCTACAGCGAGCAACGTTATCAGGGCTAGCTTAAAAGTCGTTCGACTATCTATCTTGAAAATAAGCGCCAGCACAAAGTACACGCCTATAGCGATCTCCCCTACCTGCTGGACCTGCAACAAGCTACTGACCGAGCTCAAGACCGCGATCATCAGTACAAAAAATGCCAGACTGATGTAACCCGGTAAATTCCGGAAATACCAAACTAAGCCAATGCTCTCCAAACGAGATTGCTTATTTGATTTTACTCTTTTGCTTTTCTTGAATGCCATTTATAAAATACTCGTTAACGCCTTGCTAGAATTATTGGATTTTATAGAGTGCTATGGAATCGTCTTGATAGCTCTCACTAAAGCTCGGTCGGCCGTCAAAGACGTCGTATTTCTGCCAATCGAACTCTTTGACCACTACTACGTATTCTATGCTATCTTCTTTCAGGACGTCCGCCAAGTTTTGCCGGAAAGCAAGATCGGGCAATACATCCTTCTCAAAGCGCATTACCGCCGAATCTTGAACGGACTCATTGAGCGCGCCCAGCTCGGGATTACTACTCATCACCGCCGGATATCCCATAAACCTTGGCGCAGGATTCGCCACGACACCACCCGTAAACTCCATTGGCATATACAAATGCCAGGGCAAATACAAAACCTTGCCACCACGATATTCACGGTCCAATACCGACTCTACCTGATACCACCCTCTCGGGTAATCGCCAGTTTTTGGCCAGGCGGTTGGGTCGAGGAAGATGCCCGGTACCAAAAATATTGGGACAAGTAAAAATACTGCCCAATATTTTTGTGAGTCATGAGTCATGAGCCATGAGTCATGAGTTTTTTGTTTTCCGTAATCTGTTTTCCGTAATCTTGTATTACTGCCCACCGATATCTTTTTGCTGCTACTTAATTTTCTACTGACTACGGATAACTGATGACTGATAACTGACTTATTGCTTTGAGCAAATGCAAGCAAGCCGCAGCCCGCGAAGTAGACGTACGCCAATGCAATAAGTCCGGCGAATTTCTGAGGTTCACGGTAGCCACTAAACAGCGGGATATGGTCGACCAAAAACTGGTTTAGTAGGCCGACTATTGGAGCCTTTGTACCTGCCGCGAGAACGAGTCCAGCCGCCAACAAACTAGCGAAGATTTTGAAGTAAAATCGCATGTGTTTATAGGACCAAAATGCCCCCTTAATAACCAAGTAAAGCAGCACCGCAAGTGGGAGCCACCACCACCAATGCGTATCTTGAGGCAAGAGGTACAAATTGCCGTTGTCCGCCCAAAAACCCTGCAATCGTAATAGGTTGCCGAATATTCCTATCCCGTCGCCAGTTGTTGCGTAAGCGGTTAGATCATCGACGCCAAATGAGCTGATCGTGTCCGCTGTTTGCCCTTTGCCGAGGATGAGGGGCAGGAGCCAATAGGAAGATAGCAGGAGCCATGAGATTTGAGTCATGAGATAAGATTTAGCTGCGCGCTTGACAGTATCTTTATTAGCACGCTCGTCAATAGCCCACCACATAAAGACTATGAACGTCATGATGACGGAGATGCCGAGGAAGTGAATGGACAATACGCCGGTTAAGGCCAGCAGTCCGCCGAGCGTTAGCCATTGTTTTCTGGTGGGGTTTTTGAGCAGTTTTAGGGTAGCTAGGAGGATGAATGGGAGGAGGGCGTAGCCCATTAAAACGGCCCATTGACCTGTCATGAAGCGAGTATAGACGAAATTATTTAGCAGATATAAGGCTCCAGCAAATATCGGGACTATCGCAATGGGCCGTGTAGCTTCATTTGAGACATGAGTCATGAGATATGAGTCATGAGCTTTTTGCTGCTTATCTTTTATCTTTAATCTTTTATCTTTTATCTCGAGTCTTTCTTCTTTTGTCTTTCCTCTTTGAACTTTTGCATGCACTCTTTCATCTGCGGTCTTTGTTTTTTTCTGCTTGTCCTCCGGAGCCTTGGCGAAGGAGGATGAACCGTTAACTGTATACTCGATCATTTTTTTGGCACCAATAAAAATGGTCGCTAGTATTGCTAAGAGCAAAAGCCTCTGCACCACCCAGGCCGGCATAATCTTGGACAAAAGATACAGTAAATACTCGAACCAAAAAATAGACGTAACCGCCGTCGGTGCCGGCATATCCGGGACAAAAACCATATCCGGCACAAAGATATACCCCGGAACAAAAGATAACTGCATCACTAAAAACACCAGAGATATCAAAGCAACTTTTGCCCATCGTGATTGCAGGAAGTTACTTCGTTTTAGCATGGATACGATAAATCCTTCGAGAGTGGTGATAGATTAGATAAACTACTACGCCCGCAAGCGTAACTCCACTGACCACTTTGCCATAGCCAAACCACTTCTGCGGCACATAGACTATAGTCATCTCGAAATCATAACTGCCGTCATTATTTTTCGAACAATCAGAAGCTGAATTCTTGCAGTGTTCTATCGGGTCAACATACCAAGCATTCATAAAATTATTGAGCCTGTAATGGTCATCTAGATTGACTGCAACTCGCTGATTCGTAGACATCAATCGCCACCGAACATCGTACCTCTCTGCAAATTCCAGTACAAACGGGTCTATGCCGCCACTTATTTTCACATTCTTTTTAACTGTGCTGACATTTTGGAAATCGGTTGATTTTGGCACTTTCATCTGTCTGCCGGGCGACTGCAAGACGGCGTATTTTGTATTTATATCCGGTATTTCCCCAAAGAAAAAATTATCATATCGGTTAACGTAATTAATTGTAGCCCGTCTCTCATCCGAATAGGAATACATGACTAAATCAATATTATCCGCCCCGAAAGGTATACGAATATATCGTTTGTAACGATCCCAAACTTGACCAGTGTCAATTTGCTCAGTAATTCTGCTACCAGCTTTGTCATTAAACCCTATGTAGTAACCTGCGGTTCTCGCATTTTGACTCTGATGATCAAATGCAAAATAATATAAACCACCCTCTTTAACTTTGATATTATTAACACCTGTGCAGGCAATATGCCGCTTAGCACTTAACTCGAGTGAGTACTTTCCGTCACTCGCAATATTTTGCCGACGATCCATATTTATTATCGGATCGTCATCATAGGCATTGCAGTCACTGACTTTCTCTTGCCACAACCGATTTTCAAATGAGGGATCTGGGATCAGATTCGCTAGCTGTTCTCCTCCGCTATCAAATTGAAAGCTGCCGTTATTTGAATTGCCTTTCAGAGACATCTCTTTCAAATCATCTTTGAAAGATCTATTGACTTGCGTTTTCATTGGCTTTACAGAAACATTCCTTAGCTGTGTAATGCCAAGAATCGGCTGCCTAATATTTTTATAAAACCTAAATGTAACCTTTGCTGTATTTGCGTTTTTTGGGACAGGGACTCTTACCATTTCAGTTCGCCAGCCAGAACCACCAGTATTAAATATTTTTTCCGAACCGATTTTGTTTTCATCAAATTCTACTGTATAACCCAAAAATTTACCCGTGACAGAATTATGATCAAACTCAAATAATAAATTCTCCGCTCCATTCAGTTTTATGTCACCAAAGTCTTGACAAGCTATGTGGTGATTAACGGAAACTTCTAAGTAATTACCTTCTCTCGAATTATTGGTCGTTTTTTTGTAATCACCCTTATCAAAATAATCCGTGCAATCTCGGAGTGGAGGTAGAGATTCGTCTGGAAAATTACCATTCCTGAGGATACTTTGGCCGGCCGTAAAAACTGTATAATAATCTCTTGCCACGCCCATAGACCTTAACTCCGTTGCGGCAGCAACTTTACTTATCTGATCGTCAATTTCAATATATGTGTCCGAGCCGCCAGTATTAATTTCTGTAATTTTTTGCGACTCTTCAAGTATCGCCGATCTATCATATTCAAGGCTTCCAATAGGGTCTTCCGATACACTTAAAGAAGCGCCTGACTGTTTCAATTGGATACTTCTACTACCTGCAATGTATAATGTCTCGTCGGATTTTAGTTCCAGCTCGTCGGTAATTCTTCCTTCATTCGATATAAATTCGTCAGTATTTTCAAACAAATTTTTTATAAACGGAAGCTTATTATTATTTTCCTTACTTACAACGAAATTAAGCTCATTACGTCCAATCGTCTTCGAAATAAAGTCCATTTTTTGTCGTATATTTAGTTCTGAGTTAATTTGAACTACACTATCACTTGATCTGATATAAGGTTTTGGATTTTCGTTTTTATAAATATCATAATTACGACCGTCGGCTTCTTTTTTCAGCCATGATATTTGATCCAAACTTCTTTCGTAGTAGCCTCGGTCATCTCCGTAAAATCTATAGAAATCCTCCCCAGCCTCGCTCAATCTTGGCGGGAGTATAACGTGCGAAATCGAGGACTCGGATAGCAATGACTCTGCGAAGCTAGACTGGAGCAATTCCACAATATCACTCTCGATCGGCTGTTCTGTAGTACTATACTCATCCTTACTATACAAAAGCCACTCGTTATCAAGTAAATTGACAGCGTTCGCTTTTGGCTTTCCGATAGAGGATTCTGCCCAGCGACCAGGAGAGGGGACCCACAGTGCCCTCCCCGGCGACTCGGGCGAACCCACCGTTTCATTAATTGCTTTATACTCCGGAGGTACTGGACTGCTTACCGTAAGCCCCCCTAACCTTCCGCTCACGACCGGGAAAGCGTTTACAGCAGATGACAGGACAACTAATGATGAGGCGACAAATATAATTTTATTCCGATGTTTATTTTTAAGTTTGAACAAGCCATAAATGCTAAGACCTATCAGACCCATATACCCAAGTGCAGTTAGTGTATAAAATTTAGATGATTCACGAAATAAATTAAATCCAGGGATATTAGAATAGGACCAAAAATACAAATTAGAGAAAGGCTCGCCGGATTGCTTAGCATACAGGATCCCTGCGGCGGCAATTATCACAAAAAAGAGCGTAATGCGACGACGAGCAACCGAAGGGCTAAATACGACAGCCATGGCAATTATTGGGGCGACCCAAAGGTGAGGCAATATAGTCTGCATTATGAATTCATCATTCGGTAAACCACCCGTCCAATACCAAGGGCTGAGCGCTAGGGAGTGGGCGATATCGGCCAGCTCATCACCAAATAAACCTCTATTCGCAATAGCACCGATATCTTGACTTGCTCCTCCTAGAACTGTAGGCAATATCCAAAAAGCATTCAAAAGCAAAATCAATAATACGGATAACAATCCATAAACATACAACAATCTGTCCTTAAATTTAAAATGCAGTAACAAGTAAACTAGCAAGACCAACGTTACAAGAAACATTATCCGTACTTCATAAATCAAACCGACGTTATAGCATAATACGAAGTAAACCCAACTACTTAGCCTTCTGTTCTGCATCGCTTTCATAAATAAGAGAATGATCAAAGGGGCCAAGGCGTATACGACATGGATGGGCGGCTGATTAGTTATCCCGTAGGGTGTGGTGGCATAAAAAATCGCTGCGATAAACGCAGCAAATTTATTCTCGATAACGTTCTTCATTAAAAAGTACGGCGACAGAAAAGTAAGCAAAGCTATTGGTATAAAGAAAGTAATCTTAGTAACCGCATCATAGCCTAGCCCAAGCAATGCTAGAGCATCCCAAATATTCATAAATATCGCGAATGGAAGTTGAATATTCGTTTGACCAAAATTATCCGTAGATATCCATGTTTGCCATACGTTTCCTATTTCTTGCACCTGCTGAGGTGACAGATAACCCCAATCGCCAGATGTCAGTGCAGTTGTCGGATTAAACCAGGCATTGTGAACTAAAATAGACAGCAACACCAGTGCGAATACATAGATCTTATTTGAATGCTTATGAAAAAGCTCTATCATTTTTTAAATACGCCAGGTATCAACTGAAATATGAAGTAAAAAATTAAATTAGGCCTTGGATATTTAATTAGTAGATAAAACTTCTTCGGTAAATTCTCTAAGAGTGATATATCGAAATCTATTTGCTCTTGCCTGGCCTTCAATGCGCGCTTCTTTGCGTCAGTGCTACAATATTTGCCTGCAGCGTTTATCGCTACCTGCATGTTCCTTAAACTATTTAGATAATTACTGAGAGAATCTTTCCTAAATAATGACTTAGCGTAATACCTAATACCTCGAATTTTCGCCCCCTGCATATTGCCTGGCCTTTGCCTATATTTCACTAGCGGGGTATCTATGTAGCCGATATCTCCGGAAGCTAATGCGACCAGTGCACACCAATGATCCTGATTAATACCTGTCGGAACCGGCAACAAACGCTCAACCAAACCCTTTCGAATAACTACCGACGGTGCAGTTACATAATTTTCATTCAGCACAAAGCGAAATTTTTGATTTTCGTCATATTTTGACTTACTTTGAAGATCGAACTGATCAGACATTTTTTTCCCAGTAGAACTCAGATCTTCATTAACGATTTCCAGATCATGAAAGACAAGGTAGATATCCTTATTCTTCTCTAAAAAAGCTAACTGTTTCTCTATCTTCTCGGGCTCCCAATAATCATCAACATCACAGACCGCAACAAAGTCAGCGTCTGATATTTTTAATAATTCTTCAAAATTTTTTGCTAGTTTTAGGTTTGTTTTATTTTGCCGTACAATTATTTTATTGGGGTATTTTTTTGCATAATTGCGTGCAATATCATAAGTAGCGTCAGTTGAGCAGTCGTCAGAAATAATCAATCTCCAATCGGAATAATTCTGACCTAAGATACTCTCAACCTGTTCTGATATATAAGCCTCTGCATTAAATGCAGTTAGTAATATATCAATCTTAGCCTTCATGATTTGGTCCTTTTTTGTTGACAACAATCACTAACCTATAAAAATTCTGGCCTTTTTTGTCCAATAAATTTATAAGCCAAAAAGGCAAAAGTGGGTCGATATACGACGTGCCTTTAGTTAACTGTTCAATTTTTTGAGTAATCCGGTGCATTTTGATAGATTCATGCCAGTAAAAATCGGTGGAACAATCGTCCGGTATAGCGCTCAATACGAGAGATTCATCTGGGTAATCAAGTTCAACATGCTCGTTTAGCCAGCCCGGTACGGCTTTCTTTTGGCTGAGAAGTTTAGCTAATTGCTCCTCATCAGCCCTTCTTGCAGCATCTCCGCAAGGGAAAGCAATCACTAATTTATCGCCAGTTACCCTTATTAATTCCTTAACTGCCTTCTTCCGCAATTTTTCAGGTATATGTTCGATCATATCCAACGAAAAAGTTATATCAAACTCATCATTTTCGAATGGTAAATCCAATGCACTTGCTTTAATTGCTCTCATATTTACATGAGTTTGCCTATTTGCACCGTAGTCACCAAAATCATTGTCCACTCCCGTAAACAGAGTATTCTTAAAATATTGCCCCAATCCCTGACTTCCGCAACCGACTTCAAGGATCGAACTACTCTCGTTTTTCGCTAAATGAGAGCGTAAAATATTATATCTAATTTTATGATTAATCACTTTAACCCCTAACCCTACTTACTAAATGATTCAGTTTCGCCGGCCACCAATACATCAACTTCATTATTTCCCGGTCTTTAGAAACTCTATTTTGCTGAACTAGTGAACGCTTTTTCAAGATTTTAGAAATATTTACAATATTGAACCACCATCCCAAAACGTAGGTTGCCGATATCCCAGGTTTAATTGCAAAAAGAAAAGCAATTATTTCAGCTACATTAATTACAAAATAGACTGGCAAAACCCAAAGTAAGTTGTAGGCCGAGTAATTTTTAAGCAACATCTGTAACGTATTCTGATTCCGCCATAAAAAAACCTTCGAGTTAATTCCGCTATCCGAAGATCCAGTCCCATAATGATGTACGTAAACATTTGGGGCGTATGCAATTGTCTTCCCATATATATGCAGTCTCCAAAACCAGTCAACATCTTCGCAATACATAAAAAAATCATTATCCAATCCACCAGAAAATTCATATAAATCTTTCGAGAACAGTAACGAAACGCCACTTAGAAAGAAGGGTGGTTTATCAGAATTTTTTAGATTTATAGGGTGGCCAAATATATCAATCTTCCTCGAAAAATTACTAACCTGATCAACCTTTAACTCTGGACCCACCTCTGTTGGCGCAACAACATCAAAGTTATTTTCCTGGTAAAAACCGACTAACTCTTCAATAAATTCTTTCTCAACCCAGGTATCATTGTTCAATAGCAGCAAGAGCTCACCCCTTGCCTCTGCAATCCCAGCGTTATTTCCGCTAGCAAAACCAAGATTTTTCCCCGTCTCAACAATTCGAACTTTAGGGTAGTTTTTAATTACATATTTCACACTATCATCAGTAGAGCCGTTGTCGACTAGTACGATCTCGAAGTCTTTGTAGGTTTGACCATTAAGACTGCCTAGACATTCTTTAAGCCACTTTTTTCCATTCCAATTAACGATAATAGCCGAGACAAGAGGCTGCTTCATGACGACCTTTAACCCTTCACCTTCTTGAGGCTTTTCGGTGGCCCTGCAATCATTCCCATAAATCCAGCGACATATTTTACGAACATATAGAACCAAAAGACGATAAAAAGATGGGGGCGTTTAAGTAGTTCCTTCTGGACTTTCTTGAAACTAGGTCGGAAAAATGCAAGTTGCTTTGTAGAAATTTGAGTGTTTTTCTGATGATATCTCCTGATTGTTCTGCCATAGTAAAAAAACTTACGCCAGACCTCTAAAATGCTTTTTGGCTCACCGATGTGGTTTTCGACTGCGTCTACATGTGCCCATTTATATCCCGCTTCAACTATCCGGTTATGAAGGTCGAAATCCTCGCCAGCAACCATCGACTCGTCAAACATCCCGACAGCCTTGAAAACTTTTCGCTTCATAAAGCGTACTGCAACTATACTGTCGTCGTTACGATAACTCTCTCGCTCATAGTACCTAACTTTTGCCCAAACACTGTCCCCAACACTGCGGTTATGTAGCGCCAGAGCATCGTAGCCTTCATTCATTTTTGCGACACAAGTTTTTATAACGTCTTTATCCAAGACGTAGTCTGGTCCAATCCTGTATATATAATCTCCCTTGGACTTCATGTATCCGTAATTAAATTGTGTACTACGCTCTGGGCCTTTCTGATAGATTTGGTCGGCGTACTTTTTGCCGATTTCATACGTACCATCTTTACTGAAGTTATCTACAACGATAATCTCAATATTTTTATATGACTGAGACCGGACACTCTTCAGGCACTTCTCAAAATGTGCTGCCGTATTTTTACAGGCGATAATAATGGATACTCTAGGATTTTTCTTCATACATTACCTCCTCTTGGCGGAACTGAATTCGATTTGCCCCTTATTGCGCCCTTAAGGTACCCTGCTGCGCCCGCAAGATACTCTAAGGATTTCATTACCAGCATGCCTAACGATTCTAGTGGGTTCGCGAGAAGCTTGTTGGGGTTCCGAAAAAATAATCTAAATCGAGCCACAGGCCCCGCATCGTCCATCAGCTTCGAAGTTGTGTTAGAGGCAGACAAGTACTGCTGGGCATGCTGGGCGTAGTAATACTTTTTCTTGAGGGTTTTATATAAATTAATTTTGCCTTCATTGTGATAAATCAAATCATCAATGCGCACGATCTTGCCGATTTCTCTTACTCTCCGGCTCAAGTCCCAGTCTTCCCCACTTACTAAGTCCGTATTAAATCCACCAAGTTTTTGATAAGTTGCTTTTTTAAAAAAGCGAGCTGCTTCTATAGCGTCGTTTCCGATATAATATGACCTCTCCAGCTTTTTGCACTGCGCCCAAAAGCCTATTCCAAATGACTCCTCAGGGATAATAACTCCTTCGTTTTTGGCACTTTTTGCCATAGCACTTACGCAAGACTCAACCACGCCATCGCTAAGCTTCATGTCTGAGTCTATAATCGCCACGTATTCGCCAGATGCTTTATCTACCCCAAGGTTTCTTTGGGCGGAGCGTTCGGGGCCATGGTTGAAGACTTTTTTGGTAAACTTACGAGCGATCTTTTTGGTGTCGTCGGTTGAGTCACGATCTACGATCATTAATTCAATTTTTTTATACGTCTGGTCGGCTATGGACTGCAGACAATCTTCTAGAGTTCCCGCGCTATTCCGCGTCGGGACAATCACTGAAACCAGAGGGTCTTTGGTCCTGCTCACGCGGTTTCCTTTAGTACGTTTTTGAAATCTTTGTAGCATTGTTCGAAGGTGATTTGCTTGCTCCATTGCCAGGCGTCTTGTTGCAGTCTTTTATATAACGAGTCGTCGGTCAGAATTGTTACAATATTTTTGGCTAAATCTTCCGGCGTCGACACGCTTACCAACCCAGTTTTATAATGCCGCACGCTGTCACGCAGGCCATCGCTGTTATATACCACCGCTGGCGTGCCTTGGCTATTTGCCTCGGTCACCGTCAGTCCCCAGCCTTCTTTGACCGCTGTTTGTAACAATATGTGCGCTTTGCCCATAAGCTCGACTTTTTTGGCCTCACTCACCCGACCGAGATATTCTATGGCGTCTTTGTGTCGACTAGCTTCTACGTATGCGAGGACCTTTTTGCCGTACGCAGTATTGGCTCCACCGCCGGCAATCTTCATGCGTAGTTCTGGCATTTCGTCCCGCGCAATCTCAAAGGCTTTGACCTGCGCCAAAGTTTGCTTCATAGCCCGCAGAGCACCCAAACTCAAAACCGTCGACTGAGAATACTTCCCCCCCAATTTCAAATTTCTATTTTCTAATTTCTGAATTGGCTTAATGCCAATTCCCTCGGATATAATATGAATCTTGTTACCACGGAAGGTATAACGCATCAGATCTTTCTTGGTCGATTCACTGACTGTCAGTACCGTTGCCTTGGACCGAGACAGCAAAAACGTCGCAGCCGGCTCTAAAATTCCATAGCCAATAATCGCAAGCGGCAACGGCGCTTCATAAAACCAGATCTGCCGTGCTAACTGGTGATAAAACAAGATTGAACGTGTCTTTTTGCCCTTAAAAAACGGCGTGAAGTACGGCGCAGTATTGACCGCCTCTATCACTACGTCGTATTTGCCACGACAATGCTTTATGAAATATGGCGCAGTTTTAAAAGGCTGAATATACCGGTTACCCTTTAACCGAACAACATTTGCTCCATCGAGCTCCAGCTCTTCATGTTTACCCGAAAATGAAGCAGTAAGGATATCCACTTCGTGGCCATCGGCAATCTGGCGCTTGATAATCTCGTGCATCACCAACTCCGCCCCGCCACTCTGGGGGTGCTCCCAATCCTTCCAGGTAACCCACAGAACTCTCACACCGTGGCCTCCTCTGGATTGTCTTCTTCTGGACGGAGAATATACAGCGGTCTATCTATCACCTCGGCATGAATGTGCGCAATATACAACGCCACCAGCCCAAGACTCGCCAGAACCATCCCAACCAAAAACAAAAGCATAACGGCCAGCAAAGCCGTTCCAGAGGTACTGAGACCCAAAATGTCATCTAGCAAAAATCGGTTTACGCCCAAAACTACTCCCATCGGCCCCGAAAAAGCCAAGATAAAGACCCCGATATACCCAGCAAGCCTCAGCGGGAACAAACTATACGACGTCAGGCTATTGAAAGCCAGGCCAACCAGTTTGCGGTAATTATACGAAGCCTTGCCACTATGCCGCTCTGCCGCCGTAAAGTAGATGTAATCCCTGTCGAAACCAAGCCAGTCTATGAGACCGCGGATCATGCGATTCCTCTCGGTAAAACGGTTGAACTCGTCCAATACGACGCGGTCGATGAGCCGAAAGTCGGTAGCGTGCGGCGTGATATGAGTATGAGAAATAGAGCTCAATAATTTATAAAAAGCGCCCGAGCTTTTGCGCTTGAACCAACCAGCTTGCTTGGAATAATGCTTAACCCCCACTACCACTTCCTGGCCCTGCTCCCATTTATCCAAAAACTGCGGGATCAAATGCGGTGGGTGCTGAAGGTCAGCGTCCATAACAATTGCGGCGTTGCCTTTGGCTGCGTGAAGTCCGGCCGATGTTGCCGCCTCTTTACCAA
This sequence comes from Candidatus Saccharimonadota bacterium, assembly GCA_022842995.1. Lineage (GTDB taxonomy): Bacteria > Patescibacteriota > Saccharimonadia > Saccharimonadales > 2-12-FULL-41-12 > JALHOM01. The sequence goes on from JALHOM010000003.1 coordinate 75,077, forward strand.
AGTTGCGTGAAAACCGCAGTAAACGCACGCGCTTGTCCTTCTTTTGGAGCTTGCGAACCTGCGCCACGGAATTGTCGCGGCTGCCATCATCAACAAAAATAATTTCCAAACGATCGACAATTTTATCGACATGTTCAATAAGCGCATCATAGAGCGGCTTGATGTTGGTTGCCTCGTTATAAAACGGCACCACAATACTGATATATCGCTTCGCCATTTTTTCTACTCTACCTCCATGCTGGGATTCGCACTCTCCAAGTCAATACCTCCTTGGAAAAAAATTTCATTAATCTTGCTTATCCCCACATTAAATCCGCATATACCGAGATAAATCCCGATAACGCATACTCTCAAATGCCAAACCCCAATAATTCATTAGATAAGGTCTATCAATTATTATAGCCGGTGTTACCGCTCACGACCAGCCCTCCAACAGATAAGCCACCCTAAATCCGTTACGTCTCCCCCTAGCACCCTCAACTCAACCAATCATCAACCAGTCATCCTGCCCCAACCCACCCAACTCTACTCTTCCACGAACCTCACCCCCCTTGCGCAAGCTTTTTGCGCAGGGTCTGACCCTGCGCACTCTGCGCACTTCACCGCCAAGGCCGAAGTTATTAGAGCACTCAAAACAAAAGTACGGCAAGACAATAATAGCGCTTTCATGCGCACTTCTCTTGCCAGCGTGTAAGAGCAAACCCCTGATCGCTAATTTCGAATCACTAATTCACCCATCTCCTCTTGTTGCGCAGGGTCTGACCCTGCGCACTCTGCAATCGAGGGCCAACTCACTAGAGCACTCATTGGTGAGTACAACAAGTCAGCACCACTTTCCTCGCTCACTCCCTGCTAAAAAGTCGGGGCGGGTACCTTATTGTTATTTCCTGACTGCTCTCCAGCCTGTCCACCCGAATAGACCAGCCATCATCACCCCGCTTCCAGCCGCTATACTCTGGACAACCTGAGCCGGTGTGTCGTTATGCAGCACAATAGCCGCCGCACCCGCCAGCGCCCCAAGACCCACAAACCACATCACCCCGAAATGCCGAAGAGCAATATGATAACTAGCCAGCAGATTAGCGACCGACATCATGAAGATTGCAACACTTAGCAGCGGCAAAAGGTGTGCATAAGCATCGAACTTTGTCCCAAATAATACATGGACTACTTGGGTTGGAAACGCCATAAAAATAATGGTTGCCGTACCGCCCAGCCCAACCGTAAGGCCCAGCGAACGCAGCAATAAACGACTGTTTTCCTTGGGCTTTTTATGAATAGCCACGGACGACAAAAGCACCACCGCGAACGACCCCGTCAAAAACAAAATTATCCTCGAGATAGTGGCAATACCGGCGTACTGCCCCGCGACCTCTGGCGTAAACAAGTACTTCACAACCAAAACGTCTGCAGTGAACTGCACTGTCGTTATGAGCGACACGAATAGTACAAGTCCTGCATATTTGGCCTGTGGCCGAAGCACGCTCCAGTCAGGCTTAATCGCACCCTTAAACTTACTAAATCCAAGCTGCTTGGCTTTACGACTCGCATACAATAACGCAATGAATTGAGCTGCAAGTATACCACCGGCCGCACCCGCCGTCTTAAGGCCGATCAGCACCAAAGCTACCGACGCAAAAATCTTGGCCAAAGACGCAATAATCCCTTCAATCGAGGTAGCAACAAAATCGCTTTTTCCCCTTAAATATGCCGTCCTGAAGCCCAACGGAATGCCTACTACAAATACAAGCGTTATGACAATAAATGGCCAAACCGACTCAAACTGCAGCGCATCCTTCAGCAATGGAGACAACAAAGTCACCAGCAGCAATATTCCATAAGCGACATATAACGTCAGCTTCTCGAGCTCGCTAATGGTCTTGTTGACCTTAGCGCTATTCTTTTCATTGACAATGATATTAGTCGAGATCAGTGTCAGAACAGATATAAAAACCGTCATCTGCATAAAAAACGACACCAGGACCTGCAACTCGCCAAAAGACTCCACCGATAACAACCGCCCAAGCACCGGATAATACAAATAGTTCAAAAAAGAAATGAACATCGACGCAGCAAAAAATATAGCGTTATTCCGCAAAAAAGCGTTTTTCTTCAAGCTCCCCCAAGATATCATCTATACCTAAGTATACCAGGCAGGTGGTGAACTATTGGCTCTGAGTCTTGAGCTATGAGCTACCTGTCCGCCGATCTTTAACCCTTCGAAGCCTTAGCGAAGGAGGATGAGTCATGAGTTATGATTCGCTGTACAGCGAAATGAGAATAGAGGAAAGATTAAAGAATAAAGATAAAAGGTTAAAGTGAGCTACGAGATACAAGCTACGAGAAACGAGCTTCTAGTAACTAGCCACTAAATACTGCGGTACTTAGAATATTTTTTGAAAAGAATCCTTGCTCCGTATATTAAGAATCCTATTCAAAATAAGACTCTTATCGGTATTTTGAGGTACATTTACAATCCCAGGACTCCTATTTAGTTTACTATTCGTTCTTTCGGGAAATGGATCTTGCATGAAACTAAACGTACTCAAAAAAGCCAATTGCTTGGCGCGCGCTTCTCTTTGAGCCCGTTTTAGTGTTGCTTGATAACCTACTGATTCTGCAGACTCAATTGTTTGGGCCATAAGCGCCCATAAAGCAACCGCGTTGGCAGAAATGCCCAAGCTTCTAATCGCTTCACGGGTACTACTGGGTAAATATGGTCTGGCACTACCGGGCCCCACATCCGTAAAGCTATTCATCCTCGTAAATCCACCGGAGCCATATCGTATTGTCGCTTTAGATTGGTCATCTCTAACTGGCATATTTGTACAGTCGATAACAATATCCGCGCCGTCCATAACCTCACCATTTGCCAAACGCACAATTGGTCGTCCGTTTAGGTCATCCAAAGATTCAACTTTACCCACGATCGGCTTAATTATTGCTCCGGCATCACTTTTGGATTTTGGCATTGCCTGAACAATACCGTTTACATATCTCGACCTTAGGCACGTTTGAACCTCGCCAGCAGTAGCGCCTTCTGCACCCACCCATACGATTTTCTTTGGAGTAAATCTGCCCGGTCCGTACATACCATAAGTCTGCGGAGGTAACTTGCCGAGCAATGCTTCTAGCGCACAAAGAGCACTGTCGCCTCCCCCAATTACATACACGGTCTTACCGTCGTATTTCTCTAATGGACTATGAGAAGGAATGTTGTCTTTGTTGCCAAAATGCGAGAATACACCAGCAGTATCTTCGTACCAATCTGCTCGCATAGCAGCACCTCTTGCTATGGCTGAAGTTTGGCTGATACCTCTAGCCCTCATGACTTTAGTCGCCCTAACGCGAATTAACTCTCCGGTTTTGGTATCCCGAATTTGCACCGTCTGGTTGCCCGTAATATCTTCCACAGTATCAACGAATCGAGCACTAACCATAACATCATCGGCCGAAAGAAAAGCATTAACGGCCAAAGCATCCCCTATTTCGGTGTTGTCAGCATATGTGCCGGTCACAAAATCAGATAGTTCAAGCGGGGCAGAGTCTCCTAAAGGGTTAATATTGCCAGGAGTACGAGGGAGATTGGGTAAATTTCTGTTTGCACGTCTCACGCGTGAGTTCATGTAAAAAGCGGGGTTGTCACCGTAAGATCTGAACTGCCCACCTATACGTTCGTTCTCGTCGATCATCAATATTTTGAGATCTGGGAAAAGTTCGCGGATACGACTAGCACTTGCTTGTCCGTGCGCTCCGGTTCCAATAATGACAACGTCGTAGGCGATTTCGGCACCAAGCCCTGATTCGGAAAGCTCTTTTTTTAATGCATCAGAATTTGCAGTTACCTGCTCGTCTATGCCTCTCATGAACTTTCTTCTTAAACCAGGATTGGTCATTATTTGCTGCAAGCGTGGCGTTAACTGCCTATGGCGCTCATTTGACCCTAGTTTAGTTCCTTCAAAGGTGTCGGATTTAGCACGAGGGGTCATGTACGGTAATCCTGGAGTCGCATCGTTTCCACGAGATTCAATCCACTGCTCGACTAGAGTTTCTTTTATATCTTGATAAGTAGCACCAAGCTTACCGAGGCGTCGCCTCCGGAACTGATCAGCTTTACGCGCAGTAACTACAGTTCCACTAACAACTTCTACCGGCCGAGTAGGGGCAACAGCAGCTTGAATTTGATCAAACGTTACGGGAATTTGAGGCACGAGTTCATAGCTTTGGCTGTCGCCGAAGAATTTCTCAACAGATCGATACGGTGGATCGGACGGTAATGTATATTTAGACTCGTCAATTTTGGATAAATTATTAAAAGTAATTGGAGTCGTTAATGATTCCAACGGCTTGTTGGTCTGAAATCGGTCATTAGTTGCTAGATCCGCAATTGGATATAAATTGCGAACTTCAGGACGCTGGTAGCCACTATTGATCTCGTTTTCCATAATTTTTATAATATTATATCACATTAGTCAATATAATGCCAGTGTTTTGCAACTACTTAAATTTCTAATGATTTGCAAGGATACTTCCTATTGCAGGGTTTATCCTTGCAAACCGCTAAATGACTTCCTTCGGCACTAACGAAAGAAGTTAAACGCATACTTTGCAGGGTTTATCCTTGCAACAAGGATAAACCCTGCAAAGTTATAAAGCACGGTAAAATCTATTTGTGTAGAGCCGTTTAAAGCATATCTTTAAGCAAACATGCCAATCAGGAAGCCGGGCATACACTAACCGACTGCTTCGCGCTCGGCCTCCTGTAACTCTTGGAGCATCCAGCGCGTCTTAGTCATAGTATTTAAATTCGGAACAAGTGTACGCGCCTCTTCATACAGCACACTCTTGATGCGCTCTTCTTCCCTACGTTCTAAGGCTTCCATCATCTGCTTAAAAAGCTTGCGCCCAGGGTCAAGGTCTCTATTAATATGTTCTACCTTGTCAGGCACCTGTTGTGTTGGGGCGGCCACCAGTCTACGTTTGCGCTGTATATCACCGCGGATCGCTCTTGCAAGTTGTCGTAGCTCTACAAACTTTGGCGTTAATTCGTTTTGATCCATTTCAGAGAAGAACCGAATTTCATCACACAAACTAGCTGTCCTCTCGGCCCACGTCCCCAAACTTGTTTCAATGTCGATAGCTAACGCCAGCTGCTTTGCCGTCATTTTTGCCATTTCCGGATCCACCAGTAGTACATCTTTTAGCGCAACCTGATAACTTTTTGTGACAGTCCGACCATCGGGCTCATGAAAAGTTTCATAATCATGAGACATAACATAACTTCCCTGGAACAACCGGTACATCGAAGCATTCCAACCATAGTAAACGACCGGGTATGCTTGCTTCAAACCCATTTGCTCTAGGGCAAGTTTGATGCCAGCAGTAAAAGACCACCGATCTTCGAACCATTCACGTCTCTCGTCGTTTAACCTAAATCTATTTAATACACCGTTCTCTATATATTCCGAAGGCTTGGTCTCATAATGCCGTGCATTAGCTTTGAGACCAGCACTAAAACTAGCTTTATCAAATTCTGCCTGAGGCGGTACAACAATTCGCATACCCCTTACCGCAACAAAGCCAGTAGTACGTATCCTTTCCATCGTCCCTAAATCACCAGGTCCATATGCATCAAAACGAGTAAGCTGGGCACCCCTATCACCAACAAGAGCGGCCACAAGATTGAGCTCCTGCATGCCAGGCTCTTCATATGAAGGACCAAAATGGAGCATTCCAATGTGCCTGCCAGCCATTGACTCGGGGAACCGCTTTGCCACCACCATCTGCGGACTCATGGTCGTAATCCTATTGTCGGCAAGTTATTTCTAGTCATACCAACCCACTCTCTGGCCAGGATACTTCTCGGCATCAAAGACTTTATGTTCAGTAAAGTTCGACATATAACTCCTCTATTTGGAAGGATGATATAAGATTATTGCCAAGACGGCAAGCTCCAGCAAAACATAAATTATCAAGGTCTCTGAACTACCAAAAATCTAGCCACATCACGACAGACCACCTCATAATCTGGTCGCCTTAAAGAGCTAAGTCTTTGCCCCGGACCAAACGTCGCCTGAATTTCCTGCGATGACTCAAGCAGACCATACCTCCCAAGCGGGATTCGCCGCATCGGGCGGACTCCAAAGATCTCATTAATTCTTTTTCGACTATTCGATAAAACAGGGCCGGCAGTTGTTCTTAAATAATCTGTAGGTATTAGAGCTACTTCTGCAAGAAACAAATTTGCCTCACCATGCGCCGTCTGCTGTCTTCCATCATCTAGAGCTATATTGCTATAGCGGTTTAACAGATCCATTACAAATCGCCGGGTGGCTGAAACATAAGGAGCTATCGAAATACAATCAATTCCAAAAGGGACACTCAGATGTTGCCGGTAACCATCCACCTGAACTATGCCACTAATCCAGGTCATGCAACTACCGGTTGCCAAACAATCAAGTTGCCGACTATCCCTCTGAATGCCGAGCCTTTCAAGTTCTGAGCTTAATTGTCCGAACTCAATAATTTTCGCCATTTTGTAATTTGATCGTTATATGAATAAGATTCAATCATATCAAAACCTAGACGAAGTCAAAAATCAACAACGCAACAGTTGGCCGGGAGTATACTAGAATTCGTACTTAGGGATAAAGACCCCTGGTTTGAGCCGAGAAGCCACTGAAATCCCGTGCCAAAGACGCCTGTCTGAATCTGTTACATGGTCTTGGTGCATGATATTTTCGCCATCAAGAAATCCTAAAATTTCTTCATATGACATCAATATTCCAACGGTAGAATCCGGCAATTCCATGCCAGGAGTTAATCCAAAAAAATTTTTTACAGACTGAACATATTCTTCAGTTGGATCTTTCAAATACCTTCGAAGCATTGCCGCGTTTAATATAGCGACTGATGCCCGGATTGCGGTGTCGTCAAATGAGACCATTATTTCATAGTCATTCGAACTACGAATAATATACTCCGTCGCGACATTCGTATCAAGCGCTGTCAATGGGTCATCCTCGGAAAATCTATCAAAGTTGAATAAATGCATAATCTGCTCATTACCTTTATAAACGCCCGCCCTACCTAACACCCAGGTCCAAGACCACGCCGTTCGAGGTGCCAAATTTAAGCTAGGTAGCAAACCTATTTTCTCGGCAATAAATTGCGGAGCAATTTCGATGTTAGTCAATATACCCATATAACAAGCCTTTTGCACATAGTACACTTTAGTTGCCTAACTCACAAATAGGTTTGGCTAGGTCTTACTCGGCAAATGGAATAATTAACTTACAAAAGGTGCGATAGATATAAGTATAACCAAGACAATTATGGTTAAAAATAAGCCTTTATTGACACGGTCAAAGACAAAAGAGCCCAATTTTTCGGCCTGTCGAAGCGCGACGTAAGAAGTAACGCACCCGACCAATCCAGAAATAAAAGCCATGATAAAGACGGCCCACCTTGAAGTTCCATCTGTTTCTGGGTCTGTCCCGGGGAGTAATCCAAAAGAATACACGGCCGTAAAGAGCAAAAAAATAACACTAAACAGTGTCAATATCGTCATCAAAATCATCAATGGCTTGACCGCAGGACCGGCCGGCTGGCGCTCGTAGGCAGAAAAAGTAGGTGTATTTACCATATTCCCGTAGTTCTGAGACGGCAAGTCCTGAAACTGCTGGCGAATAGCACCAAAACCAAGTCGCGGACCCGCCTGCTGGGGGCTCTGTGGCGGTAAAGGCCTAAGATCAGGATCGGGATTCATAAGCACTATTGTAAAGGCTTATGGCTGTCGAGGAAAGAGCCCGCAACATCAATATTGCTACAAGCAAGTGATAAATCGAAATTAGAACACCAAAATTCTTACCAATTCACCTAACAAATATCTCGGCAACACATCCGTAGTCTTAATTTCATTCTTTATCGTGTTTTTTACTTTACGTCGATCTTATATCATATTTATCTTATTCTATGTAAATCTCGTACGCGATCGCGACAGAGATTTACGTTATTAACAGATTGAGAGTGCTTATGTACTTTCATATTAATATCACGAAATGGCGTCAAAGTGATCCATGTGTCGCCACTTTTTTAGACTCAAAACGATAGATCAAGACAGCGGCAAAAGTAAGCCTGGCTTTATATTTGACAGACTAGTCCTACCAACCACCCTTGATTCGAAATCGCTTAAAAATAAGCCCGTCAAGCAAAAGGTGACTGAAATACCCCATCAAAGCTGCGCCGTATATCAGAAGTGCGGGAACCAAGTATTCTTTGTTATACAGATACGGCAAGATGAGAATCGGGGCCGGCACCAGAAACATGGCGATTTTACTGTGCGTCCATCCCCTATGTTTTCCAATAATTGGAGTCATTGCCAATAATCCCAGATATGCCGAGGCCTCTATGCGCCCACTGGCGAGCAATCCAATATTAGCGATAAATGCCAATCCGAAAAATATATTCTGACCTTTTGAATTAGTATCAATATCTGGCCACAAGCCAAACAGCATAGCCACCACGAATAAGCCAGCGACCAATTGCCAATCAGCCAACATATAGCCCGTTTTCACCGCCCAATCAATAGGCAAAAAAGTTGCCGCCGTGACATATCCTGCGCACACGACCACTGCACCGCCTAAATGTCCTCTATAATTCGCCATTTTTCAAACCTCTTACAACATAAGGATACCACTTCGCTCCTATGCAACGAACCAAGCATGTGCGCAGGGTCTGACCCTGCGCACATGTATTCCGAGTAGGATGAGTATTGCAAAATTTCTCAAGCGATTCTAAGCTTATAAGCATAAGAGGAGTGGAAAATGAAACTTTATAAGAATCAGCACGGTATGCTAAACCCTATCGTTATTGTGGTTATAGTGGTAGCACTTGTTGGTGCCGGATTTGCCGGTTGGCGAGTCTACGATAAAAACAAATCTGACGCCAGCACAACTAGCAACAGCGCTACTACTGGTGCTAGCACTGCAGATAAAGCGAATACCCTGATCGCCAAAGAAGAGTGTCTCAAAGCTTTTGACGACAAAGATTTTTGTAAATTTGCCAGCAATTGGGAGCAGATCAAAAACACCAAATCAATCTTTACTACCAAAGGATCCGACGGCAAGACAACGGTCATGACTATAGAGGCTAGTGGCGATGACACATCATCTGTCATCAAAGAAGAAGGCAAAGAGATCGCCGCCTACATTACCCTCAACAAAACTACCTACATGAAAAACATCGACGACAATACTTGGTATAAATTCGCTACCACCAACAACGAGACCTCACAAGATCCTGGCGCCGAAACAGAAGAAATGTTTGATTTTGAAAGCCAAGTTACCGACACGCAAGACACCGTCACTTATAAAAAAATCGGTAAAGAGCGTTGCGGTGAGCTAGAATGTTTGAAATATCAGATCATTGACACCGCCGACACCGAGACTATCGAAAGCTTTATCTGGTTCGATACCAAAGATTACCGACTAGCTAAAATGACTACCAAGCAAAAAGATGGCTCTAACACCGAAGCAACCTTCGAGTACCCAGCCAGCATCAGCGTCAAAGAACCATCCCCTGTTAAAGATATTTCAGCTGACCTCAGCAATATTCCTGCGGGCCTCGGGCTATAATTAGTCTTTTGCGAGAGGATACCTTAAAGTCCAAATACACCCCTTTGCATAACGCAGAGGGGTGTTATTATAGTGACTATAATGATTAAAGTTACCGACCAAGAATTCGACGAAATTATCTCGAACGCCATGAACGAACTACCGGAAGACTACATCGCCGGGCTTAATAATGTAGCCATAACGTACGAAAACGACCCTTCTCCAGAACAGCGCAAGAAACTAAAGCTGCGTTGCGACCAAACATTATTTGGTTTGTACGAAGGCATACCTCAGACCAGGCTCCCCGCTGCCATCAGCGCGCTATCAGGCAATGTCATGGTCATGCCAGACAAAATCACCATTTTTAAGAACCCCATTAGGCGCTCTTCGGCAGACCTAAACGAGTTTAAACGCCAAGTTAAACATACGCTCTGGCACGAAATTGCTCATTATTATGGGTTGGATCATGATCGGATCCATGAGATTGAACGGCGTGCTCTTTAGAGAAAAAGGGAAATTGTTCTTGAAACCAAGTAAGGTTTTTCTTTAGATAAAGAAACAAATCCTTCTTCAAACGAAGAAGCAAATTTGATGTACTTTTAAACAAAATCCGCTGTACAGCGGACCAAAGTTGTTACCTTTTTGTATCGAATTTTTTAATGTTCTTTCAATAAAGAACCAAATTACTACCTTTTTTGCATCAGCAAAAAGGTAGCCCAAAAAAATGACCGGCTCGTTCCATCGAAGCTGACTACCATTTTTAGGTATGGCTAATTTGATCCTTCCGGAACTTGCGGCTTGGCGCTTCAAACAGTCCTCAGGATCAGAAACTAGCCATAACTAAAAATACTAATCTGTCGATGGAAAGCCGGAATGCGCGGGA
>JALHOM010000004.1:0-28916 GCA_022842995.1 Candidatus Saccharimonadota bacterium
ATAGAGGCCTTCAAGCGCTTTGTTTGCGACTTTTTGCACATATGAATATACTAGAGCATTAGATATGGCTAAAAAACAATCATCTCAAGTAGGAAAAGAATCATGGGTGGTGAGGCACTTCGCCAAAGTCTTGATGGCAATTGCGGCTGTGGGCTTTTTTGCATCGATGGTTTTGACTGTCGAAAAAATCCATTTTCTTAAGGACCCTAGTTACGAGCCCTCGTGTAACATCAGCCCGTTAATCAGTTGTGGGTCGGTAATGGCTACTTCGGCTTCGGATATGTTTGGTGTACCTAACACACTCGTTGGTGTGATTGGCTTTGCGATGCTGGGCACGATTGCTTTCGCACTGCTCGCCGGTGCTCAATTTAAGCGGTGGTTTTGGCTATCCTTGCAGGCGGGTGCTGTCTTTGGCCTGATATTCGTGCATTATCTGATTTTCCAAAGTATTTTTGTGATTAATACACTATGCCCGTATTGTATGGCGGTATGGCTGGTGGCGATACCGATGTTTGTGTATGTGAGCTTGTATAATCTCGCAGCGGGGCATATACGGTTACAAAAAAAGTACGACAAAACTAAGGAATTCTTGATTCGACATCATGCAGATATCCTCGTAGGCTGGTTTGTGGTAATTTTGTTGGCAATTCTATGGCGCTTTTGGTATTACTGGAGCACACTACTCTAGGCGGTTAAGCAAAATAAAGAGGGGCATGGCTCACAATGGGAATCGAATTATTTTTGGTTAGCTACGCTTCGGTAGCTCTTTACTTTGGGCTTTGGTACCTCTATTCCCTGATTATTAAGCGGCTGGATGTGATCGATGTCGCTTGGGGAAGTGGTTTTGTTGTGGTGGGGTTGGCAGCAGCCTACTTTTCTGACCAAAAATTATACTTTGGGCAGTATCTGGTTCTTGCTGCAGTGGCGCTCTGGGCTGTTCGGTTGGTGTGGCATATATATTCTCGTAACAAGGGTCGACATGACGATAAGCGCTATGCTGCTATCACCGAAAAATATCGGAAGTATCGTGCGGTTCAAATTTTTCTGAGAATTTTTATGGTTCAAGCAACTTTGTGCTTTTTGATTGCCGCCCCTCTTTTGGCGATTTTTTATAATGACGACGGATTTTCGACGAGCTGGCTTCTGGCTCTCGGAATTGCGATTTTTGCGACAGGACTTGCCATCGAGTCTTTTGCTGATCTACAGCTACGCCAGTTTATAAAAACCAGATCAGCTAAAAAAAGGATTCTTCAAACAGGTCTCTGGAAGTACAGCCGGCACCCCAACTATCTGGGAGAAATTATGCTGTGGTGGGGCGTATGGTGTATGTCGATGGCGATAAATCCGGTCTGGTGGTCGGTGCTCGGTCCATTGGTGATTTCTGTTTTACTGCTTTTTGTGTCAGGTGTGCCGATGCTTGAGAGAAAGTATAAAGACGACCCGGATTATCAGAAGTATGCCAGGCGCACGAGCAAGATTCTACTGTGGCCACCAAAAAAAGGCATGAAGTAGGGGCCTGATGGTTGGCTTGCTCATTATTATTGTCGTTGTTTTCTTGATCTTGGTGATAAGTGAAATATTGTTCAAGTCAAAACTGGTAGATAAAGAGGTTAGTCGCAAGCTTGTTCATATGGGCACCGGTGTAGTGGTGGCCTTTAGTCCGTACTTTATGGATTGGGCATATATTCAGGTTCTGAGCCTGCTGTTCTTGAGTGTCATTTTGCTATCTTTGAAATACAAGATTTTTAAAGGTATTCATTCGGTTCGTCGGGTTACAAAGGGGGAGATTCTGTACGCCATTGGAATCGGGATCTGTGCATTTCTGGAACCGGCTCCGTGGATATTTACGGCGGCCATCCTTCATCTTGCAATTGCTGATGCCTTGGCGGCTGTGGTTGGTGTCAAATGGGGGAGGCGAACGCGCTATGTCTTATTGAGTCACGGGAAAACCATGCTTGGTTCATTGACGTTTTTTTATTCCTCGATGCTGATCATGCTCGGAGCCTATTTGATGGTGGAGCATCAGAATCTCCCGGCTTCCTATTTGTTATTTATTGTTATACCTGCCAGTCTGACTTTACTTGAAAATGTTTCGTGGTATGGGCTAGATAATGTCACGGTGCCGATAATGGTTATCGTTTTGCTGAGCGCCTTCACCGGAGAACAGTTCATAGGCGTATAGCTCGACTTCCGGGCTGTGTAATTATTTTTTACGATGATCTTCTGGCGGGCTGTATTGAGGTGTTGCCAAAAAATCTAAACGGACGTACTGTATAAGCATAAACGGAATATACATATATGATTAGTCCAAAAAAAATGAAACTATTTGTCTTCGGTACTTTAATTACTGCGTTATCAATGTTTGTCGTGGTCGTTAGTGCCGTAAAAGTGCAGGCTGAGACCGAGACTAGTACATCAACATCGGAAAGAACTACGGAAGCTAAAGCCGAGTCGAAGCAAAAGATCGAAGAACTACGGAAGCAAAAACAGCTCAAATTACAGGAAGAAGCGGCCAAGAGGCAGGCGGAACAGTTGGCTCGCCAAGAAAAAAAGACCGAACTCAGAGAGAAATTAGAAGGCAAGAGATTAGAAGCTTGCGAAAAGAAAGAAAAGGCCATTACGTCAAATATGCAAAAAATCGTCAAAGGACGAACTGCTCAGCTGGAAGTGTTTGATAAGATCTTTGCAAAAACACAAGAATTTTATGTTGCTAAAGGCTTGAGTGTAGCGAATCACGAAGAGTTAGTTGCTGACGCAGATGCTAAAAAGGCGGTAGCCTATGAAGCGTTAAATAAATTGAAGGCGGCCAATGTTGACTTCATGTGTGAATCTGAGCAACCGCTCAAAATGGCAGAGGTCTTTAAAGGGGCACGAGAAGAAATGTATCGGTCTATGAAAGACTATCGGGCCGCGATCAAGGTATTGATTGCTGAGACGAGAACTGCCGTGAGTAAAAAAGAGGAGACAAATTAATGAAGCGGCATATGTCTAGCCAAGGTTTTAGTATTGTCGAAGCTGCGGTCGTTATTTTAGTGGTTGGTGTTGTCGGCTTTGGCGGCTGGTTTGTGTATCAACGTCAAAATCCGAATCCAAGTACCCAGGCTACAGCCGAGGTAACGTCAAAACAGCAGGTTTCACAATCAGAGACCGAGCTGACTGCTCCTGATAAAATCTCAACTTCGGATGATCTTTCTAAAGTCAGCGACAGTCTCGACGCCGTAAACCTCGATAGTGACGCGACCGACAAAGAGCTCGATGAATCGCTCAATTTCTAAGTAGATACCTAGACGAAAATTTATAATCGCCAAGTACAGACATCATGTATTTTGGCGATTATATATTTAATACCAAAAGTGCTTAAGCTACAAACCTAGCGTAAAAAGCTTGTTACCGAAGTAATTTAATGTATTAATTACAATCTATTATGTCTAATTTATGTTGTGGTAAATATATAAGAAAACCACTGTTAAGATCGGCCTAGCATTCAGAAACAATGTTTTAAAAATAACAATCCGGTTGACTAATATATCCTACCGAATATAGTAGTTAAGTATTAAGTTCATTGAGGCATTAACAGGTGGGGGAAACGTATGGGAAGTATTAATTTGAAGTCGGTAACTGTTGCCACCTTAAGACAAAGATTCTCTGACACGAGAAGCTTTTACTCTTCTATGAAGTCGATTAGGCGCGTGGGTGTCATTGGCAAGAGCGGGGTTGCTCTATCTCTATTAGCGTTGCTCGCGCTGCCTTTTGTGCTCACTGGGTCGAGCAGTAAGTCCAACGCAGAAATTGCTGCCTCTACTGAAAATAGTAGTGTTCCGCGGGTTGATCAACCGAGCTCAGATACAAAGACTGAAGCCGGAGTAGTCGTCCAAGATAATAGCTCGAAAAGCTCAAATGATCAGTCTGGTCAATCTCTTGGCTATCAAACGCCGACCTCATCGTCCTCCTCTTCTATTAGTATCAAGTCAAATAGCATAACAAGTGGTTCCTCCACTACAAACAGTACGGAGACAGTCGTTAACAATAACGGTAATGAACAATCCCATTCGACGACCACAACTAACGAGAGCGGCAATTCTAAAGTAAACCTTAATGTTGGCGAAAACACCGAAGTTGAAATTCATCGGCGTGGCGATAAGGTAAGGATTGATTTCAGCGAGAGGACACGAACTGAGAACTAGGATTAATTACTAGTCTCGGACGGTTTGTCCTCCGACACAGAAAGACTTTACACTAGTCTCTCTGTGTCGGGAGAGAAACCCGAAAGGAAAACCATAATAACTTAACCAAGAAAGGAGTAACGAATAATGAAATCGTTACTAAAAATCCTTGCTGCTGCTGTATTGGCTATTAGCCTTACAACTGGCTTGGCTGCGGCCGCAACTGGTACCATCGACACAACTGGTCCAGAGTCTTACAACGCTATCAACCACGAGAACGAAGTTGATACTGACGTTGAAGTCTCTAACGACACAAACGTTGATGGTGAAATCAACCAGGAAGCTGCTTCAGGCGACGCCAAAGTAGCTAAGAACACAAACGCTGGTGACGCCGAATCAGGTGACGCCGAAAACGAAGCTGACGCTGAAGTTGTTGTAGAAAACGACAATAGCGACGCAGCTGGCTGTGGTTGCGCATGGGATGTTGCTGACAACGATGCAAGCATCGACACAACTGGCCCACACTCTACTAACGAAGTTAACTTCGCCAACAAGTACAACTACGAACTTGACATCGAGAACAATACTGATGTCAACGCAAACGTTAACCAGTCTGCATACTCTGGCGACGCTGGTGTTTACAAGAACACTAACGGCGGTAGCGCAACAACTGGAAGCGCAAGCAACAAGTCTTCTTTGAAGATCCACGTTAACAACCAAAACTAATTTTATCGTTAGATAATCTTAACTACGGTTGAATAGGTTTAGTGGCGGGGTTCTCCTTTAAAAACCCCGCTCCAAAACGATCAAATTTCTAGGCTAAACTCGCATTGACCCCTATCCAGTTTAATTACCGAAATAAGAGGATAATTACCGCATGAATAATTTCACATCAGTAACCAAGAAATTGGCCATACACCTAGTAGTTCTCGTGCAGATAGCTGGTGTTGCTGGGTTTGGGTTTACGTCTATTGCTTTGGCATCTGAAACACCTGCTCCAGGCAATGAAGCAAGTGTCACATATGCCCCATGTCCTACAGTCACTGGAGCTTCAGCACCGACTGGGTCTGCTGCTGCAACTTACGTATTTAACCCCGCAAGCTGTAAATGGGAGAATAGTTACTATCGTTGGGACCCTGTTACACGAGTTACTACTGCACTTTATGATCAGACGCCTATTTTGAATAGTGCAGGTACCGCATGGGAGTATACTGAGTGGTATTTCAGTCCTGCAGCAGGCACGTATAAGTCTCGCACCATTTCTATCCCGGTACCACAGCAGGCACCGCAGACGCCCGAATCTGTACCTCAAAATGCCACCGGCGGCACACCGGCCAATTATTCTGGCGGGCCGATAGGTAATGGGTCGAATTATAATAATTCATCCACTATTTCTAACACGGGGCCTTATTCTGGTAATAGTATTAATGGCAATAACGTCAATGACATTAACTATAATCTCAATAACTCTACGGGAATTTTCACTGGCCTGAACTCATATGCAACTTCTGGTAATGCGTTCGTTATGGGGAATAATACTGGAGGAAACGCAACATCAGGTGACGCAAATGCTGCGGCAAATTATCTCAATATGATTCAGTCGGCATGGTTGCCTTCCTTGGGTCCAGTCTCTACGTTTAACGCATCCTTGCAAGGTAGTCATTTTGGCGACATCTTATTCAACCCGGATGCTGTTATTCGCAATACGGGGACGGCGAGTGATAATTCTGTCGCAAATAACGCGGACAACAATCTTAATATTACCTCTACTACAGACTCAACCATCGTGAACGATATTAATATAGGATCAACCTCAGGTGATGCTACGGTGAGTCAAAATACTAATGGAGGCAATGCATCAACTGGGGATGCTACTGCTGTCGCCAATATCATCAATATGATCAATTCTAGGATAGCTAGCGGCGGCTCATTTATCGGTAACGTAGATATCCACGGTAATCTAGATGGTGACATATTGTTACCTGCAAGTATACTTGCGATGCTAAAAAATACAGGTTACGGGTCCAATAATTCTATTGCGAACAACGCGAATACGAATATGAACGTAAATGTTGATAAAAATAATTCAATCATTAATAACGTGGATCTTGCAGCTCAAAGCGGTACGGCACTTGTTGACTCTAACACTAACGCAGGCAGTGCAACGAGTGGTGATGCGAATACAAGTTTGAAGCAAGCGAACATTGTTGGGGCAAATGCCAATGGAACAAAAGGTCTTCTCGTCTTCGTCAATGTACTCGGAAAATGGACGGGAATGTTATGGGATGGAACGGGTCTTTCGAGCATCCAAGGCACCGGTCCAGAATCCAATAACTCGATAGCTAATAACTCGAATACCGATATTAATGCCGACTTTACTCAAAACAATACGATCGTTAATAACCTTGATTTACGAGCTCAGAGTGGTGACGCATCGGTTGTTGCTAACACCAACGCAGGCAGTGCAACGAGTGGTGATGCTTATGCGGGTGCAAATATCCTAAACATGATTGATAGCAATGTTAACTTCACAGATTGGTTCGGAATCTTGTTCATCAATGTCTTTGGAAGTTGGAACGGTAGCTTTGGTACCGATACGGCTGCGGGAAACAAACCTAAGCCGACCGGTGGAGCTGTCCTTAATAATTCTGCTTCGACTTCTAGTAACTCTGCAAATGGAAGCTCGTCTAACAGTAGTGCATCCGCGAGTACTTCCAGTAGTCTTAAATCGGTTAGTCGTCTCGCTTCGTCAATTAGCGGTTCGACCGGTGCGACTCAATCTACTCAACCAGAATCAAAACCTGGTGTAACGAGTAGTACCTCGACTTCAACTCCTTCTATCGGAGGAACAGTTGGTAGTGCTACTACGGCAGGGAACGCATCGTCATCAGCTACCTTTGTGTGGGGAGGAATTGTGCTCGCATCCTTAGTCGGCTTGATAGTGCTTAATCGTTCGCGCCTGGTTGCTGGATTAAAGCGATCTTAGCCGATTAGAGAGTCCCGAAGGCTAGAGTAGTCGCGCGCGCCGCCCAGGCCCCGCTTTAGTAAACTTTCTCTAAAGCCTGCTGGAGAGAGTCCCTCATACCGTAGTCCTCAGGGCGCTTGCGCTAGCTGGCGACAGTCTAGCGCCTATCCTACAAAGAATGAGTTATATAAATAAAGTCTCTCCCGGAATCGGAGAGACTTTTTACCTTGGAACTTCTGAAATGATCCGAATAGTACCTTATTTTATCTCGCCTATCGTTTTGCGGGAATTAGTGTGAGGAAATAGGCCACCGGTGCGTATACAAGATATTGTAGCTTTAGTTTTAGGGCCATTTGTTTGCTAGAAAATATGTTGAAACTATAGAAGAAGGTGTACCAGACCCATAGATAGCTGAAAGCGAAAGAATCTGGCTGAAGTAACGTAAAAATAAGCCCGGCAATAATGATCATTGCATTTGATCTTACTAGGCAATTGACTGTTATATTGATGAGGATGTTTTTAAACCTCTTTACCTGTGTCGCACTAGAGTATAGGGCTTGAGGTTCGGATTCCCAGCTTGATTTCAGTTTAAATGACGAGTTGCGGATAGAGGTCTGTTGTTTTGTTATGGAGGTGACAATAATTGTCCTTTGTTTTTTTCTCCCGTCAACCTCAATAAATTTGGTAAAAACAGCCTCGATTTTATCTGAATTTGGTTTGTATTTTAGCGCCGAAGCAATTCTCAATGCAAACTCTTGGTCAATATTCTTGAAGGTTGAAATGACAGAGTTTAAACGAGCGGTTTGATTTTTCGGCGTATTCTGAGAAATAGTATACGTCGAGCGGTCTGTATCAAAAAGTCCAAGATAATTTTGTAGGGTAGCTGCATTTATTTGAGCCCAAGGTGTCATGTTGACTTCTGTAGTGTGTGCAGCGCTGTGTAGGTCCGGAGAAGACTCTGGAGTTTTGTGGATTTTATTTTTTATCGTGATTGATCCTTTGCGCCTATAATTCGCAAGAGCAATTTTGGGGCTCGGGGTATCGGAGTTACGCAAAATGCTAACCTGGATTTTTTTGTCTCTGAGCATAGAAATTTGCTCGAGTTGGTGCTCTAGGGTTCGAGAATTAGTGCCGTCGTAGTGTAGGGTGATTTTTACTGTTTTTTGAGCCGCGAATGATTCTGTACCCGGTTGCTGGCGTTGACTCCTCTCTGACAGCAGTAGTGTTGCGTAATGAGAAAGACCTACCGCTCCGGCACTGGCTAGTAGTGTCGCCTGGAAGATTTCATTAAACATTTCTGACTACCCCGCTTAATTCAAAGGTATAAAATCTCCGTGATTCGTTAAATGCACCAGAGCATGTTTGAAGGACGAGGATCGGCGGACCTGAATAGTCGAAAATTGAGGTATTGTTGGGCTCGTTATCACTCACACTAACGAGACTGTAAGTCATCCGATAATTGTTCTGGGTAGTAAGGTTTACTTGGTCGCCAACCGCTAGTTCCGAGAGCCTGCCTAGTGTGAAACGGTTGTTATGACCGTAGATTAATGTGGCACCTGAAAAATCATTTGCATTGGAGCTGAGCTCTGCAAAATGAACGTCACTGTCTGAGACGTTCCAGGTGTCGTTTTTTTCATCATATATTCCTGGTAAAACCGCTTTAGTGAGGCTAAGCTTTGGAATTTCAATTTTTGATGGTACGCCGCTTCTGATCTGTATTCTTTTGGACTCCGGTATCTTGCGTGGAGCTGCGAGTGCGTATGATTGCGGCGCCGGGCTGAATTGTCTGCTAATGAGGGGGTCAATTTGCGCCCATACTATAAACAGCGTCATTCCATAGAGTAGAATGACGCTGCTGAATAAATTGAGTCTACTGAGGTCTATCTTATGATTCAAAATTGACTCTTTTTGGTTACCTGTCAGCCCGAATGTCTATCGTCGAGACAAGACTGCTCGTGAAACGATCATGGCCGAGGCGATAACAGCAAGTACTGCACTGGTTGCGACCACAGGATTAACGGCGCCGGTATTTGGCAGTGCTTTTACCACAGGCTTACTGACTGGGGCAGCTGCTGTAGGGGTTGGGGTTGTTGTTGTGCTGACTGGAGTTACTGGAGTTGTTGGAGTTTCCGGTGTTTCCTCTTCGCTTGTTGCGTCAGCACAGATGTTGTCTACGTCGACTTCAACTTCGCTGTTGTTGTTCGTGTCGCCTGAGTTAGCGTTTCCACCATTGGTGTTGCCTTCAACTTCTGCGTCGCCACTGCCGGCGTCTTGGTTGATATCGATAGTAATGATAGTGTCGTTAGAACACTGAATTGTGATAGACGTTTCGTCTTGGCACAAGATACGGTTTTCGGATCCTGGACCTGTCTCAGAAATTGAGACATCATCGCACGGAATGGCCGAAGCTGATGCTCCGAATGACCAAACGGTTACACCCATCAAAAAGGCGGGTACTACTAATAATTGCAAAACTTTTTTCATAAGTTTTACCCCTCGATTACGTTAACTTTGACCTACACTTTAGCCCTCTGTCTAGAAATTTTCCTTTCAGAACCACCGAGCCTATATAGATATTTTACATAATTATTACAGAAAGTAAATAATATTATAAAGTAAGCTTAATCGGATTAAGGTGCTATAATAAACTAGATAAAGAAAATGAATACATGAAGAAAAGCTACAGAATCCTCCGAAAAGTAGTCGTTGCACTTGTAGGCGTTCCAATTGTAATTTTAGGGATTATCCTCATTCCTTTGCCGGGTCCTGGAATTTTGGTGACTATTTTGGGCTTGTTTATTTTGTCCCTCGAATTTGAATCGGTAAAAAAGCCTCTCGATAAATACCTGAACAAACTCAAAAAAATCTATAAAGACGCCAAAGAACGCCAGCAAAAAATAATCGATAAAAATTCAGATCGACAATAATTCACAACCGCCTAGTCGGATATTGAAGAGAGTCTCAGTGACCCAACTTCTGATTGTTCTGCGAATAATGTTGCTTTTGGGGAAGTCAAAGTAGAATTTAAAGCATTTTTTGTAGAGAAACGGGGTCATGGATCTCAATTGTGCCACGTTTGACGGTGACTAACGATTCGTTTTTGAGATTATGAAGGGTGCGTGAGATGGTTTCTCTACTTAACCCAGTACGACTGCCTAGTTCTGACTCAGTAATTTTGATTATTAGGCCGTTGGTGCCATTTGTCGTGCCGAATCTTTGGCCGTAGGTCAGTAGTTCGTTTATGATTCGTGTTTTTGCGTCACCTCCCATGAGGAGTGATAGAGTTCGGAGTAACCCGTCAGTGCCTTTGTAAACTCTCGATAGAAGATTAAACATGATGTCGGGATTATCGTACAAAAATTGACACGTTTCATCGGCTGGAGCAATTTGGACTACTGTGTTTTCTGCAGCTTCAAAAAAGTATTCCAGTGGGGTTTGGTTGATGGCCGATGACATTGGATAAAACGCACCTGGCTTAAAGCTGTTGAGGATTGTTTTTTCACCTTTGTCGTTGAGCGAGTATTGGATTATTCGGCCTGACTTTATAAATGACACGCTACTGAGCGAATCTCCGGGCACGGCAATTGTTTGACCACCATTATAGTGACGTACTTGATGGGTAGAAAAAAACCGTTGTACCTTGTCTTGAATTTCCGACTTTGAAATATTGATCATCCTGAGTAGGTATTATATGGCTTGGATCACAGACTACCTAGTCTCATTGGCATAGTATGCGGGTATGGATAATCAAAAGGAAAAAATATGAAGAAAAAAACATCAAAACAGTCACTAAATTTTCTGTTAATACTTTACGCATTTATCTCGGTTGCCTTGTTGGCGGTTGGGGTAGGGACGTGGTGGGCATATTCCTACTCGACTAATATGGTTAGGCAAGAGCTTTTAGCTCAGAAGATTTATTTTCCAGAGAAAGGTAGCGATGCGCTTAAGTCTGAAGAGTTTCCTGATTTGCAGAAGTATGCTGGGCAGCAAGTTGATGATGGCGTGAAAGCCAGGGCCTATGCGAACGGGTATATTGGGCGTCATTTAGAGAAAGTTGCTAGCGGAAAAACGTATGCGGAAGTAAGTTCCGAGGCTCAGAAGAATCCGGATGACAAAAAACTTGCCGGTCAAAAGCAGACTTTATTCATGGGTGAAACATTAAGAGGATTACTGCTGAATGCCTATGCGTTCTGGACGATTGCAAAGTTGCTTTTGGTAGTGTCGATAATCGCATTTTTATCTGGATTTGCGATCATGGCTCTCGCCTTGCGGCTCCGAAAGGTCAGTTAATATCTCGCGTGTAGTTGTATGTTGCGTTAAATGAAGCTTGTATTCTTCGTTCGTCAGAATAGTTATGTCTTTGGGAAGATCGTTTATAGTAACCAGTACGTTGGCTACGACAGTGGTTTCGTGAGGGCATATCCACTCCCAGCGATCTTTTTGGACGAAATCTAATCGGTTGACAATATATACGAAGCCGGACCATTGTTCGTGGTTTGCGCGCTCCCAGTCAGATTTAGAAAGATAAAATCCAAAACCGGGAAGGTCGCTTTTGCCCATTCCTCCGCACTTCTTTGATCCGATGATCGCCATAAACAGTGCTGGCTCTAGCTGCTGCGAGGCGTGAACTGCGGGCGGGCCGTCTTTTTTGCCGAAGTTGAAGGCTTGTCGAGGTTCTAGAGATGTAATTCCAGCAGTTGATGAGCCATGAAAGAGAAATTTTTTGGATTTGAGATATGCGTGGAGTTTATCGTTCACGGTGAAAATTATAGGGTAAAGGGTAGCAGGGCGAGTGTAGGTTGGTTCGGTGTGCGGCCTCTAGGCGTGAGTTCAAGCCCAATTCACGCCAAACTAAAAACCCGGAATAAATCCCGGGATTTTAGTTTGGGGCGGCTGATGGGTCTCGGTCACGTTCCGCGACCCCGAGATTTCGTGATGTCAAGCAAGCTTGAATCAGAAAGTCTCCTTGCGATCCGCTGCCCAGCGGATCTCACCCACGGCCTTGAGGCGTGAATTCAAGCCCAATCAACACCAATAAAAAAGTCTGAAATAAACTCAGACTTTTTTATTGGGGCGGCTGATGGGTCTCGAACCCACGGCCTTCGGAACCACAACCCGACGCTCTAACCAACTGAGCTACAGCCGCCATATCTTCAATTATACCTTTTCGCGATTACCGATGTCAGTTTTGTAGTCAAGCTTTGGTTAGAGCGTCGGAACACCGACGCCAATAATGACTCTGCACCTATTCGGTGCGCCAACTGAGCTTCGTCCGCCATATCTTCAATTATACCTTTTCGCGATTACCGATGTCAGTTTTGTAGTCAAGCTTTGGTTAGAGCGTCGGAACACCGACGCTATTCATGACTCTGCACCTAGCCGGTGCAGGAGCTGAGCACATAACCATCGGCAGGGTATAAATTAGAAAATAACAGGGGTAATTATACTGCGATTCGGCTAAAATTACAATCCTTTTGATTTCTTGGTGTTCTTCTTTGAAGGTTTTTTGTGCAAGTGCGCGATGGTTTCCTCGACCAGGAACATGCTCACATCGTCCTGGGTTTTGCCTTCACTTTGAAATGGTGTGCTAATTACTTGAATCAACCGAGAAATGTAAATAAATATAAAGCTGATCAGGGCGGTTATGGCCAGGCCACCGTAAAACGGCTCAATTTCAGTAAAAATCAGCAGTAATATCGAGAACGGTACGATAGACCGAACCAGGATAGTCGCCGATGGAATGAATTGAATTTTCTGAATATAGTCTACCCGGAAAATAACTCTGGTAAGCTGAGCCTGCTGTTGTTTTATTTTGACGATGTAATTGGCGGGGACTCCGGCTTTTTCCATTTCTATGAAGCTCGCCGAAAGCTCGTGTACGGCTATGTGGGCTGAATGTTTTTTGCGTCGTACGTCACTTTCAAAAGCCTTGGCTATGGCAAGTAGTTGTAAGCGTATTTTTTCGAGGTCAAATCCGGGGTAACTAGAATGCGTACTCTCAGCATCTTCGTAGATGTTTTCTATGACAGAAGAAAATTCGGCGGGGATTCTTTCGGACTCTTTGTAGTCCGAAATAGTAGCGGAAAGCAAAAAACCAATAACAAAAAACGTGCCCGTCACAACAGCCGAATGCAAAGAGGATTGCTGCAGTATCTCTAGCCCATACTCGTGCAGTGTAAATTTAATCGCTACAATGAGCGCAGTCAGACCGAAGCTAAACAGGAATATCTTAAACCGTTTTCTCATAAATCTCATCTGTTGATTATATCATCTATTCTAATCTGAAACTTCGAAGGACTGTTGTAGTTTAGTTGTGATTTGTTAGGCTTAGTGCCCCATCCAGTTCTATTGCAATAAGCCTGCTGCTAATTCTTTTTATTGTTTCTGGCTCAGTGGATATTCCTTTTTTTGCATTTTTTCGTTCTCGCATACTGGCATCGGCTTTTTTAAGGATGTCGGTTATTATGCCTTCGCCACTATCGCCACTCCGGAGAGCTTGCCTAAAGTCCTCTATCTCGCTCCGAGTGACTTGGTAATAGCCGATACTTGCAGTTATTCGCCTTATTGCCTTTCCGTCTAGCCTAAACTGGAATGCCAAATCTTTCTCTAGTTCTTCTGTCCTGTCTTCAAGGTCATCATTTCCTTCGAGAGTAATAATCATGGCGAATTCATCACCGTGAATTCTGTGTTTTTCGTCTTCTTCCCTGGTATTTCTGATAATTCTTTCTGCAAAAAACGATATAACATAATCCCCGACTTTCGTCCCATACTCTTTATTGAAGATGCCGAAGTCGTCCATGTCTGCAAAGAGTATGCCGATATCAGAGTCGTCGGGGCATAGAAGGAGCTTTGTCCTGAGTCTTTCCATCAGCTTGCGTTCATTTGGTAGCCCGGTAAGTTCGTCGATTTCAGCATGACGTTGTTGGACTTTCGCTTCCAAAGCCGATTCACAAGCTTCGGCACATGTATTGATGAGGCTACTGGTTATAGGACTTTGTCCATCGTAGTTTCTTTTGAGAATAGGACATAGGCCACGGGCTAGACCGCAAGCGAATTCACCGCAGGGTAGTACTAGGTCTTGATAGCGTTCTAGATCGACTTTTCTTGGGTCGTACGCCGCTGGGGCTCTCTCTGTAGTTAAAGGATTGGCAAAGATTTCATCTAGACTCCGTCTTGTGTCGGCGGGGCATGCTTCAGTAAAGCTTACTAAACGTGCCATATTATGCTTCCTCCGGATATAGAGGCTCAGGCAATAATACGCCTCTGGCTACTGCTCTTTCTTCATGATGGTACGCGAGGCTTCGTTCGATTAAGCCGGTGTCGGGGTTTGGTCCGAGATTTTTCTGAATTCTTTTAATGCTTTCCAGTACCCTGGTATGGAAGGCGATAACTTTTTCTGGCGTACTGTTTTCGAGGCTCGCAGAAAATAGTGGATTAGTAATTTTGCCCGTTTTTGGGTCGAAAGCGTATGCATCGCGTACAGTGGCACTATGGTATTTGTAAGGAGCAGGAAGTGGAGCGTAGATTTTTGCTGGACCGCAGCTAGGGTCGTCGAGTTCATGGGTTGGCGGATGCTCATCTTCGTCTTCAGTAAAGGCACTATCTGCCATGTACTCATCGACTGGGCAAAAGTCGGCCGTTCTGTTAGTCGAAAACTGCGCTAGAGGGATTGAGGGAAAGAACGGTGTATAGTTTCCACCGCAGGCTATGAGTGGCTTTCTTGCCATTCTTTCTTTGGGTAAACCGAATTTGTAGACGTCACCGTTTAGGGTGGCGCGATTTAAATTTGCCATTAAAAAAACCCTTTCATTGCTGAACAGGGCTAAGAGTCACTATAACTAAAAATAGACATCTCTTAAGCCGTGGGTTCGCTACTAGCTCCACTTACCTTAAGCGACCAAATTACTAGGTAAGGATCAACGCTGACTTATAGTTGATAACAAATGAATATTATCACACGGTTTTGACGATGTCAATAAAAAAATGATAAAAAAATGAATGAAATGCCGAATCCCGATGGTTTACAGAGGCGAGCTCCACAATGTGGCGTGGTGGGGCAGGCGTGTAAACCGGGGATAAACGGCGAGTTTTGTTTTTGAGTAGTGTTTATTTTTTGGCTTTTGTGTAGATGACTATTTTGAGATGTGTTTTTTGGTGTTATCGACGTAAGCCGTGCTATGGCGGCGGTCGGTGATAGGTGCTCAGTAATGCCTCGTGTAAATTTAATATATGTTCGTAAACATCTTTGTTTTTGTTTTGGGAGGTTCTTTGAGCATTATCGTCCATTAAAAAAACCCTTTCATTGCTGATCAGGGTCTTAAAAAATCAATCGATGTGTAGGGGTTGATCTTTTAAGCCGTGGGTTCGCTACTAGCTCCACTTACCTTAAGCGACCAAATTACCGGGTAAGTTTCAACGCTGACTTATGTTGATAACGATCTCAATGTAACATAGCTAAATTGACGTGTCAACAAAAATATATAAAAGAATGTAGGTCTACTCTGTAACAGTGGTAATTTTTCATAAATCTTTCATAAATCTTGTGGTTAATCTAAGCCAGTACGTCGCAAAAAGTCGGGCATTTATTTTTGGCTTTATGGCTGGAAATGGCGTACCTGCTTATAGTGAGGCGTTCAGCGCAGCTTGCGTTGGTACGACAGTGATGCCAGAGTTTTTTATGAGCTGCAGCTGTCGATTGAGGGTGGCAGGGCTAACGCTCCAGGCGTTTTTATTGTCACCTGCAACTTCGTGCCAGACCAAGATTACCCAGCCGTTAGAGGCTTTCGCTTGATTTAGCATGGCGGTAATCTCGGCATCGGTAGTCGTGTTTAAGACTACAAAACTTCTCAGATTATAGCGGTCAAAGTTGGCTTTGGTATTTACCTCAGGCGTACAGTTGCGGAGGCTTTGATAGAGAGTTCTCGCTACGGCAACAACATTGGAGTTGGTCGCGCAATATGGTGTTACGAAAAGCGTTGTTGGCTCGCCCAATAAGTTGTCGAGATAGGTCTTACTGTTCCTTAACTCGTTAGATATCCGTGTTTTGCTCAAGTTAGGTAGACTGGGGTGACTAACAGTATGACTACCTATGTCTGCTCGTCTGTTCCAATCGATGATTTGCGCAGTTGTCATATACCCTGTCCAGCCAGGAGTCTGCGTGATGATGTATTGAGTGGGCTTCCAGCCGTAAGACTCAACTAATGGCAATCCGTGCTGATAAGCAGATGTCCAGCCGTCATCAAACTCGATAGATACGAGGGGTTTGCTGAAGGGTTCAGCAGGCGTTGGTGTAGGCACTGGCGTCGGGGTGGGAGTAGGAGTAGGCGTTGGTGTAGGTGTTGGAGTTGGTGCAGGAGAAGAGCCAGGGGCGTTTAAAGAATAATTGTCGGTTTGTAGCCAGCCTGTTCGGCTGATCAAATGGAACACGCGTACTTTTGTTGATCCAGCAGGAACAACTACTGAAGCAGTTGCTTGCTTCCAGGTTGTTGCCGAGGCTGCGGCATCGCCGAGCCAGGCATATTGGAAGTTTCCGGGTGTTGATTCGTATTCGGCTACCAATGACGTCGTAACGTTTGATTTATACCAGTTACTGAATGTGTAGGTAGTCCCGGCAGTTACCGGCACGGATGCATGTACCCACTTGGCGTCTCCTGAAGAATAGGCGCTAACGGTGACCTTGAGTGACCTTGTGCCACTTTGTGCATCGCCGCTAACGGTGGTGAACGATGCGGTGTTGGTGCCCCAGCGGCCAGCCAACCAACTGTCTGCGCTATTGGTGGCACCGGTCTCGACAGAATTATTAGTAATCAAATTTGGTGTCGCTGCTGAAGTCATCGCCGGTATTGCCACAATAACCGAAGAGACGAGCATTGACAGAAGTAGCTTAACCTTCATCAAAACCTCCTAAAAGCCTATGCAATAGAGTTATTATAGGCTGATCACGATTTAATTTAAAAACTTTCTGGCTAGTTCGGCCAAAAGACTGTGGATTTCTTGTCAAGAAAATATGGTTTATAGTTAAGATAAGATGGCTTTTGTAATAATCTTTGGACCAATGAAAAGTGGTAAATCACTCGAACTTATCAGTAGGGTTGCCCCTTATGAATTTGCTCATGATAGAGTGTTGTATGTTCAGCCGATAGCGAACACGAGAGACGAAGGGGTGTGGTCTCGCGGCGGATTGAAGGTTCGTGCCGTAAAAGTTGAGTCGCTGAATGATATAACTGCTACCTTTGACGTGATCGGTATAGACGAAATCAATATGTTTCCACCAGATGATGTCGTCGTTATCAATAAGTGGCTAGAAAAAGGTAAAAACGTCTATATTAGTGGCCTAGATCTTGATTACAAAGCCGAAATGCCGGAAATTTGTCGGCGTATTCTCAGCTTAAAGCCAGATGAAGTTGTCTTTAAAAAAGCAGTCTGCGATGTATGTAGAATATTTGACGCACGATTTACGCAGATTATTCATGACGGCGAAGAATTGTTAGGCGGGATACCTTCGATAGTGCCAGAAGATGGTACGTTCGAATACCAGGCGCGCTGTCGTCAGTGTTATAAACGTGCCAAGATATAGTTAAGACAGGAGTAAATATGGGCAAAGCCGCGCGAGCAATTATTATAGAAAACGATAAAATTTTGGTTATGAAACGCATCAAACAAGGCGCCGAATATTACACTTTGGTTGGTGGTCAGCTTTCGGAAGGCGAGTCCGCGGAAGATGCCCTCATTCGAGAGGTCAAAGAAGAGACAGGATTCGAAGTAGTGTCGCGTAAGTTGGTTTTTGTCGAACATCACCCCGAACCCTACAACTCCCAGGCAATATATTTATGTGAAATTGCCCCGCACGGTGATGTAATGGTGCAACCCGATTCTGAAGAGGGGGTGATGAATCGGCTCGATATGAATGTTCACCAGCCGCAGTGGATTGACTTGCGACATTTTGGATCACTACCATTCACGACCATGAATTTGCAAAAAGCAATCGTTGCCGGCCTTCAAAATGGCTTTCCCGGCGATCCCATTGCAATCTAAGCATACGAAATATAATTTTTAGAAAAATCGGGTTGGCCGGTCATAGAGCAGATGCTTGTGAGTTCAATACAGTCTAGGCCGACAGCTTGTAGATGCTTGGTTTTTTCAAGCGGAAAGGCCTCGAGCATGTTTTTATGAGGACTATCGAAAACCGGTCACTTAGATTTATCACCGAGATTTGTCAGGTTTGAAGTGTCGCCGAAACGGCAAGTATATCAAACGACTAAGCGGTATAAAGAATTCGCAAGAGTCATGAAGTTGTAATTGTAGGTTAGGGTTTCCTTCAAGAATAAGCCTATAAAAAACGACCAGACAGGCTGATCGATATTTATTGGTACACGCGGCAAGACTCGAACTTGCGACCCTCTGTTCCGAAGACAGATGCTCTAATCCACTGAGCTACGCGTGCTAATTTATATTTAAGTTAAATTATAGTAATCTTTCGAACTATTATTTTAACAGTTAACGTGCACTATTAAAAGTCTACTTTTTGTGATGTAATACTATTCCAATGAATTTAAATGCTCACAGGATTCTTAGCGAAGGTCAGTCTGAAGCCTTTAACTTTGGGTCTATTCTCCCAGACTTAACAAAGATGGGCGGTGGCAGAGTAAAACGAGTCAATTCTGCAGGAGAAATGGCCCGTTTACCAGATGCTTTGCAGCAAATACATGCAGGAGTGAGGTTTCATATATTCATAGACCAGGCTTACGATAATTTACCGCAAGTTATCGCTTTGAGAGGAATCTTTTTAAATAAGATATATCCGCAATTTTTCTCTGAGAATCGCTTGCTGAGGAGGTTTTTGCCAGTAGTCGCAGGAGATCTTCTGCTTGACGGCGTTTTACTGAGGAAAAGGCCGGATGCTGCTGGGCTTGTCGTAAAGACCGTAGAGTGCTCTTCATCGATATCTAGTGAAGATGTGTCAACTAATCCGATAGGGTTGGATATTGTTTTAACCCGGTTTATCCCGAACATGCCTGATTATAGAATGGTTGATGATGTTTCTCGCGCAACACAAGGAGTTTTGGGCCGAAGATTTGGTTTTGAATTGATAAAAACAGGTCAGGAAAACTTGTTCGGCGCAATAAAGCAGCTTCAGCCATATGTTGAGCACACCGGCCCTTCAATTTTGGAGTCCATGACTATGATAGCTCAGAAGTATCATGCTAACGAAGTTGAGTAGGGCTATTTACAAAAAAGCGCTTTCGTGCTAATATTACCTCTGTTAATTTACTTTTTCAGAAGATACTTAACAAGGGCCAGTAGCTCAGCTGGTTAGAGCACCTGCCTCTTAAGCAGGGTGTCCTGGGTTCAAGTCCCAGCTGGCCCTCCAATGAAAAGACCTCACTCAATGCGTGGGGTCTTTTCATTGGTATGGATTAAAGGGTCTTGAAGCCAGGACATGCCAAAAGGGTGTCCTGGGTGAGAAATGCCGGTGGCATTTCGCAAGGAAATCTTCCGATGCAAACTGGTTTGCAATCGTGAAGTTTCGGGTGAGATGAGCCTGTGGCTCATGGCAAGGAGACTTTCTTCATCAAACTGTGTTTGATTGAACGAAATCTCGGGGTCGCTGAAAGTGATCGCCAACGGTGACCAAGTCCCAGCTGCCAGCACTCCATAGTTTTAACGAAGGAGTGGCCCCTTAAATGCTTACACTTAAATGACTCGAAGGTCATTTTTGTTATACTTGAAAAATGCAAACTGAAGTTGAAGCAAAGTGGCTAAATATTAATTTATCGTCAATGCGAAAACGACTATTGAAAGCTGGATCAGAACTTGTGGCAAAAGAAAGACTTATGACTCGCAAAGTTTATGATTATCCAGATAAAACACTAGGGCAAATTGGTGGGTGGGTTAGAGTTCGCAATGAGGGGGATAAAGTTACCCTCAGCTATAAGCAACTAAAAGACAGAACTGTTCATGGTACCAAGGAAGTTACTGTCATTGTAGATGATTTTGAAGCGACCTGTCGTTTCCTTGACTCAATCGGGATGAAATTGAGTTCATTTCAAGAAACGAAGCGTGAAAGCTGGAAGTTGGGCAGCGCAGAGATTGAGCTAGATACATGGCCTTGGATACCTAGTTTTGTAGAAATTGAAGCTAAGGACGAGGAAGAGTTAAAGAATGTTGCAAAAAAGCTAGGCTTAGAATACTCAAAAGCCTTACACGGTAGTGTAGAGACTGCCTACCAAGCAGTGTACGATGTATCGGAAGAAGAGATTGATAATTGGGAGGATATTAGGTTTATTGAAGTCCCTGAGTGGTTGGCTTCAAAGAAGAAAAAGATTCAACAATTATAATTAATAAGATGAAGGCCGACTTCCAGCGTGAGCTCGATAAACTAAAGCGATAGGGTTCGGCTTAATTGATATCAAAAGCTGCTCCGCGTGCAGTCACGACGGGAACTTAAATTAAAAAGCACCCCAGGAATAGTTCCCAAGGTGCTAATCTGAACCAGGTCAGACTTATAAAAGAATTACGCCGTCAATCACGTGAATGATTCCGTTGCGTGTCTGTACGTCGGTCTGGATGATGTTTTGTCCGGCGATGGTTGCGCCAACAATAGGTGCTCGTTCTCTGGCCAAGGTTCTGATACTAGACCTGCCTAATACGCACTCAGCAGATTTTTCACCACGCGAAATGTGGTTTTCGAGGATGGTCGTTAAGGTTGCGGTGTCGAAGCTAGAGCAGACATTTGACGCATTTAAACTGAGCTTCGCAAAGGCAGCGTCGGTCGGTGCAAAAAGGGTGAAATTTCGGTGGTTGTTAGAAAGCCTGCCTGCAATATCGGTGCATGATGCTGCAGCAATTAGGGTCGAGAATTCGCCAGTTGATTGATTGATAGACACGGCCGTTTCAACAATGTTTGGTGGCTTGGCGTAGCCCCCGCCAGAATGCGCACTAGCGCTGCTCTGAAGAAATATTATAGATAGCAAGCTCAGTGCTGCAAACCCGATGATTACTAAAAAGTTAGTTTGTACTTTTGATAATGTCATATACCCACCTCTGTTATTATTTAAATAATTTCTATCCTCGCACATTTCTATGACATAGGCACCTCCGCAGGTTTAAGGCTTCGGATTAAAAAGGAATGAATAGATTCGACGACTTTGCTTAGCTCAGTTCCGCGGGGAGGATAAGGGTAGCATTCGAGCAAGAAGCCGTTGATGGCGTGGGTAATTACTTTTGCTTGCTCGTCCACCGTATCTTCATAAAGTTTGAATTCCTTGGTTTCGAGGCCGCGCTCCAGCACTTCCTTTATGTGCTTGTATGAATTCTCGGTTGAGTAAGAGGACTTTGAGGTCGCTATATAATCACGAAAATGTAGATAGTATTTCAAGATAAAGATAACGTCGTCGATATGGTGGAACTGAAAGATAATGCGCTGCCGCAGCATGTCGCTGGCCGTTGCGGGAGTAAAGAGTGTGGCTCGCTCTTTGCCGAGTTGTCGTCTGGTATCGTCGAACACCTGGTGTAAAATCTGGTCCTTGTCTTTGAAGAAATGATACATACTAGAGAGCCCAACACCGCTTTCTTTCGAGAGGATGCGCATCGAAAAGCCTTCATAGCCGACTCTCGAGAAGAGGAGTTTTGCGTGGAATTTAAGGAGTGCCTCGGTGGTATTTTTCATAAATGTAACGGATGTTCTATGATAGTGTAACATTCGTTCTAATAATCATAAACACTTTATTTTTTTACATTGGTAAATTAAGCCAGATAGGCCAGTTTTTAACGTAAGCAAGAATAGCCGTCTTTGATCTCCGGTGATATACTTCTGATACATTAAGGGGGTATTATCATGGACGAGAAAAACATCTTAAAGATAGCTTATACGCTATTTGTTGCTGTTTTGATTGCGCTGTTTATCGGTTTTGGAGTGAACGCATTTTATCCTGGTCCTGAAATGCCAGAGTACCCCGAGAGCAGTATGGGTTACGCAAAAGAGCCATCTGAAGAAGACCAGAAAAAACAGGCCGAATACAACACCAAGTACAACGAATATAACGATGAGCTCAAAGTTTACAACAGGACTGTCTCGACCATAACTCTGGCGTCCAGTGTTCTTCTGCTGGTCGTCAGTCTTGTATTCGAAAAGCGGATCAAGCTGATCGCAAACGGCATTTTGCTGGGAGGGTTATTTACGCTTATCTATACCTTAGGGCTCAGCTTTATGGTAGACAATCGGATGTATTCATTTATCGTCGTTTCAATTAGCCTCGCAGTAGTTTTGGTAGTGGGGCACCTCAAGTTTATCCGTCCTGAAAATACTTCTGCAAAGAAGAAGCCCAAAAAGTAGTATTCTTTTTTGCTCTTCAAACTTGTCTATTGTCTTTTGCCGGCGTGCAGCACGTACATTGGTACGGCGTAGATCGCCGAAACTGACATAAGTCCAGGTATGGAATAGAACAAGACCTGCATTTAGTTAAATGGTATAGGTTTTGAATAGAAACGGTAATCCGATATCCCTACCGCCAAAATTGAGAATCCCCGGCCACATCAAAGACATCTAATATGCAATGCCAAACTGTTGCCCATCAATACGTGGGCTGCTTGGACCGCTTCTTCGTGCATAACACGTAATCTTTTGTTAGAGCTAATAAATCTAGGTTTTAGTCTAAGCGTCAAAAAGGACTCATGTATGCGATGCAACACGCGCAGTAATTTAGAGAATGATAGATCTAGTAGATGCCCCGTGGCAACTACGTTGAAGGATTAGCTGTCAGTTTTGTCGCCAGATGAAAGTCCGGGAGGCAGAGGTGGTAAGAATTTTTGCTGCTTACCCTCATCGTATTGTTTGAGAGTTTTTGTGAGCACGTCTATGATCTTTTCGGCGTGTTCTCGGCTCATGCCAACGCGGCTAACTGGCACTGGTTGATTCGAATTTGGTACCCGTTGCATAAATTGTAAAATGACGCCATGATCGTTAACATTGGCGTGCATGGCGTCGGTGTAGACTATGCGGCTATCGACCGGCATATACATCACAATTTGCTTGGCTAGCATGTCTTCCATGCCTGCAGGCAGCCCGCCGTCTGTAGAAGTCCGAGAAATGGGTGCAACTTGGTCGATCAGGTCTCGTAAATCTTCGGCTTGGTCTTCGGTAAGCAAAAAATGACTAATTAGCATGTCGAGTACTTCCTCGTTGGGTAAAGTCTTGCCTTCTTCGATAGATTTGAGGGTATTTTCATCAATTTCCAGTGTCGCGCAAACTTCCCGAAGGCTTTGTTGCCACTGTTCTCTTAAGAACCGTAAACGATCCCCGACTGGCTTAAATGGAGTGTGATTATCTTTCATAAGTCGTGTCTTATAATTGTATCGTCTTTTGTCAAATATTTGAATCCAAAATACTAATCCGGTGAAGCGAAGGCTATCCCGCTCATGTATACTGGTAGCTATATGTTAGATGGTCTACAAGAAAATATTTCACTTAAAAACTATTCAACGATGCGCCTCGGCGGCGTGGCGCGCTATTTGGTAGAGGTTCAGGACTATCACGATATTCAGAGAATTG
Source organism: Candidatus Saccharimonadota bacterium (assembly GCA_022842995.1). GTDB lineage: Bacteria > Patescibacteriota > Saccharimonadia > Saccharimonadales > 2-12-FULL-41-12 > JALHOM01. The sequence continues at coordinate 23,678 of JALHOM010000004.1, forward strand.
TAGAATGGGCGGACTCGCAGTCATTGCCGGTTGTTATGATCGGGCAGGGAAGCAATATTATCTGGAAAGACGAGGGCTATCCTGGTGTGGTGATCGTTAATCGAGTGCCTGGATATGAGCTTCAAGACCAGGGAGAACAGCAGTTTGTTATCGTTGGAGCTGGTGAGAGTTGGGATGAGGTTGTTGAGCGTACTGTGGCATCGGGACTTTCGGGGTTAGAGTGTTTGTCGTTGATCCCGGGGACGGTAGGGGCTACCCCGGTGCAGAATGTTGGCGCTTATGGCAAGGAGGTTGCCGATTGTCTGGTTTGTGTCCAGGCCTATGACCGTGTGGAAAAACGAATGGTAGTTATCCCTAAGTCTGATTGTGGTTTTAGTTATCGCAATAGCAGGTTTAAGGGCGACGACCATGGACGATTTTTCATTACATCTGTCACCTTTTCGTTAACGATACGCAAGCCGATGCCACCGTTTTATGCGTCCTTGCAGGCTTATTTCGGCAAACATTCGATTTCTTCGAGCGATATTACCGCCCAGGTTGTCCGTGATGCGGTGATCGCTATTCGTACCGAAAAACTGCCCGATCCGAAGGTAGTAGCTAACGCCGGATCTTTTTTCCATAATCCGATAATCTCTACCTATCAGCTTGATGAAATCAAAGAAAAATACCCCGGTATTGTCTATTGGTCGGTGGGGGATGACGAGGCCAAGATTTCGGCAGGTTGGTTGCTAGAGCAATTGGGGCTGAAAGGGTATCACGAGCCAAACACTGGTATGGCTATCTGGGACAAGCAAGCGCTGGTCTTTGTCAACGAAAAAGCGACTTCGACCGCACAATTAATCGCTTTTCGCGACGCCGTCATGAAGGAAGTCAAAGCACGCTTCGGGATTGATCTTGTCCAGGAACCGCAACTCCTCCCATAAATTTTGAGATTTTATATATGATTGTTTGAAATGATGACGTCTAAGGGGCAGGGGCCTCTTCTCTCGAGGTCAGCTAGAGCGTACTTTGGGTATTTGGTGAATATTTTCCCGTCATTATATAGGTCTATAATCTCGTCTTTGGTTAGCCATTGCACTGAAGGGTGGTGTACGCTGGGTGTAGCTTTGCCGCCAATAACCTTGGCCAAGTAGACTATTCCTCCGAAATTACCGAAGCTGTAAATATCTTGGTAAAAACCGACGACCCCGGTAAGCTCTACTTCGTATCCACTTTCTTCAAAAGTTTCTCTTACCGCGGCTTCTGCGAGTGTCTCGCTTGGTTCAATATGGCCGCCTGGAAAATTGAATTTGCCTTCGCGACCAGATTTAGATTCTTCGATTACAAGAAATTTATCATCTTTTGCGACGACGCATCCGACAAGGTTAAACTCCATATGTTTTTGTTCGGTCATGATGGCAAAGAGTGTCTGGCTGCTAGTTCTTTGATTTGATTACTTAACGCGTTAAGCTTTTTCTGATCACTGCGACTTTCGATTGCTTGATCGATAATTTCTGCGATGATGTCCATTTCTGGTTCTTTCATCCCGCGGGTTGTGATGGCTGGTGTTCCCATGCGAATACCGCTCGGGTCAAATGGACTGCGTGCATCAAACGGTACGGAGTTTTTGTTGACGGTAATCCCTACTGTATCGAGTACTGTCTCGGCTTCGGCGCCTGAAATTGCTTTGGAGGTCATATCTATCAGAAGTAAGTGATTGTCTGATCCACCGGTCACAAGTTCGAACCCGCGATCGCTCAGCTGGCTTGCTAAACGGCGGGAGTTGGCGACAATTTGCTTGGCATACGTCTTGAACTCGGCTTCGGTGGCTTCTTTAAGGGCCACGGCGATACCGGCGATGGTATTGATGTGCGGTCCACCTTGCAAGCCAGGGAAAACCGCGCGGTCGATAAGTGATGGCAAGTTATTCCTGGTTCTTTCTGGTTTTTTGGAAGGGTTGGATGGCTCGCCATTACATAGCAACATGGCGCCACGAGGCCCGCGGAGGGTCTTGTGGGTGGTAGTAGAGATAATATCGGCGATACCAGCCGGCGATGGATGCACTCCACCGGCAATTAGTCCAGAAATGTGGGATATATCGGCGAGTAACCAGGCATCGACACTGTCGGCGATTTGCCGGAACTTTTTCCAGTCGTATTCTCTTGGGTAAGCGGTTGCGCCGGCGATGATAAGCTTTGGTTTTTCTTTGGCTGCTAGCTCGGCGATGGCGTCGTAGTCTAGAAAACCGTCTTTACCTGTCTGATACGGGGCTGATTTATAGTATTGACCAGTTGCGCTGACGGTGTGTCCGTGCGTTAAATGGCCACCAAATGGTAGCGATAAGCCCATAATAGTATCGCCCGGGTCAAGCACTGCGAGCATGGCCGCTAAATTGGCCGGCGATCCCGAATATGGCTGTACGTTGGCATGGCTGACGCCAAAAAGTGTTTTGGCGCGCTCACGGGCTAGGTCTTCAACTTTATCGACAACCTCGCAGCCTCCGTAGTAGCGTCTTCCGGGATAGCCCTCGGCGTATTTATCGCTCAGGCGCGTTCCTAATGCCGCTAAAACTGCTTCGGAGGTATGATTCTCGCTCGGAATCATCTGGATGTTTTGGGCTTGGCGGGCCGTTTCGTCTTGGATTAATGCCAGAATTTCTTCGTCAGTCATGGTGATATTCCTCTTTCTTGTGGTTGTGTCTTTGGGGTAGTGCTTTCTTTTGGTTTGAGGAAAATTGCTAGATCATAGCTTTATTGTACATGAATTTAAATTACTTGAGGCCGGGAAATTGATGTACAATAGCTCATATACAAGCAAAACAAACAATAGCAAAATAATATCATTTGTGGTAAACTAATTAGATTATGACTCAGGCTAATGAAAAAATAGGTCAACTTATTTATCAAATTAGACAAGAAAGAGGCTTAACCCAGGCGGAGTTTGCTCGTCGTCTTGGCACTTCACAGAGTGCCGTCAATCGTATTGAAAAAGGTCGTCAAAACCTCAGTCTTGAGACGCTCGCAAGGATCAGCGATGTCCTCAACAAACCGCTTATAACTATCGGCGGAGCTTCCTCGGTTAATCTGCGTATCGAAGGAGGCCAAGAACTGAGTGGTTCGGTCACCGTAAATTCATCGAAAAATGCTTGCGTAGGACTACTTTGCGCTAGTTTACTGAACCGTGGGACGACAAGGCTCAAGAAGGTTGCGCGCATTGAAGAAGTTATGCGTCTTATTGAGGTCATGGAAAGCATCGGGGTCCGTGTTAAATGGTTGCCCGGGAATGATCTAGAAATCCGACCTCCGCAAAAATTTAAGCTTGATAGTATCAATGTCGAATCGGCCAAAAAAACGCGGAGCGCCTTCATGTTTACTGGCTCGCTCATGCACCACGAGGCGCACTTTAAGTTGCCTCATGCTGGCGGTTGTGAACTCGGTAAAAGGTCGGTTTTGGCGCATATCTATGCTCTCGAGAACTTCGGCGTTTCGGTGAATGTGAAGTCTACTCACTATGATATAACCATCAAGAAATCCGTACCTAAAGACGACGTTGTGATGTACGAATCTGGCGATACGGCCACCGAAAACGTTTTACTGGCGGCTGCTATAACCCCTGGGAAAAGCGTCATCAAGATGGCGAGCGCAAATTACATGGTCCAAGATATCTGCTTGTTCCTGATGAAATTGGGCGTCAAAATTGAGGGCTTCGGTACCACGACGATAACCGTCCATGGACTTAAAGAATTGCCAAAGAAATCTATGGTTTACGCGCCGAGCGAAGATCCGGTAGAGGCTATGACGTTTTTGGCGGCGGCAGTTACTACTAATTCCTCGATTACGATACAGCGAGTGCCGATTGAATTTATGGAATTAGAGCTTTTGAAGCTCGAAAAAATGGGCCTTAAATTTACCAAGTCAGAATCATATTTCGCTGATAACGGTCGCACGAAGCTGGTTGACCTAACTGTCGCAAAACACAACGGTGAGTTGGTTGCGCCCGAAGATAAATTGTACGGTCGACCATTCCCGGGGCTTAACATCGATAATCTCCCGTATTTTGTACCTATTTGTGCGGTGGCGAAGGGCGAAACATTAATCCACGACTGGGTGTATGAAGAGCGTGCGTTAATGTTCATGGAGATGAAAAAAGTCGGCGTTGATATGCGGCTGGCAGATGTTCATAGAGTGTTTATCGAGGGCCCGACCAAGTGGAAGGCTACCGATATGGTGTGTCCAGCTGGTTTACGGCCGGCGGTCTTGATTTTGATAGGGATGCTGGCTGCTAATGGAACTTCAGTACTTCGCAATATCTATACCATCAATCGTGGTTATGAAGATTTGGCTGCTCGGTTGAATTCTTTAGGCGCCAAGATCACCGTGGAACACTCAATTTAGTTGTCGGCAAAAAGTACTTTTAAACTTTGAGATATTGCAATAATTTGGTATAGTTCAATCTGCTATTTAACAGATTAATGCGGGATTCGTATAACGGCTAATATATAAGTTTTCCAAACTTAGGACGGGAGTTCGATTCTCCCATCCCGCACCATTCGACTCGTCTAAAGACTCGCTCATGGTAAACCATTCGACTCGTCTAAAGACTCGCTCATGGTAAACCATTCGACCACCAACGTAACTTCCTGGATCTCACGAAGAATCCGTCGCGTCCTAGTCGACTTTAACCACCCCTAAATTTTGACAATCAAGTAGTCAAAATTTGGAGTGGTCTCGCGCTGCTACTCCTTTCCCTCGGAAAAGCAAGCTTTCTCGGGGACCCCAATGACGCAGGATTGGAAGTATTTCTTGTTTTTGTCGAAATGGGTCGAGTCCCGATTCGAACCAAAGTCAGTTATAATATTGTTCGTGGTACGCCCCGGTAGCGGAAGACGGATTAGAGCAATGGGCTTCTATCCCACAGGTCGGGGTGAGAAATGCCTGTGGCATTTCGCAAGGGAACCTTCCGATGGCAACTGGTTTGCCAATCGCGAAGTTCCGGGCCCGCCGAAGGTGGGTCGAGTCCAGATTTTAACCAAAGTCAGTTATAATATTGTTCGTGGTACGCCCCGGTAGCGGAAGACGGATTAGAGCAATGGGCTTCTATCCCACAGGTCGGGGTGAGAAATGCCTGTGGCATTTCGCAAGGGAACCTTCCGATGGCAACTGGTTTGCCAATCGCGAAGTTCCGGGCCCGCCGAAGGTGGGTCGAGTCCAGATTTTAACCAAAGTCAGTTATAATATTGTTCGTGGTACGCCCCGGTAGC
>JALHOM010000004.1:28926-78662 GCA_022842995.1 Candidatus Saccharimonadota bacterium
GGAACCTTCCGATGGCAACTGGTTTGCCAATCGCGAAGTTCCGGGCCCGCCGAAGGTGGGTCGAGTCCAGATTTTAACCAAAGTCAGTTATAATATTGTTCGTGGTACGCCCCGGTAGCTCAGTGGATTAGAGCAATGGGCTTCTATCCCACAGGTCGGGGGTTCGAGTCCCTCCCGGGGTACCATATAAAAAAGGTCACTTGCTGGCCTTTTTTATATGGTTTCTTGAAAGGAACTCGAATCACCGACCAAAAAGGTCGGAGGTGAGAAATGCCTGTGGCATTTCGCAAGGGAATCTTCTCTTGAAAACTGGTTTTCAAAGACGAAGTTCCGGGCTCGCCAAAGGTGAGCGAGTCCCTCCCGGGGTACCATATAAAGAAGGTCGCTCGTCGACCTTTTTTATATGGTTTCTTGAAAGGACTAGTTGGTCTACCCAGTATTTTTACTTTGGTATAATTCAATAGAGAGCCATCAAGTAAATCTTAAGGTAAATCATACGAGAATGAGCAATTATTCAGCATTCGACAAAACATTCCTTAAGCTCCTTATCGAGCCCTTTGCGCCCGGAATGACAGGGCACATCACGCCTATCAAATACGAGGCAATTACTCCGGACCTATTTTTGTTTATATTCCGGACGACCAGCCCCGATGGCCAGGATCACTTTTTTGTTTCGCTGGAAACCGATCATATCGACGGCCTAGTAGGTGCACGCTGCGACATAGAAGAGTGGCACGGCACCGATGTCATTGATTTTTGGCCGAGAAGTGATAAGCGCTCCGAACAACCATCCGAAAACATCGAAGATTATAAGACGCCGTCAAGCGGAGCTTATTTTGCAATGCTTGCCGAGGTAAAAAGACCGACCCATAAGGGCTACTGGGCAGAAGCACTCGTCATAAGGCCTGGTGATCATATCGGCGAAAAAATCAAAGACTATCCTGAAGATGTCCAGGCAAATATCCGCAGCGCCCTCTCGAATGTTTTGCAACACAGCGTTGATCCTACAATGTCATTCCTGGAATCATTAAACGCTAAAAAGCTCGGGACTATGGGAGACGACATTAACCAGACGAATATGGCTGTGTCTATCTACGTTCAACCGAATGGTAGCGTAGAGATGTTTTATAACAACCAGCCTCCCAAGCAGTAATATTCGCTTATTTTTATAGCATTTAGTTCCTTTCGTCAGAGGTGAGGAGTACAATGTATATAAAGTGATATACGGCACTTGAAGGATGTTTGCCCAAGAAGAAGGATATACATGAAGACAGACGACGTAGTTATAGAAGTCAAAAAGCTCAAAAAAGCCTATGGCAAGAACCAGGTTCTAAAAGGTATTGATCTAAAAGTCCAGCGCGGGACGATGTTAGCGCTCCTGGGTCCAAATGGAGCAGGGAAAACCACGACCGTAAAAATCTTGAGTACTCTCCTTAAGGCAGATGACGGCGTTGCAAAAATCGAAGGAATTGATGTCAGCGAAGATCCTGATGCAGTACGACGAGTTATTGGTCTGACGGGTCAGTCTGCGGCTGTTGACGAGCTGCTGACCGGTCGAGAAAACCTGGTCATGATGGGCGAACTTTACCGACTTACCCGCAAAAGCGCCAAGGCTCGAGCTCAGGAGTTATTGGAAGATTTTGATCTTGTGAAGGCGGCCGACAGACCAGCTAAAACATATTCTGGTGGTATGCGCCGGCGACTTGATTTGGCAGTAAGCCTGATAGCAATCCCACCAGTTATCTTTTTAGATGAGCCAACGACGGGTCTTGACCCGCGTTCACGACTCGCGATGTGGGAAATTATTCGTCGGCTTATGGACAGCGGAACGACGATTTTGCTGACTACCCAATACCTTGAAGAGGCCGATCAGCTGGCGGATAAAATTGTCGTTATTGATGGCGGTAAAGTTATCGCCGAAGGGACGGCAGAAGAGCTGAAGGGCAAGGTAGGGAACGATCGCTTAGAGATCGGGTTCGCCAATGCTAGCGACCTGAATAAAGCTAAATCCGCCATAGGTAAAAACGTTTTTGCATCAAACGATAAAGAGAACTCAATCACCGTCATGGTTAAAGACACGAACACCGATATTAAAGACACTCTCAACTTACTGTCAGATAAAAAGATCAAAGTCACCGCGGTAGATGTCCATAAACCAACGCTGGATGATGTTTTCCTTAGTTTGACTGGAAAGACGGACAAGAAATCAACAGAGGGAGAAAAATAATGGCCGTAGAACTCGAATTTAGTAAAAGCCCTCGTTTTCTGCAACTGCTTAATGATTCGGTGGTGATGATTCGCCGAAGCAGTACACACATTTTTAGAAACACCGATCAGCTTCTTGGGGCGTTTTTCCAGCCGATTATGTTCCTGCTGTTGTTTTCGGCAGTCTTTGGGGGTGCAATTAGCTTAGCACTGCCTGAAAATGTAGATTATCTCGACTTTTTGATGGCAGGGATTATCGTGCAAACGGTAGCTTTTGGTTCTACGACTACTGCCGTCGCCGTTGCTAATGATCTTTCAAAGGGAATTGTCGACAGGTTCAAGTCATTGCCGATGTCGAATATTGCGCTTCTGAATGGCCACGTTGTTTCGGATCTGCTCCGTAATACAATATCGACCGTTGTTATGATCCTTGCTGGACTGGTGATCGGATTTCGTTCGCCCGCATCCGTCACAGACTGGTTCTTGATCGCCGCATTACTACTGTTATTTACCTTTGCATTTTCGTGGCTTTCAGCCGTCGTCGGACTCCTGGCAAAGAGTGTTGAGGGCGTTCAGTGGATCTCTTTTGTTATGGTATTCCCGCTGACTTTCGCCTCGACAGCCTTTGTTCCGGCAGAGGGCATGCCCAAATATTTGCGCTATTTTGCCGAACACCAGCCTATCACGCAGGTTATTGAGGCGGTTCGATCACTGATGCTCGGTGTGCCGACCAACGGTTCGGTGCTACGGTCGATCTTGTGGTCTATCGGAATTACAGTGGTGGTTATCCCGATTGCGGCCTATTTATTCAAGAAGAAGACAACCAACTAGTTTGTTGACCTAGATCTACATGTCGGAAGTCCTTGATCAATCTTTGCCTCGAGACGCCAGAGTAGGCTTAACGGTAGGATTTTTGACTTTGCTGGCAACTCAGGCTAAGGCTGTTCAGCTTTCGGCAGCCGGTAGGCTATTGCCTGATTACGTGCAAATGCCGATTTATAGCATGGCACATCCGGTACTCGGCTACGTCGGTGCTAGTATTGGATTTTATGCCTCCAGAATGAGTGTAGAGCAGAGACCGAATTTATCTAGACGACTTCAAAGAAGTGCAATTGGCGCAGTGGCGATGAACTTTCTATTCGAAGTAGGTCAGAGTGTGACAATTGCTTCCGAGCGTACACAGAATTTTATGTCATCGCAAAATGCACCAGAAACGTTGAAAGATTTCTGCTTTGCTTTAGGTGGTGCAGCAATTTTGCTTTTTCAGGAGAGAAGGGCTATTTGGCGCTCTAAGAAGTAATAATCGGAGCTTGCCTCAAGAATAATTCTTTTTCTAGGACCTCTAGACAGGCTTGGGCGACTGTTTTTCTGGAGGTGAAGATTCTGGTAGGACCTTTTTGGCTTAAGCCGTATGTTTGGGTCTGGCCATTTGTGAGCTTAAGAACCCGCACGACAGTCCAATCTAAATCAGAATTTTTTATTTCTTCTACGTGACGTACGCCGTCTTTGACGCGGGCAGGGTCAATCACGGAAATGCTAAGGTTCATAAATCTATCAATCAATGTGATTTTGTCGCCAGGGAAGCGAACGCCTGTTCCGGTGAGGCTGATAAGACGTTTAACATCTGCTTTTTTTGTAGCTTGCAACACGTTTTTAATGGACTCTGTCTGGAGGCTGTCAGGCGATTTTCGGCCATGACCGATAAAGCTGGCTACGGCGTCGCAACCGACGATAAGTTTGCTGACATCATCGAGCTTTGTGGCGTCACACGTAATCACTTCGAGTAATGCCGAATCTGTGAAGTCACTTTTTCCGCGAACCCCGGCCCTTATTTGATGGCCCGCATTCATCGCGGCCGCAACAAACTCTTGCCCACTCCGCCCACTAGCTGCAATGACTGCAATTTTCATGTTTACTGACGCTTCATATGATAGTTAGATATGTTTATCTGATCAGTCAGTAGGTCCACCGGTGTCTTCTATAACCGCTTCGACTCTCGTTGTTCCATTTGGTAATGGGGTAACCCTCGTGTCTCCGTTGGAAGTTGGACGGAAGTCCTCGTCACCTCCCGGTATTTGAATGTAGCCATTTACGGGTACGAGCGTAATAAATGATACTACCTGGAACTGGTCAATCAGTAGATTGCGATCGTTCTGCGCATTGCAAGGTTCATTATTTTCGGGGTCTCCACACTGATCGTTCTTGAAGACTACCTTTATTGTCACTATATCCCCAGCCTTGAAGCGTTTCTCGCCTGAGTAGCCTAGATCATAGCTATTATTGTCAGCCCAGGAGTTAGAAGTGTCTTTTTTGCCATTTACAAATACATCGTATCGGGCAGGTTCATTTAAGTAGTCCTGGCTCCTTACTGTTGGTGTGATTGAATATTGTCCGTCTTCGGGGACTCTGATCTTAACTTCGGCGTAGTCACCTTTTCGCTTCAGCATGATTGCATGGTCGCCGACGGCTTTAGGATCGCTTACGCGTAAGCTACTACACCTTACTAGCCTATTATTTGACTTACATAATTGAGCGTTTTCTGCTTCGACAATTTTTTGCTTAATCGGATCCCTCGGAGTCAATATGACCGCAGTGCCGGCATCTGTTGTAACGTCTCTTTCGTTCACCGGTATTGCTACCGGAATAACCCGATTAATTGTAGTGACCTGAATGAAGTCAATAATCAAGTTTCTATCCTGACCTTTAGCAATGTTTGAAGTGTCGCCAGAAAATTCGATTCTTATTGTGTTGCTGCCTTTTTTCAGTTCCTGGGCTTCTTTGGTCGAGTAAAGCTTATAGTTGTTGCCTCTCGTAAGATTGATCTCGTTGCCACCCTTAGCTGGATTGCCATTGATGAAGAATTTTGCCTTGGCGTTACCTTTATCTAGTTTGATATCCTCACTAAGCCCACTAAATGAGATTCTGTAAAAATCGGCTTTATCAACCGTCAAGCGGTATTCAATCGATGACTTATTCTTTGTTAGTCTGACTGCTTGCTTGCCCTGCGGAGGATCTGACTCTGTCGAAAATACAGCAGCGCCGTTGCGTTTTGAGACTGAGCCGTTTTCAGCCTGCACGCGGATTGTTTTGCTGCCTGTTATTGTGTTATTGAGCACTAACTCCGGACTGGCAGTTGGCCCAGGTTCGCTCACTAAGTCTTCTGAGTCGTCTTCTGCTGGACTGCTGACGGTCGCATCGGCTTTATCAACCTGGATTAAGCGTACTGATTCGATGATTGCCTGACGTTTATTAGGAAGTCCTGCTGCATTTGGAGTACTAATTCGTATTTTGATTGGAGCTTTAGCTTCCAGGGGAATTTTTGTATTGGCGTTAGAGGCCATGCGAACTAATCTAAATGCTCCATTTTGTGCCTGAGCAATATCGCTTTTTACGCTGCCAGCCAGAAACTCTAATTTAACATTTGTTTTTTGTAATCCACCTATGGAGTCATTTTTGACGTTTGCTCCTAAAATGTAGTTGCCTTTTTCTGGGGCGTATAATGTGCACTCTAGATACGACGTTCCAGTCAGGAGTCTAACCCCCTCTCCGTCAGCCCTTGTGCCAGAGCCGTTCATCGTTCTTGCGGCAACGCTATCCTGTTTGCCGGGATTACACGGAACTGTTGGGTTGGTAGCCGATCCTCGAGTCGTACCATCCGAGCTTGCTGATGACGCGAGTGCTTGAGCCTTTACTAGTATCAATGAATAGACGAATAAGTCACGATTACTGCCGTCATTTATAAAGGTTGCTTTTAAGGTGACTTCGTCGCCAGCGCTGAGAACGCGGTAGTCTTTGCCATCTGTCGAGAATAAGTTGCTATATCGTTGGCCTTTTGATGCATCGATGTTAAGACCGACAGGAGAACCCTTTCCAGTCATGCTCAGTCGAGCTTTAGCAACCTGTCCGCTGGAGTCTTGACTCCTTGCTTGGATGCCGACTGTATAGGCTCCGGCGAGTTCTGGTGTTATTTTAAATTTACATTCGACGCTATCGTTGTTGGCGAACAGTCCGGCGACAAGGCTATTGTTTCGGGTCGAGTCGGGTACGACCGTTGCTTTCGGTCCGCTCAAAACTCCTCTGCTGGCAAGGGTTGATTCGGTAGCTTCGCAAGCAGTCTGTGTTCTTGCGGGGGTATCGCCGCCACCAGTTCGGGTCGTTCCGCCACTACCGCCACCTGCTGGAGGAGGCGTAGCCGGCGCTTTAGCTGCTTTTCTTAACTCGATGTAGTCAATAATTAACGGGTCAGATGAGTTGCTTGATATTTTTATCGTAAGATTATCGGTACTCTTGAGATTGACGAGATTACCTGAAATGGAATCTTTTCCATTGAAGAATGTTAGAACATTAGTATTACTAAAGCCAGTCGAATTCAGAGGTATTGTAGCCGTAATTGCCTTATTGGGCGTACTTCCAAAACCAGATAGGGATATTGTCGCGGTTGATTTACCTTTGGTCCTTACAATTAGGGCGTAATTTCCTGCTTCACGATTTGACCAGACGCTGGTGTCGGTCTGAATATAAGCCCCAGGTTTTTTGAATTTAATCGCACGACAGCCTGTTGCTGAATTGTCATTGTCGACTAGTTCAGCTGCCTGGTTGGCGCCAAGGGCTGATCGAATCCCGCCATTCATTGCTTCTTCGTCACCACTTTGACCACCGACGACTTCAGCATCGATGGCTATTTCTGGAGTGGCGGGGCAATTACCCGCATTAGGATTAACGGTAATTATTGGATCTGGCAGTCTTGTGACGGTAAAGTTGTAGGTATTCTTCTCGTCGGTCGCAACAGCTTTTTTGGTTTGGTAGGTTTCGCCGCTGCCATTATCGGCTTTAATTGGCTTGCCGAAGCCAGAATTATCGATTAGTCTGCCGTTTAAGGTTGTGGCGAGTGCGACACAATATTCGCTTCCTATCGCAACATCGAAGTAGTACTGGCCGTTATTGCCGGTTTTTGCTGCTGCTGGAGTATTGCCTTGTCCGGTCTGTTTACCGCAGTCGCTAATCTTTACGTTGGGAAGCGCAGTTCCGTCAGATGACTTAACAACGCCTGAAATACGTACAGTCTTCTTGTCGTTATTGTTAGTCTGTGGAGTGCTCGGTGCTCCGCCAATGGAGGATTGATTGCCAGACTTTCGTAGTTCTATCCAGTCTACTGAAGCGTTTGGATTGCCATTCAGGAATAAGGTTACTTTTTTGCCAGCTGGCAGGTCCTTTAAGATATCGCCGGAAATATTCTGATCGGCATTATTGAAATAAGATAAGATGTTAACGGTTGAAAAGCCATTATCTTTAGAGGTTAGATCAAATTCTCTTACTTTACCACCTCCTCGGTCCTCTACTACTACCGTCGCCTTAACCTTGCCTTTGCCTCTTACTATCAGCGCATAATTTTGCTTGGTGTTTATGTCGCTGTTCCCGGTAAAGACATGTTGCAAAGGTTGAGCGGCAGTTATCTTCATGAATGTACAATTAGACGCGCTTGGTTCGTTGTTGCCTAATGCTTGACCATTTTTTGGTAAAGCTGCTTCGGCTTCTAAGCTGCCGTTAGTGGGTTTTTTATGGGTTGGAACGCACCTTGCAGGGGCTGCCGCCTGAGGTGCAGCAGGTGGGGGGGTGGTTTGAGCCGGCACTGGTCCTACGCCAGGTGCTGGCGGAGGTGATTGACCTCTTATAACGAAGCCTTTCACAAATATATATCGTTCGGCTCCGATTGAGGCAGAATTTGCCTGATGGCATATCTCTATGCTGGGAGGTACCGTGGCAAGGATCGCCGGATCACTCACGGTAAAGTCGTAGTCTTTGGTTCTGTCGGCGATGGCGTCAGGTCCATCGGGATCAGTGATTTTTGCGCCATTGACAACGAGGTAGGCTGAAGTGCTACCTTGCAGGTTACCGGATATTGAAACGGTGATTGAACTTAAGGTGTCGCCCGCCACGATTCCGCTATTATTGTACTTATAGCACGCATTCTGGCCGACATTGTATGTACCTTTCGGGAATGAGATAACGAGATTTTTTCCTGCTGCTTGTGCACTTTCTTTATTAATAAGCCCGCTATCTCGATACGCCCAGCTATTAGCCCAATTAGGATTACTGCTGGACGAAACAGGGTAGGCACTACTCGAAAATGCTTTAGAATCTTTTTGTTTTTGAGTTATATATGCCCCAGTACCGATGGAAGCTACAACCAGGACGGTTATAATGGCGATGAGTTGTTTAGACCCGGTTATGAAAGCTAATCTATTTGTTCTCTTTCTTTGGCTTTCACTCTTAAAATACTCAGCCTTAGTGGCCTTAACTTGTTTTGGTGATTTTCTCATTCTGCATTTCCTTTTTTAGCCGTTTGCGGACAGCATAAGCGTTTTGTCTTTATTATAGCGTATCACAGAATATGTTTTTCTACTTAATACCCGAGTTGACTAATTTGATCTTATGATTGGGTAGGATTAATTCTTGGCTAGACCCTGTCGTATGAGCATGGATTTTAAACGCCGGCTCGGTGTGTATGACTGGTTCTATGACAAACCGCTCGAATTTGGCGTGCCCTCGAGGGACTATTTTCTGAGCCAGTTTCCATTGTTGAAGAAAAAGTCCATTGGTCTGCTGTACTTTTTCAAGGCGCCGCCGTTGGCTGGTAATTGGGCAGAGTGCGCACCGTTGGTCTCGTCCATTCTTGGCGCACTAGGATTAAGTGACTTATATTTATTCCAAAATAGAGTGCTCTGGCTTGGGTCAACAAGGATATCTCCATAATCGACGGCGATTTTAATGGGTCGTTTAGCGCTTTCTGCGTTTAGCTGTTGCAGAGGACTTCGGTCAATATATGCCTGAGGGTTCTGTTCTGGTGTGCCGCCGGTTTCTAGTGGAATGGTTAGTTTTAGATCGCTAATGGCATATGGTCTTTCGGCTAGTTTCGCCGGCACGACAGGCGTGTTGGCAATTTGTCTATAGCGTAATGCCCAGTCGCTCACTCCGTCGTTTGAGTATGCTGCTGAAATGAGGCTTGGATACTGTGTAACAAGTTTCAATGACTCGTGTCCACCCATGCTTGATCCCATGGTGTAGATCCGCGATCGATCGATGGCTAGATAACTGAATGATTCTTCAAGTAAAGTAGGTAATTTGGCAAAGTCAGCGATATTCGCAGGGTAGCCCCAAGATCTTTCGTCGATAATTCTGCCTTGACCAAGTGGTGAGACCAGGATAACTCCGCCGTATTTCGGATCGTTGGCGGTATTATAAGCAGCTTCAAGGCGGCCGTCTTGCTCGTTGTCGTACCAATAGCCTCTCGCGACACTAGCAGGCCTGTTTACTCCTAGTGGAGAGATTGCGTCTCGATTAGCATCTACGAATTCGGCATTGCCTCGACCGTGAAGATAATAGACAAGAGGCCTCGGCGTTACTTTTTTGCCGGCTTTTAATTCGGCGATCATGCTTTTAGGAATATAGACTAAGGCCTGAGACATTCTGCCGCCGTTGGCTGTATAAGATATAAGCATAACGCCTTCTTTGCGGTCAGATTCCTTTCTATTTGGCGCTGCTGGGCAATAAAACAGTCCAACAACACTTAGTGACGGTGGGGAGCAGGCCCATTCGGTAGCCAGGACATTATTTTTCGATGATCTAGCCCACTGTGGCTGAAGAGATCTTGCTGGCTCAACTGAAACTTCCGATGCAGGTACGCTTGCAACGAGGTCTATAGGGCGTAGTCTAAAGTGGTCAACAAGTAAGTTGCGATCTTGAGTTGGTCGACATGTGCTTCTTGAGGTACCACATCTATCGTTTTTAAAGACAACCCGTATCTTATAGTTTGTGTTTGCGTCGAGCTTGCGAGCATACATGCGAGCTGGTGCATAGCCTTCAGAGCTTGGCGTTATTAAACTGCCGATTTTATCGCGACCAATAAAGATGTCGGCTTGAGCGGCGCCTGAATAATCGACGCTACGGAGTGTCGCCCCGATAGCATATGTTCCTTTAGCTGTGGTTCGGAAAGTTGCTTCTACATAATCATTGGTTTTATTGAGGACTAGTGCTTGGGATCCATAAGCGAGCGGGTCGGTAACAGCTAATGAGGAGCAGCTTACTTTCCTGCCTGTTGCTTGGCAAGTCTGGGCGTTTTCGGCCTCGATAAGCTGTGTGTTGGGGCCAAAACTATCAATGACCGGACTCACTGGGGTTTCTCGTTCGCCGGCAGGCGGCTGAACGGGTGCGATTGCTGGTATTAGGCGCTTAGTACCTCTGACGCGAAGATAGTCAATAATGAGGTTGCGATCTTGATTGTCGTTCGTGAACTCCACTCTAAATGTATGCGTGCCTTTGGGGATGAGAACTTTCTTCTCTGCCGGGTAGTAGTTATGCTTTGGTGAACTCTTTAAGGCTGTATCCTTGCCCAGAACCCTGTTGCCGTTAAGTAGTACGCGTGCGTTTGCCGTTTTGCCTTCATAATTCTCACTCCTCCCGTAGAAGTCTAGGCTGTATGTATCGGTGGCGGGGAAATTAATCTTGTATTCAACATAATTTTTATTTGCAAATAGCCTGACTGCTTTATTGCCGGCCGAGACCTCGGTGGTGGGATTCTCATCGAACGCTACACCTTGATAACGGGCGTTTTCTGCTTGAATAGTAATTATTGCCGCACCAGTTGCTTGGCTGTAGCTGATTTGCTCTGCGCCAGGTTCACCCTCTTGAGATGGTATGATGATTCTTTCAGTCTGGGGATTTACGGGGTTTCTTGGTGGAGTTGAAGCGGGCTGACTGGGGACCTTAACTAGTTCGATCGTGTCGACTAGCAGGTTTCTTTTAGTAAGGATATTGTCGGAGCCGTTGATCAATTCTACTCTGACCACTACCTGTTCGTTTGCTTCCATTACGCGAACTGTTTCGCTTTTGACGGGCATCCTGAGTCGCGAGTAATTTGCTGCAGATATTACTGTGCTTGATTGTGTACCTTTGTCATTGCCTCGCATTGATATTCTGGCGGTAGCCCTGTCTTGGCCGGCTCTATTATCGCTTCGGGAAACGGTACTGAGTACGTATCTGTCTTTCGTGGGAGCTGTCAGAGTGCACTGTACATAACTCGCATTTTTTGCGAGACGGACGGCCATGTTGCCCGAGGCATTAGAATCAGGTTGAAGTGATGCGCCCCTGCTTAAAGTCGCATCTTCAGCCTCGACTTTGCCTAGTTGTTCGCATGGAGTAATTACTTCTTCGGGCTGAGAATCTCGTTGATCGTCATTGTCCCCAGGACCGGAGCCGGGTACTGCTGGACGTACGGGTTCTGCCGGTATTTCAACGAGCATAATTGAATCAACCCACAGATTGCGATCCTTGTCGTTGCCTCCCCATGAGTCATTCGTAAAGGTTACCCGTGCCGTTACTCGTGTTTCGGCATCAAGTTGTCGATAATCGTCTTTCTCGTTAAATCTGACTAATCCGTATCGTTCGCCTTTGGGGGCACTAACTGTTCTAGATGCTGACTTATCAATCCCTGTGAGGTCTAGCTTGGCTTGCGCTATGCCCTTATAGTCCTGGCTTCTTACTTTGGCTCCTAGCGCGTAGCGTCCAGTTTTTGGTACAATGAGTGAACACTCGACATAGCTGGCATTCCTTGCCAGGATCATGCCACCGACCTCTGGAGAGATTGGATCAGATACGAATATCGCTGTAGTACCGCCGCTGACCCCACTTTCCGCCTCGGCCACTGCCTTGCTTTCACATGTCAGTGCCTTGGCAGGAGCTGTTCCTTCTTGATTTTGTCCTGTATTTTGCTCGGGTGGTTCTGGGATTTTATACATTGAAAGCTGATCAACCCATAGCTTGCGCTCAGCATTATTCGAATTTTTTTCGTAGTTGTTTAACGAAATTCTTACGATGATTGATTGTTTTTCATTCAGTCGACGGTAATCTTCTTGTTGATTGAATCTTATTACTCCGTATTGTTCTTTGCCGGGGGTTCCTACTGTTCTAGTTGCTTCGCTACCTACTCCTCTGGCGGTAATTTTTGCTTGCGCAACCACTCCATTTAGATCCCCGCTCCGTACATTGCCGCCGAACGAGTATAGTCCTGTCTCTGGAGCAGTAAGTCGACATTCAACGTAAGCATTCGGAGAAGATAGGACGGCCGCAGTTACTCCAGAATTAGCCGGGTCTTTTAATGATGTGACCGAACCGGATCTGACACCTTGCTCGCCCTCACTGGTTCTTATTGCCGAACAGTTGATCGGAGAATTTTGAAGCCTGTTTGAGTCGTTTGGCTGAGGCTTAGGGTCTGGTTTGTCCGCAGCTTTTTCCTTATTTGCAATCTTAATTGTTATCGGGGTCGATGTTTTAAAGTTGCCTTTTTTATCTCGGGCGAGTGCCGAAAATCTGAAGTCTCCGTCAGGGAACTTGGTGGTGTCCAGCGCTACGCTGTATGGACTATTTCTTGTTGTTCCGATAACCGACGAGTTGGCTTCATTTTTAAACTCAACATACTCGATACCTGATTGGTCGTTGGCAGTCGCGGCAAGATTTATCGTGCCTCTGACGTTAGTTCCATTGGCCGGTGATGTGATCGATACACTCGGAGCCGTCGAATCGTTGTTTGCTGCTCCGGTACCGTAAATCTTATAGCTACTTACGGTCAAGGTTTTTTTCTCGGCAAATGGTTTTTTGTCGGTGTTGTTTACTTTATTACAAATAGAGATTGAACCACCGGTGGCGACTGGATTGGTGAACGTCCATGAAATGTTGCCATTAGTTGCTCGCTTAACTATGTAGTCATTGTTTCCAGTTGCCCGCAGGATGACTGTGTTTTTTCCTGCATCGTTGCTGGCTAAGGCCAGCGTTATACCATTGGCTGTATTCCCGCTATTAACAACGGTTGTCCAGCAGCCCGTAATACCGTTAGTGTAGTTGTATGTTAAGTAGTTTATGGTAAGTCTGCCGTTATTGCTATGCTCGATAGTATGGTTAGTCGGGGGATTGGCCGGTAGTGGGAAGCCCCATCCAGACCATCTGTTGCTGTCTATCACCTGGCCAGCAGGAATTGCCGGCTCAGATGGTGGTGGCGAACCAGGACCTGCAGTAGGAGGTGGCGGTGTTACGGGGGTGATCGGTGCCTCAGCCTTATCGTAAGCGCCAGCGAATGTATAGTTCGTGATTGTGGCATTTATAGGGAACTGGAATCTGTTATTTCCTGCAGATGTTTTTTCCAGACAGAAATAAACCGGTGATCCGGGAGCTAGCCCGTTCAGGTTTGCTGTCAGACTTTTGTTGGCAACCGCTCCGCCGTTGTGTTGAGCAGGATTAGATTCGGCGAGCACATTTAGGAGATTTCCTCCACGAATCGAAGCTTTAGTTGAGCCTCTCTCGGTTGATGTGTAATTAATTGTGGTGCCAGTGTAAGTGAGATTCGGATAAGCAGCTGATCCTTCCGGGTTCATGACATAACATAGAGCATAGCCTTGAGTGTAGCCATAGGTATTTTTGAAAGTTAAAGAAAGATTTGGCTTATCAAACAGACCATTGTTGCCTCCAGGAACGTTTTCGAAAGGTTGCCATCGCCCGCGATCGACTTGAGTGCTCTTGTCGTTGAAATTCACGGCAGTTCGTATGGCAGCCTTAGAATCTTTTTGTTTTTGAGTTATATAGACCCCAGTACCGATGGAAGCTACTACCAGGACGGTTATAATGGCGACGAGTTGTTTAGACCCGGTTATGAAAGCTAATCTATTTGTTCTCTTTCTTTGGCTTTCACTCTTAAAATATTCAGCCTTAGTGGGCTTAATTTGTTTTAGTATTTTCCTCATGGATTTTCCTTTTTTAGCCGTTTGCGGACAGCATAAGCGTTTTGTCTTTACTATTAGGTTACCATAAGTTTTGTATTATGCTAGTTTTTGCATAGTAAATATATAAATCATCTGTTAAATCAGGGGTCATTAAGGTAAAATACAGATCTGTAAGCAGGATTATAACTCTTGAAAGAACTGAACGGAGCCGAACTAGCTGGATTTATCAAAGAGCGTCAAGCAAGGGCTGTTCGTGGCTTGGTGCAGGCGCATGGCGTAAAACCAAAACTCGTCATAATTCGGACCAACCCGGATCCCGTTGTAGACAGCTATATGCGCCTCAAGACAGGCTATGGTCAGGATATTGGCGCCGAAGTCGAGGTATGTGACGTCGAACAATCCGGAGCTTTAGATAAGATCGCGCAGTACAATGCCGATCAACTTGTGCATGGGATCATTGTTCAGATCCCGCTACCGGATGTCTCGCAAACGGACGAAATTCTTAACTCGGTTATTCCAGAAAAAGATGTCGATGGCTTATCTTCAGTCACTGTGTTCGACCCACCGACCCCGGTCGCGATTAATTGGTTGTTGGCGGGCTATAATATTGAGCTTGTTGGTAAAGAATTACTTATTATTGGGCAGGGAAGACTTGTTGGTAAGCCACTGGCTGCCATGTGGCAAAACTCAGGCCTTGTGCCCAAGTTGGCAGACAGGAGCACCGACGTATCTGATCTTAGCACCTTAGCTCTAGAGGCTGACGTTTTGATATGTGCCACCGGTGTGCCAGGACTCATTACGTCAGATATGGTCAAACCAAACGCCGTAATCGTCGACGCCGGCGTAGCCACCGATAGCAATGGTCTAGTTGGGGATGTTTCACAAGAAGTGAGAGAATTGCCGCATATCACCATTACTCCGGTAAAAGGCGGAGTTGGTCCACTTACCGTTTGCGCCTTGTTCGAAAACCTGCTTATTGCTGCTCGGCATACGATGATCGACGTATGAAAATAGGCGTTTTTGACTCTGGTATCGGTGGACTGTCAGTGGTTAACGCTATAAACAAAGAGCTCCCGGACCTTGAAGTTGTATATATAAACGACCCAGATAATCTACCGTATGGCACCAAGACGAAGCAGCAGCTTCTTGACCTGGTGATTCCTCGGATCGCCGACTTGATTGATCAAGGATGCTGGGCTGTGGTTATAGCATGCAACACCGTCACAACTACAATTATTGCCGACTTGAGACGCCGATTCGATGTCCCCCTTATCGGCCTTGAGCCGATGATTAAGCCTGCGGTCAAGCTAACGAAAACGAAAACGATAGCCGTCTGTGCTACTAGGGCGACATTAAATAGTCAAAGATACCGTGATCTCAAAAAAGAATTTGCGGTTGGGGTCACAGTCTTAGAGCCAGACTGTAGTGATTGGGCAATCCTCATAGAGGATAATGCACTCAACCAGATGAAAATTGAAAGTACGATCTCCCCACTACTTGATCAGGGTGCTGATGTGATAGTGCTTGGCTGCACTCATTACCATTGGATCGAAGAGGATATTGTTGCTATTGCAAATAAGCATAGAGTGCAGGTCATGCAGCCCGAGAAGGCAGTGGTCGAACACCTCAAGCGAGTTCTTGAACAGCTTTCGTGAACTGATCGCCCCGATCATAGTAGTTCTTGAACAATCCAAAACTAGCACATCCGGTAGAAAGAAGTACGATATCGCCAGGTTGGGCGCACTCCCGAGCTTGTTCAACCGCTTCTTCCATAGACCGAGCGCCTAATCGTATCTCGATATCGCCAAAACCGGCTATTGATTTATTTGCTTCGCGGACGAGTTCGGCAATTTTTGGTCCAGTGTCGCCAAGACATATTAGCGCCCTGGTCTTGCTCCTAATGATCGTCTCGGCCATTGCATCGAAGGGAATACCTTTATCGGAGCCGCCTACAATCCCGATTTTGGGTTCGGAAAACGCTTGAAATGCAACAATAGCCGTTTCTGGAGTGGTTCCAAACGAGTCGTTATAGTATCGAACTCCGTCGAGTTCTCGGATTAGTTCAAGGTGGTAGGGTAGGCCGCTAAAAGTACGGATGACTTTTTTTATGGCTTCTTTATCTTGTGTAATTTGCCAAACTGCAGTTATTGCGGCACAAACATTCTCTCTGTTGTGATGGCCGAGAAGCTTCATGTCTGAGGTTGGACAAATTACTTCTTGAGCGTATTTGAAGGAGTCCCCATCAACCCAGCCACTCAATGGTGTAAGGTAGCCGATTTTCCTCCCTGCACTGGCGGAGGCGATGGTTGTGGTTTGTGCATTCTGAGAGTTATAGATCGCAATGTCATCGGCATTTTGATGGTTAAAGATTTGCTGTTTTGAGTTGTAATATTCCTCCAAGCTGGTGTGCCAGTTTAGATGCTCCGGTACGACCATTAAACATACTGCAATTTTGGGTGAATACTCGAGATCAATTAGTTGGAAGTTGGCAAGTTCTAGTACAACCCAATCATCGGGCTGTATGTTGTCATTTAACATCGCCAAGGGTGCAATGCCGATATTCCCGCCCAAATGTACCCGAAACCCGGCATCGCTCAGCATGCGTGCAATAAGCGTGGATGTTGTGCCTTTGCCTTTTGTGCCGGTGACTCCAATGATCTTTTTCGATGGGCAGACTTTAAAAAATTCGTTGGTATTGGTCGTTATTTTAGCGGGCTCTACGCCTTTAACGTCTCTAGGGTGAACACCAGGAGAGCGTATGATTAGGTCAAAATCCTGTAGGTTTGCTAAATAATTTTCGCCGAGTTGCGAACTGACATCAGCCGGCAGGTCTGGGATATTTTCGTGATCACAAACCGTTATTTGGTTGGATTTATCTTTGCCCCAATATTCATAGGCTGATTGACCTTGTTTGCCCCAGCCTAAAATAGCAATTTTCATAGTACTTTATAGTATACAGGAGACGGGTTTGATTTATGCGCTAAGTGTTTGCTTGACAAGGTCGGCAACTTGGCGAGGAGTCATGTCTGCCTTCAAGATAAAGGCACTTACCCCGAGAGTTCGCACTGTCTCTGGGATTTCCTGTTCGCCCATGTTGGTCAGGATGATAACTTTAATATTTGCTCCCCAGTCTGTAGCGCGAAGCTTGGCTAGCATCTGGTCGCCGGTCATCTCGGGCATCATGAGGTCCAGAAGGATAATGTCCGGCTTCATACTCTCGGCTAGTTCGAGACCAAGCTTGCCGTTTTCTGCTGTTTCAACGACGTAGCCTTCGGCCTCAAACTTAATCCGATACATCTGAGAAATCGCCAGATCATCCTCGACAATCGCAATCTTAACAGGAGCATTGTTCATATCTTGAATTGTACCGTATAGCTCGACGTGCTCAAAATTTCCATTTGGAGTGTCTCGGATTATGGTTATATAAAATAAAATACTACTCTGTGGTAATCTGTAAGTATGATCGAAATAGAGCGAAAATATCGGTTAAATCCTACTCTCAAAAAATCAATACTCGATAAAATAACCGAAGAATATGGAAATTTGCAAACAGTCAATCAGATTGATGAAGTATTTTTGCTAAATAAGAGAAGTTTTCATGAATTTACCGCTGGAGATCCGGTATTTAGACTTAGGGTTATAAACGATAAATGCATCATGACATTGAAGAAAGTCGTTAATTCAGAAGGTGACGCTATTGAGCATGAATTCGAAGTTTCATCGTACGATGAAGCCAGGGCTTTTCTTGAGGAGACTGGCTGTAATTCAGTGGTAACTGTCAAGAAAACGAGGCGAACAGTTTCGGGTAATGACGGCATGGTGATTGCAGTTGACGACGTAGATAAGTTAGGCTCATTTCTGGAGATAGAAATAGTTGCACCTAAAGAGTCCCCAGATATTGTAGATAGAATTCGCCAAACAGCAGCAAGACTTGGCTTGAACGATGAATCTATTGAGTCGAAAAAGTATGATCGTTTACTGCAAGATTTGAAAGCACACTAGGATTTATCGGCAATTTGTTTTACTACACTTTTTGAACGATCGTTCAAAAAGTGTAGTAAAACTTTGTCCGCATAAATAAGCTAAAAACTTAATTTTACAGATGTTAATTACGTAATTTCCAGAAAACTACATTATTATGACGATCGTCAATTAATTGAGGTTGGGTTTCGGTGATCAGCAAGAGAATTTAAGCGAGTACTTTTTGTGCGGCGGACACGATTTCTGCGGGGGTAGAGTGGGCTTTGACGATATAATTGTCGACATTTAAAAAACGAAGCACACTTGGCGCTTCGTTTTTACTGATGTTTGTTAGGATAATTACTCGGATGTTGGCTCCCCATTCTTCTTGGCGGAGCTTTTCGAGCATTTTGTCTCCCGACATGATTGGCATCCGTAGGTCAAGTAAGATCAGGTCCGGAAGCCATTCTTGGGCTAGTTCTAAGCCTTGTTTGCCATTTTCGGCTGCTTTTAGCTCGAAACCACTGGCCGCCAGCTTAAAGGCATACATATCTCTGATGCTTTTTTCATCTTCAACCAGTAAGATTTTTAGCTTTGCCACTTCTATTTCAAAGTATAATTCACGGGTGATTTTTCTGAAAATTTTATGAGTTAACCACTGTTATTTTACGACAGATTTATCTTGTGATTTCTGATAACATATATTTATGAATACTGATCAAATCGAAGATCTCAAGCAATTCATCAACGCTCGTATATCTCAAAGCGAGACCTCTTTAGAGTCTCGGCTTGGCCATAAAATCGATGATTTGAAAGCTGAGATCAATATCCTGAGATCAGACATGAATGATGGCTTCGCTGGTGTAGCCGATGCTATCGGTGTTATCCATGACAAAATAGATAACCATGAAGAACGCATCGTAAAACTCGAAGCCAAAGCGGCTTAAAGTACACATTCTCATTTAAGCCGAGTGGCTTTACTTTTCATCTGTTATTAGCTATAATGCTACTAGATTTTTGAGCCTTTGTTTCAAAAATTGACTACTTAGAAGACAAAACGACTCTTTGCGTATTGATTAATAATCTGTACGTAAGGGGTCGTTTTTTATAATAAAAATGAAATAAAGCACAAGCAAATTGACAAAATGCCCAAAAAATAGTACTATAATCTCATAATTAACCATAAGTAAATAAGAATTATCCTCACATGGCAACATTACCAATACCGCGTCTGCGCACACCATCTCAAACTATCGAGGCAATGCCTCGAACTGCTACCTATGAGTCGGCAGAAGGTTTTTCTGAGAGTTTACAGAGGCTGGGTGCAGATTTTTCACCGGAAGTATTATCTGAAGCGGCTGCGCTTGATGCTGCAGGAGAAGATGTCCGCGTAGTTGATACGCCTGACGTAGTTTCATTCCCGGGTCTTGAGAGAAGGAAGAAAGTCATCGAATTGGTCACTAGATTGATGGTTCGTGCTGCTGGAATCTACGACCCAGACAATAAGAAGCCAAGTTTATTGCATAGAATACCTACAGGCGGCAGGTGGAACGCCAAGACGGGAACAGCCCTAGCAATTAATGCAGGCGTGTTGCCAAGGCGTAGTTTGAAGGGAGAGCAGAGAAGATCTAATACTTTCGCGGGCGATTTGTCTGCCGAAGCTTTTACCGACGGAATGTTCATTGAAAATCCGCAGACAGGCACGTACACCGTCTCTCCATTTGCGGGGCTCGGTAGAAGTGCAGCTGAGTTAATGCATGAGCGCGGTAAACAACCAGAAGAGGTTGCAGAAACTGTTCGTCAGCACCGCGATTACTTACGTGGTAAAGTTGGCCCTATCGGACGGATATTTTTTGATGGCTTAGCTGACATGGAGGGTGTAAGGACAAGAATGAGTCTCGGCGTTGCAATGATGCGTGAAGCTCTCGCCGATCATCCTAAAGAAGAGCCGCTTCGGTTGGCGAGTATAGGCTGCGGTTCATCGTTGCCGGTCATTGAAATAATCAAAGCATTAGAAAAGGATGGCTATAGTTTTGAGAAGTATCACTTAGTTGATCAGGACCCTATGGCCTTGGCTGCAGCAGTCTCAGCTATCAAGAATTCTGGTCTTGAGCATATGATGGATAAAATCGAGATACATATAGGCGATGTTGGCGCTCGTGGAGATGGAATTCCAGGAATTCCAGATGGTTCGATACACGCCGCTGATGCTTTGGGTTTGTATGAATACCTCAGAAAAGCAACTGGTAAAAAGTTCTTACAAAATTGCATGAAACTTCTTGGTGATGGCGGATCATTGTGTTTATCAAATATGCATCCAGAAAGAAAACAGCGCGCATTCTTTGAAAATTTAATCAGATGGAATCCTAGCGCACCAGTCCAGATGCGAAGCTTGACGCAAATGCTAGACAACGTGAAGGCGGCTGGCTACAGTCAGGCGATGATCCGACTAGGAAATCGGGGTTCGTTATACCCTGGTTATATAGCGAAGAAATAACTCTTCTGACATTTGCTAAATTTATTAAAAAACCATAGCATTAAGCTTATGGTTATCAGGCATGCATAGCAGTTTTTATATACCGCTTTATATTGTCGCACTGCTCAATTTTCTGATTGGGCTTGTTGTTCTGCTTAGAAATCATAAGAGCTACGCAAATTTAGTCTATTTTTGGCTAGTTTTTTCAGTGAGCGTTTGGGCGGCTGGACTTGCTGGGTTTATACTATCCGACAATTTAACTGTCGCTCTTTATTGGGCGAAAATCTATTATCTTTCAGCGTTGGCAATATCTGTATCTTTATTTTTATTTACACGCATTTTTGGTTTTTCACGAAAAACACCATTTAGGCTGGCGGAATACTTTTATCTCGGTTTGGCAACTACCTTTGGCTTGTTGCTGATGCTCGTACCCGGTTTTTTGACTGGTGACGTGACCGAAACTGGGGCGTTAGGTAAATCGGTAACTCTAAATAAGTTACATTATTTCTTCTTCACAGTTTTATTTCTATCTGGGTTCGTAGCTTCTTTAATTCGACTATGGGCTGCCTACAAAGATAAGTTGAATCATCTCAAAGCCAAACAAGTAAGGTATCTGCTCGTAACTATCGTTGCATCTATGTTGTTCGGGATGGCATTTAACTTAGTTTTACCATGGCTCGGAAACTATGATCTTATATGGGTTGGACCGCAGTTTTCAATCATTTTTGTTATTGGAACTGCAATAGTGATAGTGCGCCATAAAATGTTCGATATCAGATTGATCATCGTTAGGTCTCTTGGCTATGTACTGAGTATCGGTTTTTTGATTTTGGGACTTGCACTGGCATCGTCACTTTTTATTCAAAGATTGTTTGAAAACAGCGGCAACTCATGGATACCGACTACTTTAAATGCCGTAATTTTCGTCGTAGCCGTTCTGACGTACCCGTCTGTTAAAAAGTTTTTTGATCGAATAACTAACAGGTTTTTCTTTCGGGATGCGTATGATCCGCAGGAGTTTTTGGACCAGTTAAACAAGAGTATTGTTAGTAATATCGAGATTGGGATTTTGCTGAGGCGGACCACGGCAATTATTCAAGAGAATATTAAATCGAGCTTTTTACAGATTGTTATTCCGAAGACGGAGTCTACTGAAGAACGAATCGTTGGTACTGTTGACGGTAAATATAGTGACCATGAGATCAACTATATGCGGGGGCGACTAGTTGGTTTGGGGCGTAAAATTGTTACCGTTGAGGATTTGGGCCCGGATGAAGATGAGCTCCAGAAAATCTTTAATAAGCACGATATAGCTGTTCTGGTGCATTTGTCGGCTAGTTCCTATGGCCAGTCGCAAACGATCGCTTATATGATTTTTGGGAGTAAAAAGAGCGGAAATATATATAGCAAGGCAGACCTCAAAATCATTGAAATTATTGCCGATGAGCTGGTTATTGCTATTCAGAATGCGCTTCGTTTTGAAGAAATACAGGACTTCAATGTCACTCTTCAGAATAAGGTAAATACCGCCACGAATAAACTGCGCCGCACAAACGAGAAGCTCAAAGCGATGGACGAGACCAAAGACGAGTTTATCAGTATGGCTTCTCACCAGCTGAGGACGCCTCTCACGAGCGTTAAGGGCTATTTGAGCATGGTTTTAGAGGGTGATGCGGGCGAAATCAACGATACACAGCGAAAACTGCTTGATCAGGCCTTTGTGAGTTCTCAGCGCATGGTTTACTTGATAGCCGACCTTTTGAACGTCTCTCGCTTGCGAACGGGCAAGTTTATTATTGATGCGCATCCGGCAAATCTTGCAGATATGGTAGAAGGCGAGATCTCGCAGTTGGTAGGGCAAGCACGTGCAAAGGGAATTACACTCACATTCGAAAAGCCAGATGATTTCCCTGATCTTTTAATTGACGAAACCAAGACGCGTCAAGTGATCATGAATTTTGTTGATAACGCCTTATTTTACACGCCTTCAGACGGGCGGATAGAGATTGAGTTGTCTCAAGATAAAGGGCATGTTTACTTCCAGGTTAAGGATAACGGCCTTGGGGTGCCAAAAGACGAGCAAAAGCACTTGTTTACGAAGTTTTATCGGGCTAAGAATGCGAGGAATATACGGCCTGATGGCACAGGGCTGGGGTTGTTTATGGCCAAGAAGGTCATTACAGCTCAAGGGGGCAATATTTTGTTTAGTAGTACCGAAGGCAAGGGCAGTACTTTTGGGTTTAGTTTTAATAAGAAGCATTTAGCTTTGGACCGGCCTGCTGAGGAGGCTGGTTTGGGCGACTCTGATTAGGGGTGGATTTTCTTTAGATAATTCGCTGGCCAGCGAAAACAGATCCTTCTTGAAACCAAGAAGTAATAATTTCTTCTAATGAAGAAGCAAATTTGATGTACTTTTAAACAAAAGTAACAATAGTTTTAATGTTCTTTCAATAAAGAACCAAATTACTACCTTTTTTGCATCAGCAAAAAGGTAGCCCAAAAAAATGACCGGCCATCCCATCGAAGCTGACTACCATTTTTAGCTATGGCTAATTTGATCCTTCCGGAACTCGCGGTTTGGCGCTTCAAACAGTCCTCAGGATCAGAAACTAGCCATAGCTAAAAATACTAATCAGTCGATGGAAAGCCGGGTAACCCAGGAGTGAAAGTCTGGTTGATTAGATACCGAGCAGAGCATAGACTAGGCTGGTCTTATATTTTTCATCTGTTATTCCAAAGCCGGCTCGCGCGGGACTGGGCGTTTGGTTTGGGTTAGGGGTAGGTTGGGCTTAGAAATTTACCCTAAAATTGTGACGGTCGTCACGATTTTAGGGTAAATTTTTCATGAAGTCAGGCAGGCTAAATGATCCGAATAACAGGGGTCGAACTACCTTTGAGCAGTTGAGGTCTGAAGAATCATATGAGTATAGGAAATTTGCCCAGTTTTTGTGACGGTCGTCACAAAAACTCATGACACATATATCTTTTTAATTTTTACTAGCCTCTTTTACCCAAGGCGAACCTTAACTCATGACTCATATCTCATAACTCACTGCTAATTTATCTTTAATCTTATAACTTTATTCTGTTGTCTAATTAAATGTATCTTGCAACAACGGCTGTCAAATTGAGGGCTTTTTTGGTAAGGGCTAATAACAGGGATAAGCGGGATGGAATGCAGCTTCGATAACAGGGGTGAAATATAAGCGAACCATATAATTGCGCTTATGACTATCCGTATGCATGAATATTGACAATTATGTAAATCTGTGATATATTGTAGCCATAACACGTTTTGGGCTGTTAAGCACAAGTGGCGTGGGTAGAGATTTAGAAAACTAATTCCTTATAGACAAGTGTCTGCTTTTTGCATTCCTTCAAAAAGGGGAGGTTACAAGATTTTATGAGTAAAGGACGTCCAGATTTAGATCCAAGTATCGGTGCTCCAGCTCCAGCTATAATACATAATCCTACACTTCGTGAGAGATTCTTCAATGGAAGATTAGGAAGGGTGGTTGCCGTAGTGGGTGGCATAGCAATCGTTGGCGCATTAGCTGGAGGTGTTATGAAAACCAGCGGGGATCGTAATATCGCCGTTGGTCAAGGCGGTGACACTGAATTAACTACCGGAACCATGCAGGGAACAACCGAGGTTGGTACAACAACTGCACCTGCAACAACTGAAGCGGGCACTACAACAGGCGTCGATCCTGCAGATGTTCTCAGTGCGCCTGGTAGCGTAAATAAGAAGAATACTAAGAATCGTATTTCTCAAGAAGCATTGGCAAAAATCTTGAGTGTTGAGACCACTACATTCAACTGCACTAAAGATGTCGACAATACAGCTGAAGTGGTAACCCTAGCGGATGGATCAAAGATAGTTCGTCCTGAAGTTGGCGCTCGTCCAGGTAAAGGACTGTGGGGTGATTCAATATCAACACCAATGAAGCATACTGAAAATCGTAAGGCAGCCGAACGAGAGATTAAGACTGCATTATGTGAAGACCCTGTAGTTGCAAGTATGGTCGCAAGACACTTTGCAGAAATGGAAATCGACGGTCATAAGATTATAAATATGAACCCATGGCTTAAGCCATACGCCGGCAATCCTAGTGGGATTAATGACGACGCTGAGCGACTAATGCCTGGTTACGGGAAAGAGCTCAAGGGCGACAAAGCCGTTGAAGAAGCTCTTGAGGCTAAAAGGGAACACGAAGCATTAGCTGAAAAGCTAGCGACACTACTTGATCGTTATAAGAATCTTGGTTTCAAAGGAAATGTAACTACTACATTGAATTACCATCTCAAAGCGGGTGGCCACAAAGTCGAAGGAATGCCAGAGGTTGAGTTAAACGAAGATCAGTACAAAGGCACATTCTTAGTATTCGAACTTACGGATAAAGACGGCGATTGTTTAAGGGTTCTTATGTTTAATACTGGCGATAAGAGGCTGGCAGAGAGCGGTGTTTGTGAAGTATTGAACCCTCCTGCTAAGCCACATACCCCTGCGCGACCAGTTAACCCTACGGGACCACGAACAACCATTACTACAGTTACTCCTCCGCCACGTCCAAGAAATCCCCGTACGCCCGTGAAACCTCAAGGTGGCAAAGATCATACGCAGAGTCCGGTAACTCCTGATAGAAATAATCCTGATCAGGATCGCCGACCAAATATTCCTACCCCCACGGTAGCTATTCAGCCTTCTGGTGCGCCTAATGTAGATCCTCATGTTGAGGTTGCGCCTGTGACTGGTAACCCGTCTAGACCTGATGTAGTACCAGATCCTCGGCCTGAAGGACAACAACAAGGGACTACTACTCCTGCATCTGATGGAACAAAGAACGACGCGCCAGTGGTCGGTGAAGTGGCGACACCTTAAGGTTTATCGATGAAAGTAATCAATAAGGATATAGCAATGAAGAACATTTTTAAAGCACTACGGAACAAAGTTACTTTGTTCGCGGTCCTGACAATTGCATTGTTGGGTATCGCAGGTGCAGTATCAATCGCATCTTTTGGTCCTGATCGACCAATCAAAAAATACGTTCAAGGTCAAAAAGGCTTTGATTATGTAACCTTTAACTCCTTCACTGACGTACCAAACATTGGTGACGAACGAAATTTCGTAACCGGTAAGATCAATAACGCTCCTGACGGATTTTATGACCCAATGTATCAGGTCCGTGATGGTAACGAAATATTGGTTCGTGTATACGTTCACAACAATGCAGACGCAAGCCTAAATAGTGCTGAAAATGGCGCAAAAGGTGTAGCTAAAAACACGAAAGTTCGTGCAGAAATCCCTACTGGCTTAGCTACCGCTCAGCAAGCAAAAGCATATATTACTGCTGACAATGCACAGCCTAAATCAATTTATGACACGCTAGATGTAACGGCTAATTATCCAATAGAGCTTGATTACGTTGAAGGTTCTGCGCATCTAGATTCTAATTTTGTAAATGATCTGCCTTTGTCTGACGACATTGTAAAAGGTGGAGTCCTTATCGGTGACGATAAGTTAGATGGTAACATTCCAGGATGTTTCGAATATGTTGCCTTGGTAACGTTCAAGGTTAAGGTTAAGGCTTCTAACTATAACGTTGCTAAGACTGTACGACTTGAAGGCGAAGACAAGACTAAGTGGCGTGAACAGGCTGAAGTTCAGCCCGCCGGTACAGTTGAGTGGAAGCTAGAATTTAAGAACACTGGTGCTGCTCAGCTTAACAACGTAGATATCTACGATCAGTTGCCAGCGAAAATGACATTGGTTCCTGGTTCTACTATGATCTATAACACCAAATTCCCAAGCGGCGTAAATGCAGGAACAGACAATATCATCAAGAATGGTATTGATGTCGGAGACTACGCTCCTGCAAGTAACGTGATTGTGGTATTTAAGGCCAAAGTTCCTTCTATGAATGAACTAGCCTGCGGTGTAAATACTTTTGTAAACAAAGGGTTTGCAATCCCAGAAGGTCAGGCGGCAGTAACAGATAATGCTTCTGTTACGGTCAATAAAAACTGTGTTACGCCAACATACTCTTGTGACCTCTTGACTGCTACAAAAGTAGGGACTGGTCGAGAATACAAGTTCACTGCTAATGCTTCAAATGCTGGTGGTGCAACTATTCAACGATATGTCTTTACGTTCGGTGATGGTCAGACACGCACTGTTACTAACAATTCTCTGAATTACACTTATGCAGCTGATGGTCGGTATAATGCCAATGTAAAAGTGGATGTACTGGTTAATGGTCAGACCGTGACCGTTGGAGGAAACGGTGGTTGTGCGGTGCAACTCAATGTTGATACTGCTGTTCCAGCTTACGCTTGTGACATGTTGACTGCCGAGAAGCTGAACGGACGAACGGTACGATTCAACGCCAAGGCTTCTGCTACTAACGGTGCAACAATTCAGAACTATACTTACAATTTCGGTGATGGTTCTGCAGTCCTGACTTCTACGAACGACCTCGTAACTTACACGTATGAAAAAGATGGTTCATACAAGCCAGAAGTTAAAGTAAACGTGCTTGTTAATGGTCAGACTGTGTCTGTCAGCGGTGCAAACTGTGTTGCAAACCTCGAGTTTTCAACCGTAAACCCTACTTACTCATGCGACCTTGTGACTATCGAAAAGACAGGTGAGCGCAACGTTAAGGTAAAGGCTAAGGCCTCTGCAAATAATGGCGCTACAATCAAGCGATATGTATACAACTTCGGTGACGGTTCTGCTGAACTTACAACCGACAAGACAGAAGTTACACACACCTATGCAAAAGACGGCCAATACGCTGTGCGCGTAAAAGTGCAGATAGGCATCGGTAACGAAACTGTAACGGCTGAAAGCAACGCTTGTGCAGCAGCTGTAACCTTCGCGAGTACACCGACTACTCCTGTCACTCCAACCACTCCTGGTAAATTACCAGAGGCTGGTGCGGGTAGCGTAATTGCCACTTTCTTGGCTGTTACTGGTGTGAGCACCCTTGGCTACTATCTGCTTGCACGACGATCTGCTCGTATCTAATCACCCTAGTTTACTTGTAGATTAGCTTCTATAACGAGACGAACTGTCGGTAAGGTTTTAACGTCCAGTGGTTAACCCGCATGTGGATAACCACTGGCGAAAACCTGCAGAATGTGCTACGCTTTCAATAAGCTATTAAATCAAAAAAGAGCACTGACTGACCGCTCCAAACTAGCCAAGAAATACGAAACCCTACGGGAGGTGGTGGACCTCCAAATCGTAGGGTTTCTTCATGCCTAAAAACCACCTCACTCTTATCACCCATCCATTTTCGTTCCGCCCCAAAATGCCATAACTACTTTTGCAAGGATAAACCCTGTTGCAGGGTTTATCCTTGCAAAATGCTAATGGTCGGCGAGGGTGTATTTCAGTTCTTTTAGTTCGGCCCTTGCTGACTCATAGTCTTTAACGAAGTTTTGATAGTTTTTTTCGTTGTTGTCGTGCAAAAGCATGATTTTGTCTGGGTGAAGCCACTCTGCGCTTCTTTTCCGCAGGAAGTGGAGGTAGCTGGAATAAGGATAATCTTCAAACGGCATACCTATATCCTGAGGATTTAGATGGATGTACCGGCTGATATGGATGAGATAAGAGTCATCAAGGATTGGGCTGGCTTTATATGTACCCTGAAAGAGTGTGCCTTTCCTGTTATATTTGCGGTTGAAATACATGCTGTAGGCTGTCATTACGCTTCGCATGACGGCAGGCAAACCCTCGTCTGTGAGGGTGTAGATAAGTAAATGGAAATGGTTTGGCATGAGGCAGTAAGCCAAAACTTCGACTTGATCGTATAGATGAACTGCTTGTCTGCCGAAGCGGTCCACAGCCGGTTCTGGGGATAGATGTCTTCTGAGTAAAGACAGAAAAGTCGCATAATCTTGGCTATCGATGAATATTGATCGTTTATCTACTCCACGGTTGAAGACATGGTAGTAGTTATCTCGAATAGGTGTCTTGACGATGTATTTACTAGGCATTGCAGGGTTCTTCCTTGCAACAAGGATAAACCCTGCAAAAGTAGAGTGCAAGCAGTAGCGGAACAGGGGTAGGAGATTTTATGGTTAATTAGACGGATTTTTGACATTCACCACTGTATTTTGTCTTGAAATAAGGTATAATATGGGTAATATTTCGGTCTCATCGTCTAACGTGAGATCCGCCAGTTGGCGGATCGCAAGGTCGGAAACCTGGCTCGCGAATGCGACCAAGTTGAGACGGGGTCGACCGCAATTTCAAAGAAATTGACGGGTGACTAGGACACCAGGCTGTCCTAACATTCACCACTGTATTTTGTCTTGAAATAAGGTATAATATGGGTAATATTTCGGTCTCATCGTCTAACGGTTAGGACACCAGGTTTTCATCCTGGCAATCGGAGTTCGATTCTCCGTGAGATCACCATGAAAAGAGCTCAGTCATTTGACTGGGCTTTTTTCATGCTTTTCATCAGAGGAGATCGAACTCCGATTGCCAGGGCACCGTGAGGTGGGGCAATCGTGAGTACGACAACAAGTCACACGCGCAGATGCTTGCATCGAGCATGTGACGCAGTTTCCAATTAACTTGTTTAATTGATTCTCCGTGAGATCACCAACCTAAAACACCCACATTTTGTGGGTGTTTTAGGTTGGTTGAATCCCGTAGGGATTCAGAACTCCGCAGGAGTTCGTTCATGAGGAGCTCTCGCATCCGCCAGTTGGCGGAGAGAAAGTGACGAAATGGTTGACTTTAGTCAACGGATTCGTGAGATCACCAAAACAATAGCCCCACTTCTGTGGGGTTTTTTTTGGTGGTTCGCCAGCTGGCGAACGAATCGAACTCTAGTTCGAAGATCAAAGTCACGCACAGGAATTTATTCCGAGCATGACTGCAGATCGCAAGGCTTCAGCCTTATTCTCCGTGAGATCACCAACATAACTCTCCATTTTTGCGGGGTCTTGATTTGCTATACTGAACAGATGAAGATAATTGCTATACGGCTACATGATGGTCAGGATTTGCTTGAAGAAATTCAACGGTTGGTCGCGAAGCACGAGGTTCAAGCTGGTGTTGTTTTGTCTGCTGTCGGAAGTTTGAAAACGTCAAATATACGGGTTCCTGTCATCGATGGTAAAGTTAAATATATAACTCCTGCCAACTTGGAAATTGATAGTTTACAGGGCACTGTTTCTAAAAATGGTTGTCATTTGCATATCGTTGTATCAGATGCGGAAGGGAAGGTTAGCGGTGGCCACATGAAAGAAGGGTGCGTTATCCGGACTACATGCGAACTTGTAATTGGCGTTTTAGATAGATTATCTTTCAATCGAGAGCCTGACGAGCAAACAGGCTTTGATGAACTTACTGTATCTTCTGTTAACTAGAACAATCACACACCGCTTGTTCGGAAGTGTGAAGCTTAGAAAAAAGTGGCAGCAATCCTTTTTAACGCGAGCAAGATTGCGCAATTAAATCAGCTTGTAACCGACCGACCGTAAGCGATCTGTTTGGCGCATTCTTCTCCTAGGATTGGGCCATGAACTTCGAGTGGTTTTTTAGATAACGCAACTATATCTTCCATCGGAAGCCAAGGGTCCATGTGAGGCTCTGGCGGCGCTCCGTAATAGAATGTTGTGATGCCGGCTTTGATGCTTCCAGAAAAACACATAGAGCAACTCGAAGCATTGGCAAATAGAACATATTCATTAAGGTAACGCGACTCAAGCTTTTGGCCTAATTGTCTTAAGGCGTTGATTTCTGCATGGGCAGTTGGGTCGTTACTGCTATTTTGCGTATTATAGTCCCGGACCACGATTTTTCCGTCCGCAGTCGTAATTACACAGCCGAACGGTGGGTTACCGCTTTCAATAGATTTAGCGGCTTCGGCCTGGCATTCTTTGATCAGTTCTTGGATTTTTTCTTCAGTCATATTGATAGTATATGTGATCTGAATATAAGTATTTTAAGTATTTTGGCCAGGCGAGGAAGAATTGCCCTATGTTATTCTGTTTGATTCAAATTTTCGGCAGCGCCTCAATCTAACTGATCTCGTCCAAGTAACCGGGCGCGCATTTCGCTGAAGCGTTTTTCTCGGTCGTTTGTTTGCTGCCGGGGCGTAGAGCTGCGCGGTTTCTTGGGGTCTGTAGGAGTCGTTCCATTTTTGCCGGAAACGGTGTTCACGACGGGGATGATAATCGGGCTTTGACCGGTTTTATCAAATAGATAGTGTGTCAGGTGGTCGCGTAGCTCGGCTTTGAACCTGTCTAGATCTACTCGGCTGAAACGTTGGTTGGCTGCACGAGCGATTTCTGTGCGGATTTCTTTCATGAAGTCGGCGTTTTCTTTTACGTGGATGAAGCCTCTCGTGATAATGTCGGGACTGGTTAGTAGCCGACCAGACTTTCTGTCAATTGTCAGTAGGATGGTGAAGATGCCCTCCTTGCCAAGCAGTAGTCGGTCTTTAACGACCAGACTGCTGACGACTTGTCCGTTTTGATCTACCAATTGGCTACCAGACGGAACGGGTTTGAGCGGCGTACAGCTGTCGGATTTGAGCAGGAAGCTATCGCCATTTTCGGGCAGATAGGTGTTTTTTCGGGGGACACCTTCGTTGACCGCAAGTTCGTTATGATATGATCTGCGCAAAGTTCCCGCATGAACCGGGATAAAGAACTTGGGTCGCATGATTCTGATCATTTCACTTAGTTCATCGCGTTTGGCGTGACCAGAAACGTGCAATGGTCCGCAACCATCTATCTCGTGAGTCGGATGTCTGTATAGGTGGACTCCTGATCGTTTGAGGCGATTACTGATTTGGTCGTAACTTACTTCGTTGCCTGGGATCGGAGATGAGCTGATGATGACGGTGTCGCTGGCGCCGAGTTTGACGTATTTATGCTCTCCCGCGCTCATGCGTTGCAATGCGGCATTTGGTTCGCCTTGTCCGCCGGTGCACATCACGACTACTCTGCCGTCTTTGATATTGGCGACGGCGCTCATGGGTATGATGGTTCCTTTTGGAATCGACAAGATGCCTTGCCTCACGGCGATTTCGGCGTAGCCAAGCATACTCCGACCATCAAGAGCTACTTTACGGCCACTTGCAACGGCGGCGTTTATAATCATCTGGATCCGGTTGATGTTACTAGAAAACAGAGCGACGAAAATCCGACCATCTGCGTGGGTGATGATATCTAAGTAGGTTTGTTGAAGGGTGTCCTCGGTTGGTGTGCGACCTGGTGCGTCGGCATAGCTACTATCGCTCATAAGTAAAAGCACTCCCTCGTCACCGATTTTCGTTAATCTTTTGACGTCGACAGGTTTTTTATCAAGTGGTTCGGGGTCAAGCCGGAAGTCACCTGTGGCGACGATATTGCCGACGGGGGTATAGATACAGACGGCGCTTGGGTCAGGGATGGAGTGTGTGACGCGGATGAATTCGACGCGGAAGCTGCCGATTTTTATTTGTTCATTGGCGTCCATGTTGACGATTTGAAGATCGGGCGAAAAGCCTTCTATGGCGGTTGATTCATCTGCGAAAGATCGCTCGATAACGCCGATTGAATACGCCGAACTATAAATCGGGGCAGGAACCTCAGGCACAATATGTTTCAGCCCGCCAATGTGATCTAAGTGTCCATGGGTTATGACGTAAGCCTTAACTTTATGGCGTATGCTACGCAGGTACGTGATGTCATTTACGGCGTAGTTGATGCCCGGCAAGTCAATGCCGAGATGATTGCCGCAGTCCAAAACAATGGCGTCATTTTGATATTCTAAAATTGCCATATTTTTCTCGCCAACATCGTCAAGACCACCCAAGAATGTTAGCGTGATCCCGTCGTTCGTTGTGGGCGCAGGCTTTGGTGGCATCTCTGTCTTGGTGGTGTATGGAGTGAGACGCTTTTCGGCGTCGTCGTTATTCCGACGGCTGGCCCTCATGGCCTCACCGCGTGTTTTTGTGGACAAGGGTTGTCCGTTAGTCTGTTTATTCATATTTTCCTTATCGCTCTATTTGCTGCCATAAAGGAGCAAAATGAAGAGCTGTTAATACTGGTGTTTTTCGATAGAGGTCGAATTTAAATAACGTTTGAATTTGGCTATAAAGAGAAGAGCGACCAAATCTATCAAAGAAGAGAAATATCTCAGTAAGCCTAATTATAGCAAATTAGCTTAAGCTTGTCAAGTATTTTTAACGCCATTCAGGTTGAAGCTATGGCTAAAGGATCGTAATGACGATTTATTTAGAAGAAATTGGGTCGGTGGTTTTTTCTTCGGGGATGATGATGGCGGCCAGGATGTAGATTATGAGGCCTGGAAAGACACCGCTAAAGAGGATAACGAGCATGGTGGCTAAACGTATCAGCGTAGAGTCGACACCGAAGTAGCTGGCGAGTCCACCGCAGACACCAGAAAGCATTCGGTCGGTTTTGGACCGGTATAGTTTTTTGACTTCTGGTTGTGTCTGTTTGGCGCTCATGATTGGATACTCGTTTAATGTACTTCTAGTATACGCTTTATAGGGATTCTTCTCAACAGATGTGATACATGCTAAAATAGAGGCTTTGAAATTTACTAAATAAACGTTGCATGCATGAGCGGTATGCAGATAGACTAGGTGTATATGGCAACAACAAAATCAACCAAACTCCCAATCAAGAAATATAAGAAGACCAAAATCTTGGCAACGCTCGGTCCAGCAACCGATACGTATGAAGGCGTTAAGACTATGATTGAAAACGGGGCCAATGCTATCCGTTTGAATTTTAGTCATGGCACCAACGAAGATCGTGATCGGCAAATCCCATGGATTCGCAAGGCTCAAAAAGAGATCGGCAAACCAGTAGCTATTGTTCAGGATTTGCAAGGACCAAAGATACGTCTTGGGGATTTTGACGGGATTATAAATGTTGCTCGTGGTCAAAATCTCGTTTTTGGCTATAAGGCAGATTACGACAGCACTGGTGTTATCCCGACGCAGTACGACCTTGCCAAGAAGGTGAAGCGTGGCGAAGAGATGTATATTTACGACGGCAAGCTGAAGACGATTATCACGGCGGTTAAAGATGGAAAAGTCTATGCCACCGCCGAAAATTCTGGAATTATGATTAAGCGAAAAGGTATTAACTTGCCTGATACTGATTTTGGTGGCGATATCATCACAGCCAAAGACAAAGCCGATATTGCCTACGGCTCCACAAAGGATCTTGACTATGTTGCGCTGAGTTTTATTCAGACGGCCGATGATATCAAGAAGCTTAAGCGAATGTTGAGTAATCTCGGTTCTGACGCGCTGGTTATTGCTAAGATAGAGACCAAAAAAGCCATCGAAAACCTCGAAGAAATTATCAAAGAGACCGACGCTGTCATGGTTGCTCGTGGTGACCTTGCCACCGAAACTTCTCCAGAATCAGTACCGATTATTCAAAGGCAGATTATCGAGTTGGGTATGAAGTATGCCAAGCCGACCATTGTGGCTACGCAAATGCTGGCCAGTATGACTGAGGCTCCTGAGCCGACGCGTGCCGAAGTGTCTGATGTTGCGACGGCAGTGCTACTCGGTGCCGACGCCATCATGCTGAGCGACGAGACAGCGATGGGGCGTTACCCGCTTGAGTCAGTTGATGTCATGAAAAAGGTTATTAACTACACTCAGAATCATGCTTTGCACCCGATTTCTGTCATTAACATGGAGATCGAGGATAATAAATCACGAGCTATCTCGCATGCTGTCATTGAGCTTGCGCAGCAAATGGAAGCCACGGCTATTGTGGCCGAAACAAAGTCGGGAGCAACGGCTCTGCATGTAGCAGCGGCTCGACCGAACATGCCGGTATTGGCCGTAACTTCAACCGACAGAGTTGCGCAACAATTGGCGCTTGTCTACGGAGTTAAGTCATTTGTGCGACCCGATGATAAGTTCCAGGCTACTAAGCTGACTAACTGGTTGCAAAAGAGTAAAGTTTTGAATAAGGGCGATGTTATAGTGACGGCTTCTGGGCAGTATCCGGGGGTTGCGGGGGTTACCGACACTATTAAGGTTCGCGTTCTTTAATTCTAGAATTTGGCCTGCAAGCAAGCTTGCCTCTTGGCTATTTTTGACTTGCCGGTTTACGATACTCGCTTCACCGTACGAAATGTACGGCTCGCTGGAGTTTCGCACCGGACGTACCAAAACTATCTCAAGCCAAAATCAATAATTTAGTGAGCGACCTGAACTCTGTTTCTGATTTAATATTTCCGGAACTCTCCGCCAGCTGGCGGATTCAAACAGCTTGATCTGAACATAGACTGCGGATGGATTATTTTTCGAATCGGTTTATGAAAAGCCGGCTCCCGCGGGACAAGACGTTTGGATTAAAATATTTAAGATTAGAAATTAGTCACTGCTAAAAATACTAATCAGTCGATGGAAAGCCGGGACTCTCCGCTTTGCAAGGCGGATTCGAACAGTTGTCGAAAAATATATTACACACCTACCTATTTTTCATGAAGTCGGGGTGCGCGGGACTGGACATTGGTTTGGCTTATTTGATAGGGAAATAACTTGTATATGCAGCAGAGCCGGGGTATGAAATTATTGCGTCTAGTTTAAACTGAAATGTTACTGTGGTAGAATCAAAATAAGAATAACCAGTATACGGGTGGAAAAACTAATCAGATGTTTCATAAAAAAACGGTAGAAGATATCGATCTAGCGGACAAGACGGTATTGGTACGGGTTGATTATAACGTGCCTCTTAAAGACGGCATTATTACCGATGATTACCGGATTCAAAAATCACTACCGACTATCCAATATTTGAAGGACAAGCAATGCAAGATCGTTTTGTGTTCACACCTGGGCCGTCCCGAAGGCCCTCATGATAAGTCGGTTTCTTTGGCGGTGGCGGCGCGACGTCTCGGTGAAATGCTTGGCGAAAAAGTAGAGTTTTCAACTGACTGTATCTCGGATGATGCTAAAGCAAAGTCCAAAAAGCTCAGCGTCGGTCAGATATTACTGTTAGAAAATCTGCGTTACTACAGCGAAGAAGAGGCCAATGACGATACGTTTGCCAAGAAATTATCTGAAGGCATGGATATTTTTGTGCAAGATGGTTTCGGTGTGGTGCACCGGGCTCATGCCAGCACCGATGCAATAACACGGCACTTGCCGTCTGTAGCTGGCTATTTGGTGGCTACCGAAGTATCGACCATCAAAGAAGCGATGGATAGTCCTGCAAGGCCACTCATGGCTGTGATTGGTGGCGCCAAGATCAGTGACAAAATCGAGATGCTACGCAGATTTATCGATATTGCAGATGTGGTTGCGGTTGGTGGTGCTATGGCCAATACATTCTTGTTGGCCAATGGTTATGACGTCGGGGCAAGTCTTGCCGACAAAGAAGACGTTCC
Source organism: Candidatus Saccharimonadota bacterium (assembly GCA_022842995.1). Classification (GTDB taxonomy): domain Bacteria; phylum Patescibacteriota; class Saccharimonadia; order Saccharimonadales; family 2-12-FULL-41-12; genus JALHOM01. Next base: position 64,736 of record JALHOM010000004.1, read on the forward strand.
GCTCGCACGTGAAATAATCGAGAAAGCTCGGGCTAAAGCAAAAGACGGTAATTTCGTCTTTTATATGCCACAGGATGGCGTTGTCGCAAAAGATATCAAAGAAGGCGTCAAGACCAGAATTGTTGACTGGGGCACCCATGCAATTGCCGATATCGAGAGCTACCCAAAACTGCCTTCCAAAGAAGCGTCAGTTGTAGAAGATGACGAAAAGATTTTGGATATTGGGCCTTTTTCTGGTGCGTTTATTGCCGGAAGCATGCAACTTGCCAACACCGTGGTTTGGAATGGTGCTATGGGAGTTACCGAAATCGATGGGTTGCAGCATGCCGTTGGGCCGTTTTCGCATGGGACTGAATTATTGGTAGAAGCCATGCTTGGACAATTTGGTCACCGGCCGAAATCGGTTGTCGGTGGTGGCGACACCGTCGGATATATTGAAGATCGTAAGCTTGTCGGCTTGTTTGATCATGTGTCGACAGGTGGCGGTGCAAGTATGGAATTAATGAGCGGCAAACCACTGCCCGGTGTTGAAGCACTGCAAAACAAGGAGGGCTAAAATGCATTCCAAAAGAACCTTAATCGTCGCTAACTGGAAAATGAACATGACTGTCGGTCAGTCGAGTCAGCTTGCGGCCAATATGCACAAAACTATATCAGGGCACCGTGATATTGAGGTGGTGATTGCACCGAGTTTTCTGTCGCTTCAGCCACTGAGTCTCGAAATTGACCGTCGGCGCTTTCGTCTGGCTTCACAGAACGGACACGAGATCGACGAAGGGGGCTATACCGGCGAAGTGTCGTTTGCGATGATGCGTGATCTGGTTCACTATTCGATAATCGGTCATTCATCTCGAAGAATTTATTTTGCCGAAACCAATAAGCAGATTCGTGACAAAGTTGCTGCTTGTATCCGCAACGGTATTTCGCCTATTTTATGCATTGGCGAAACGGCCGCCGAAAAAGCAGAAGGCCATACTAGGCAAGTGGTTCATGACCAACTGACGGTGGCTTTGAGCAATGTAACTCCCGAAGATCTGCACAATGTAGTGATTGCTTACGAACCGGTATGGGCGATTACGACATTTGGCGGCAAAACATCCAATCCGGAAGATATTAAAAAAATGTTTAGTTATATACGTGCCCAACTAACTGATTTGTATGGCGAAAAAGCTGCGGGGCGCGTGCGCTTGTTGTATGGCGGTAGTGCCGACAACACAAACGCCGGGGGCTATTTGGCTCTGGAAGATTGTGACGGACTTTTAGTCGGAAGCGCGAGTCTGAACTATCATAAATTCGCTGGCATCGTTGACATAGCTTACAAAATTAACAGATCAAGAAGCGATGATTGATATCGAAAGAAGCAATAATGGCCGATGAACCAAAAGCCGCTCCCAAATCGAGCAAGTCGATAGCTGCTGGAAAATATTTTGATGTAACGCCTGCTAAAGAAACGGTTGCTCCCATGACTTCACGGCCGATCATCGTTGGTCATGCGAGCGGCATTCAAAAAGACCCTATGGTATCCGCAGGTAATGAAGCCGAAGATACGGTAGAATCAGAAAAACTAACCTTCAAGCGCGAAAAAGTTTTGGAGCCGGTTTCTACGGCTTTGGCTAACGAAGATGCGTCAGAATCAACTAGCCAGACAGGGGTTTCTGAAAAACAACAGCAAGAATCAGTAGATAATAAAGCAGATGAACCTGACCAAGCTCAGACAAAGGCAGCCGGGCAAGAATCGGGTGCTGTAGATGCCATAATTAGCGAAGTAAACACCAAAAAAGAGCGTGAAAAAGATGAAGACGAGCGACTTAAAAAAGAGGCTGAAGTTGCCGAGCTAGCCGCTTCAAAGAAATATTATGTGAAAATCCAAACCCCCGCCAGTAAGCGTAAGACTCGACTGCTCAGCCTGCTTTTGATAGCGTCGCTTATCGGCGGTACCGGCTGGTATTTTGGCGTTGGTCCGGGAGTAGAGATGTGGAGTAAGGATGTTTCAACGCAGACTACCGTAACGCCCGCTACTGAAGCAACTTCTTCTAACTCGCGTAATTCGACCCAGCAACCGAAAACAACCCCGAAAGCTACCTTTGCTGACGCAAAACTTGGTTTGGCGTTTAGTTATCCGGGCGATTGGAAAGTTGCTCAAGCCAAAGACAGTGAATTCCCAACGCGAGACGTCCTGACCATCACTTCTCCGAGCGAGAAACTAAACATCGTCGGCGCCAATGACGCGACTCTTGAGGCAGAAGTTTTCTTCAGAACCCGCGTATTCGTACAAAATACGACTAACCCCAAAGAGTATGCGTCAGATTTAGTGCGAATGTCTTCTTGTACAAGCGAGGATATGGTTGTTGCAGGCTCGACGATGAAGCTACTATTTGTTGATTATAAAAAGACCGACCCTGCCGTTAGTCAGCTAGCCTTATCTCCGGAAAATTGTGTCAAGAATGGCGCTGTCTTTAATGGCAATGACCAAATACAGTTTACGTCCAAGAAAAACACCTTTATTGTCTATAGTGAACTGGTTTTTAGCGAAAATCATTTAAAAAAGACTGGCACTACCACGCCGGAAGCGATAGCTTTGGCGCAAGAAAAAGGCATAACAATTAATAAGTCCGATTTATTGAAATCGGCGCAATATGCCAAATTTAAAGAAATAGTTTCATCACTGCGCGAAGAAATAGCCCCTTAAATCCTGTCGACGAGCTGGTACAATTGATGGGTATGCATGAAAATAACCTTGCCGTCGGTGGCCTAAACCCAGAACAAGAACGAGCGGTACTCACGACCGAGGGCCCCTTGCTTATCCAGGCAGGCGCCGGCAGTGGTAAGACGAAGACGTTGACTCAGCGGATAGCCTATATCCTGCAGACCGGAAAAGCACGCCCAGATCAAATCCTCGCGGTAACCTTCACCAACAAAGCTGCCCGAGAAATGCATGAACGCTTGGCGGGGATTCTTGGTTTCAACCCAAAAGTTCGAAGTTATTTGCCGTATATGGGCACGTTTCACGGTATCTGCGTGCGTTTACTTCGGATTGATGGTTCGGCGGTTGGCGTTCCTGGCAATTTCGTGATATTTGATGAAGCGGATCGACTCAGTGCTATTAAGCAGGCTTCTAAAGAGCTGATGATTGACGAAAAAGCCTATCCAGCCAGGCAGATTTCGTCACTAATTAGTAATGCAAAAAATGAGTTAATTGGTCCGCGTGAATATGATGAGATCGCATCTAGTCCCTTAACGCGGGCGGTCGCACAGGTTTTTCCTCGTTATGAGGCTATCTTAAAAAATGCCGGTGCTTTAGATTTCGATGATTTGATTTTGCGCGCCGTACGGATGTTGGAACTGCAAAAACCGATCCGCGAAAAATGGCAAAATCAATTTCGCTATATCATGATCGATGAGTATCAAGATACCAATCTCGCCCAGTATAAATTAATCAAGCTCCTGGTCAATGATCAACAGAATATCGCGGTCGTTGGGGACGACTGGCAATGTATGCCCCCGGGGTCCCTTGTGTCTGCGCCTGCTGGGGACGTGCCTATAGAGAAGATTGCGCCGGGTGATCTTGTTGTTTCGGCAGTAGGTTACGGAGTGAAGGGTGAGCAGGCAGTAGAAAAAGTGCGGTCTTTTGATTACAAAGGCCAGTTAATTAAGATTACGACTGCCGGTGGCAAGACACTGACTTGTACGCCCAAACACCTACTGTTCACGAGGTGGAGTGATCTTCAAGATAAGTATTTCGTTTATGTCATGTATGTCGAAGAATTCGGGTATCGGATCGGTATGGCAAAGAGCTTTCGGTTCGATGGCAAGAAAAATGATATTGGCCTCAGGGTTAGGGCCAACCAAGAACGTGCCGAGAAAATGTGGATACTTGGTGTTTACGATAGTCGGTCTGAAGCTCAAGTGGCAGAAATGCATGCGTCGTATTTTTATGGAATTCCGATGCTTGTTTTTCGGGCGTATGCCAACCGGGCAATGTCATTGAATCAAGATCAGATTAATGAGCTTTACAGGGCTATAGATACGAAGACGCGTGCTCTAAAATTATTCGAGGATTATCAGTTACATCTAGAATATCCGCATTTTATGCCTCAGGCAACTTCGCGGAACGGTATTAAAAGGGTGATGATAAACCTGGTATTGTTCGGCGATAGGCGAGGCGTGACTGCTCAAAAAACTGCCCTTAGTCGATTGTCTGCCAACACGAGTGATCCGAAAGATCTAAAAATTTTCGCTGAAAAAGGCTACAACATTCGACCTGGCAAAAACGATACATTCAGACTTGAAATAATGACAAAAAACTACGGAAAACTAGAGGACTTGGTACATGAATGTATGAGTTCACGCGCTGCAAAAGGTATGGGGGTGGCGAAATATTCCTTCATGACTGATAGAAAATTTGCCTTTACGCCCGCAAGCCATGTCTATCCTGGCATGATCGTTCCGATAGAGACCGAGCAGGGAATCGGAGAAGACGTTGTGACATCGGTAGAGAAGGTTAATTATAGTGGGAAGGTATATGATTTAGACGTTCAAAATACTCATAATTATATTGCCGGCTCAATCGTTTCTCATAATTCGGTGTACTCATGGCGGGGAGCCGATTTTCGGAATATTTTGCGGTTCGAGCAAGATTATAAAAACACGACAATTATCAAGCTTGAGCAAAATTACCGCAGTACCAAAATGATTTTAAATGCTGCGCATGGGGTGATCATTAAAAATGCCAATCGCTCCGACAAAGAACTGTGGACTGAAGCAGGCAATGGAAAGCCGGTCCAAATTAATCAGCTGATGCACGAACGAGCCGAGGGTGAATATATTGTGAGGACTATCCAAAATCAAATGTCTGCTCGCCTGAGAGATTACAACGATTACGCGATTTTATATCGGACAAATGCTCAGAGTCGTTCACTCGAAGAAGCGTGCCTACGGTATGGTCTGCCGTATCGCATAGTTGGTGGTCAGCGATTTTATGACCGAAAAGAAATTAAGGATATTTTGGCCTATATCAGGTTGCTATATCAGCCCGATGACCAGGTTAGTTTTGAGCGCGTTGCGAATGTGCCAACGAGAGGCTTAGGGGCTAAATCAATCCAAGTATTTTTGGCATTTGCGGCGGCCGAAGAAGGTGGGCTCAAAGAGGCTTTACGGAATATCGACGCCTGTCATGGGCTGACGCCGCGGGCCAGAAAATCACTCAACGAATTTGCAGCGATTATTTTTGATTTTAATGCGCGGCTAGAGGATCTCAGGCCGGTTGAGCTCATTGAAGCCTTGATCGCACGCATAGATTACTTTGAGTTTTTGAGCGATGGTACGCCGCAGGGCGAAGCACGCCAAGAGAACGTTAAAGAACTACTGAGCGTCGCCAATGAATACGAGGACGTTGGGCTAGAAGGCTTTTTGGAAGAGGTTGCTTTGGTTGGTGGCGTTGACGAAAGCCACACCGACGGTCAAGCCGTCACGCTAATGACCATCCATGCAGCTAAAGGTTTGGAGTTTCCGGTCGTCTTTATGCCTGGCATGGAAGAAACTATTTTTCCGCATTCTCGGGCAATGTATGATCAAGGCGAAATGGAAGAAGAGCGTCGGCTTTGTTATGTCGGGATGACGCGGGCCAAAGAAGAACTTTATTTGTCGTACTGTGTATCGCGGATGCTTTATGGTATGCCTCAGCATAATATTCCGTCACGATTTTTATCGGAAATAGACGGACAGTATATCGAACAGGTTGTCCTCGGGGGCTACACTCATGACGATAATGTATTTGCCAAGCCGCCAGAAATGAGCGATGAGCCACGCTACGTTCCGGATTATCACGAAGGCGAACGAGTCCATCATCAAGTCTTTGGTGAAGGGACTATCGTGGAAATTGAGGGCGATGTTGCGGCAGTGTACTTTAAGGGGATTGGTCCCAAAAAACTAAGCCTATCCATCGCACCGCTTGAGAAACTCGGATGAAACTACTCGGAAAAATTCTCTACGTAATGTGTTACCCGGGCTTATTTGTCGTGCTCAATGGTTCGCGCAGGACAAGATTGATAGTGCTTCATAATAATCAGGTCGTTTTAGTCCGGCCGTTCTTGGGCATGGGTGAATATTTATTGCCAGGAGGCGGAATTCACCGCAGAGAAACGCCGCAGGCGTCGGCAGTCAGGGAGCTTCGCGAAGAAACCGGGATTTGCATCGATGAGTCAGAGCTTCAACATCTCCAGGACACCAGGGTCAAGACCAGGGGGATTTCGATAAGGGTGGTTGTTTTTACAGTCCACCTTGAACACATGCCTCAGACTAGATCTAAAGGCCTAGAAATTGCCGAAGTACGATTAATGCCCCTCGATCAGGCCCGGAGTGTTATGTTGCCAGCCGAAGCTCGGTTGCTAGAATTATGAAGTGGTATAATTATAGATACGTTTAAGAGACATTTGCCAGGTGAATTAAGAGAAACGAGGAGTAATCCTTAGTCGGCGAATTTGTTTTTTTAAACATTACTATATGAAACTATCGACACCCAAAAAGCATGCCATGAGACATGCTGCTCGGATAAAAAAGAGCTTCAATGATCGTCACCCGTTCGTGGTGCCGTTTGTGACGTTATTGGCTCTGATTTTTTTGTCTGGAGTAGGGTTTTTGATTTTTGGTGGCCAGACCGTAGAGCCAAGCGATTCTAAGGTCGTTCGGATATATATTGATGGTGAAAATCGGATTATCCCAACGCGGGCGAGTACTGTCCGTGAAATGCTGGATAGGGCAGATATTTACCTTGGCGATCAAGACCTGGTGGAGCCGTCTTTAGACAGTCCAATCTCATCTCAGGAATTTAACGTTAATGTTTACCGCGCAAGGCCGGTGACGGTTGTTGACGAGAACGGTAAACGGGTTATAGCCAAAACAGCCGAAACGAGCCCGGCTACTATGGCTAAGCGAGCTGGCTTTGATCTGTACCCTGAGGATATCGTTGCGGTTGTAGAGCCCGATAAAAGTCTTGATCAGGGTGTTCTGGGGACGCAAGTGACCATAAACCGAGCTGTGCCGGTCAAGATGAATCTGTATGGAACGACATATGATATTCGAACTCATGCGACGACTGTCGAGGATTTGGCCAAAGAACGCAATATTTCATTTGATGATAAGTCTGTCTTGCCGGCACCAAAAACAGCCCTGAAACCAAACGACGTCGTCTTTATAACCCAGCCGGGCAAGCAGATTATAAGTAGCGAAGAAGCAATTCAAAATAAAGAAGAAACTATTTTCGACACTGGCATGGCTGTCGGCCAGACAGAAGTGCGGACCGAGGGTTCGGTGGGTCGAAAGGCTATCGTCTATGAATTGACAGCCGATGGTCGGAAAGTTGCTTTAAATGAAGTTATTATTTCCCAGCCAGTGACGCGGGTAGTGGTGAAGGGTAAAAAAGTTACCACGCCAATTTATGTAGGCGACAAGTCAGCTGTCATGAGTGCGGCTGGTATTGCTCCTGAAGATCACTTTTATGCTAATTCAATTATTACTAAAGAATCTGGATGGAATGCAACGGCAAGAAATAAAAGTTCTGGAGCTTATGGCTTATGCCAGGCCTTGCCGGGCACAAAGATGGCGAGCGCAGGTGGTGACTGGGAAACGAACCCAGTAACTCAGTTAAAGTGGTGCAACTCTTATGCTAATGCAAGACATAAGGGCTGGCAGGGTGCTTATAATTTTTGGCAGGTAAATCGCTGGTGGTGATAGATTAAGGAGAGAAAACTCAGCTTTTTCTGGGGTTTTTCCCTCCTTGGCTCGGCTGGCGAGTCGGCTTCGGCTCCTCCTTATCTGGTAAGAGCCTCTTAATTTGAAAATAAAGTTAAATTTCAGAGACGATCTATGTAAGTAGCAGTCTCGTGTATTGACAGTAATTACGTTAAACTGGGTTTGGAATGAAGAATAAATTAGAGCCGAAAAAATCTTTAGGACAGCATTGGTTGCATGACAGTGAAGTACTTCAGGATATCGTCGAGCTGGCTGAGATTGAGCCGGGAGATATGGTAGTGGAAGTGGGACCTGGTCTGGGGACGCTTACGCGACCACTACTGGAAGCGGGCGCGAATGTTACCTCTGTCGAATTTGACCCCGACCTGTATAAAAACCTCGAAAAGCGGGGCCTCGAGATTTTTGGTAAGAAAAACCTCGAAAGGCTAAACCTCGTTAATGAAGATATTTTGAATTTCCGTTTCGACCAGATCGAAGGCGGGTACAAAGTAGTTGCAAATATCCCCTATTATCTCACCAGTAATTTGATTCGATTGTTGAGTAGCGGGCCGAAGCGTCCGGATATGATCGTTCTATTGATCCAAAAAGAAGTCGCCGAGCGGTTATGTGCAGTGGCGGGGAACATGTCGCTCCTCAGTATTTGGGCACAGCTTTATTACGACTGCGACCTAGGCCCGTTAGTGCCGGCAGAGTTATTTACACCACCTCCTAAAGTAGACTCTGAGGTAGTGATTATGACACTTCTGGATAAACCTCGGATCGAAGGGGTTGATCATAAGACGTTGCGGAAGATTTTGCAGGCCGGATTTAGCAATAAACGTAAGACGCTTCACAATTCTTTATCGGCAGGGCTTCATCTGTCGAAGGACGAAGTGGCCGAGCTTCTTGAAGCGGCCGGAATTTCGCTGAAATCACGTCCGCAAGAGCTCGATCATCAAGCCTGGAAAAGAATAGCCGTAAATTACTTAACACGTTAAGCATATTCACGACCCGATTTCTATGATATGCTTATGCTTATAATGGATTTCAAAGGGAGCATTGGCTATCTAATCCACGAATTGGCGAATAAAATCACCGCCGAATCTGATCAAGTGCTTTTTGAGCGATATGGTATCGGCTTCTCGCAGTACAAAGTTCTCATGGTGCTAGAATCACGCCCCGGCATACCTCAAAAACAAATTGCAACGACGCTGAATCAAACAGAGGCAAGTATTAGTCGGCAAATTGGTCTGTTGATCGAAAATAATTTAGTTGAGATTGGTCCTTCGAAAGATAATCGTCAGCATTTAATTTACTTGACACCACGAGGTGAAGAGATGGCTATTAAGTCGACCAGTGCATTAAATAATTATTTAGCGCCCTACTTTGGTAATCTTTCAGATCGACAGAAGTCGGAGCTTATCGAAGTGTTCCAGACACTGCGAACAAACTTCAATATTTGAAATGATGAGCCGATTTACCTGGAAAGTAAAGCGGACTTCTATTCGTTGCGCAAGGCTTCGATCGGATCTAGCCGGCTGGCTTTGAAGGCTGGGATTATTCCGGCTACCATGGTGATTGTGGCCATGATGCCGACGATCATGATGGCAAGCATTGGTGTGATATTGAGCAGTTGCAGACCCTCGATACCCTTCAAAAACGTATTGCTAGCAATTGAATTCACCGCAAGCTGAGCTCCATAGGCCCCGATAAGCCCAAATACGCTGCCCCAAAATCCGAGCAAGGCTGCCTCTACGCTAAATAGCCCAAAGATGGTCTTCTTTTTTGCTCCAAGCGCACGGAATAAGCCGATTTCACGGGTGCGTTCCAGTACCGCCATAAATAGGGTGTTGACGACGCCCACAACACTGGCCAGGATAGCGATACCGCTAAAAGCGGCAAGGGCTGCTTGGACGCCGCTGACGATGTTATTTAGCGTATTGTTTATGTCTGCTAGGCTGGATGCGCTAAACTTATTTTCACTGAGTTTATTTTTGAATTCTTGGTCGGAAATGCTTGAGTCTTTGGTTGCAAGTACTGCAAAAAAGGTGGGTTCACCGGTAGGCGCTTGGGCGCTAGCTAGGCGCTTGGCATCGATTGAGTTGATGGTTAAGGCAGAGTCGATAAGTGTCGGTTCATAGGTCCCTTTGATTATCAGACCGTCTTCTTGGGTCTGACCTTTGGCGTCAGTATAGGTGATCTTTAGTTCTTTGCCGATGGCGTCTTCAGAGCTACTGGCACCGACTAGTTTTACGTATTTTCTGGATATGGTTACCTTACCTTCATCGCCGTTTTTATCGAGGTTTTGGCCGGCAGTTATGCGGACCGGGATATCGGGTATGAAGGTAGAAGATGGGACGGTGTATTTCTTGCCGTCAGGCGCAGAGGCGTAGTCGATAGCTGGAGCGTAGGGGAAGATGATTTCGTTAACTGCGTCGATTTCCTGTATTTTGTCGATATCGGTTGGTCGTAAATAGGCCTGCGAAAAGTCGGTTACCGCTGCTGACTTATTGGGGTCATATTCCTGTGGGTCGCCGTTGCCGAAGGCTCCGCCGAAGTCGTTGGCTCCCTCTTTATTGACCTGATAAATATTGACATTTTGGTAGTCGCCGAGTTGTGAGGTTATGTAGTTTCGTACGCCCTGCCCTAAGCCAAGGCTCAGAGCTAGAGTGAATGTACCGATAGAGATTGCTAGAATAGTAAGAAATGTGCGCAATTTCGATCGACGCAGGTTACTGTTGGCGGTAGAAATGAGGTCTAAACTACGCATTTTTCTCTCCTTCGTCGTGGTGCTTCTTGGCGATGTCTTTTTTGACTTGGCCGTCTTTCAGGAAGATCACTCGACTACACCTTTTTGCAAGGTCCAGATCATGCGTAACGATCAATAGGGTTGTTCCGAGTTTTTGGTTGAGTTCAAACAGTAGATTTTCGACGGCTGCTCCGTTTTCGGAATCTAGATTACCGGTTGGTTCGTCGGCAACCAAAATCTTTGGTTTGGTTACCAGCGCACGGGCGATGGCAACGCGTTGTTTTTGGCCGCCACTTAAATCTTTGGCTTTGTTTTTGGCTTTATCGAGTAGGCCGACTTGTTCCAGGGCTTCCATGGCCTGCTTGTTTCTGGCTCGTCTGTTTACGCCTTTAAGCTTCAGTGGAAGTGCGACGTTTTCGACGACCGAATCGTTGCCTTGCAAGAAAAATGATTGAAAAATAATTCCAACGTTTTCTCCGCGCCATTTGTCGGTGTCGGTTTTCTGGAAAATCGAAGCTTCCCCGTCCTTGATATCACCAGAGGAAGGACGATCCAGGCCGGTCATGATGTGGAGCATGGTACTTTTTCCGGAACCACTTTTCCCGATAATGGCATTTGTGGTGCCGGCTTCGAAATCGGCACTGACGTTATCGAGTGCCGTGAATTTATTGTCTTTTTTGCCGTACGTTTTGGTAACTGACTGGATCGATAACATTAGATTTACTTCTCCCTATTCAATGAGAATTATAGTATAAAAAACTACATTTAGCGAATATATCTGTGGCGGCGCGTTACAATATTGCTTATGGATGAAGCACTCATTTGCGACGCTTGTGGGCATTACCCCATTGTGCAGGAGCATGCACATTTCGTTTGCCCGGAGTGTAGTTACAAAACTAAATGTTGCGAGGGTGGCGTTTGTTGATCATAACGGTCGTCCAGCCATAGCGCTTCGGCGACCAGTTTATGGACGACCGCACCGGCAAACGGCGTTGTTCGTAAACCTTGGCCAGTTTCGCTGTCGTGATTCTCGGCAAAGTCGGCTCGTTTATTGAGCTCGTCAGATGACTTTGTAATTTTACTTTGGATGGCCTCTAGCCTTTCAATGAGTTCTGGCGGTACCCTCATTCCGTAGTCTGGATATTTGCCTGTTAAGGCCTCCTCCGATAAGGTAATTCATCCAGGCCCACACCGGTCCATCCCACATAATTTTTTGTTGCATGTGAGGGTCGTAATTGGGTGAGTCGGTTGCTACGGAAGGCAGCATATACGGGCTGGAATATGATTGTTCGATGTTATCGACCAAAGCTTCGAGCTGAGCGAGCGGTAAATTATCGAGCATTATGGGGAATAAACACGACACGGTATCTTCGTCTACGAAGCCTGGTTTTTGAAGGGACGGCACAAAAATGTCTGGAGTCAGAGCGGTTCCTTTATTCTGTGGGTTTTTTCTGGCCCTAAAGGCCCCTTTTTTATCGCGCGCTTTAGGGTCCCATAGTGTTTCAATAATGGCTTTTTCGATCTTGCCTGCCCAAAGTTTATACTGCAGCGCATCTTCTGGGCGTCCGAGTTGGCCAGCGAGATCAGCCATACTCCTGAGATCATTGACGAATAAGACATTCATCATGGGATCGAGGTGGCAGAAGTAATCAAAAATTTTATCGGTTTGCCAGTTGTTAGCGCGGTTACGGATGGAAAGCAAGGCCATGCCGCCGATATCAACCGCCGTATTGTAGTAGTCAATTAATTTGGGTGTGTCTGGGCCTCGGCGTGGTAGCTTGAGCCGTTTTATATAGTTATAGAGTGGCGAAGAGTCTTGCCCGTTTTCGTTGCTATGAATCAGCCCGATGAGGTTGGCTTCAATCCTACTAATTCGGTCAGTGATAAAGTATTCAATTTGGTTCTGAAGTCCGGGATACATCTCTTCCACGAAACGACGTGCAACAGACGGGTCAACACCAAAAGTCTGACAGGCCTCCGTGATGGCAAGTAGGGTTGAAGCTTCGAGTGTTGGTTGCGAATAAGCACTCTGGTTGCGGCCGGGAAAGGTTAGCTGCTCTGGTACGAAGCGTGCACCGGGAGCGTACGATATATTGGGAATCATGCCATCTGGCCGAGCACTCGTTATGACGGCTCGTAGTACTTCCATGGCTTCATTGATATGGCCATGTTTCGCCAGGAAGATCGCGCTAAAGCAGTTGTCCCACTTGTAGTCATTTTCGTAATGAGATTCTATGGCGGCCGGTGGTATGCCGCCTTGTGGGTCGCGCCCATATTTGACTGCCCCGGCACGTCGCTCGGCGAAAAGATGAGCCACTTCGGCAGTGGCCGGAAAAACCAGCGGAAACTCACGATGTGCAAGTTCGGCCGAACTATGTGGTGTGCTCAAGCGGTTTATAGCTCCCTTTGATTACCCTCTGCTACGTAATATTGTTGCACATATTGTCGGCTAGTTTGCTACACTGCAGTAATATGAGACCGTTTCTGTTGATTCAGAGTCGCCCCGAAGATGAAACTTCGAACGATGAATATCGGGCATTCTTAAAATACTCGGAACTTCCAAATGATAAATTAGTTCGTCATAGAGGCGAGCAGGCGTCCTTGGGCTGGATTGACTTAAGCGATTATTCGGGAATTTTCATCGGGGGCGGTCCGTTCAACATGAGCGATCCAGAAGTTAAAAAATCCGATGTTCAAAAACGCTTCGAAAAAGAAATCATGACGTTGCTTGATCAGGTGGTAGCGAAAGACTATCCGATGTTAGCTGCCTGCTATGGCATAGGTGTTGTTACGCGTCATCAAGAAGGCGTACTGTCGACTAAGTACGGCGAAGACGTTGGAGGGGTTGATATCTCAATGACTGTCGAAGGAGCGAAAGATAAAATACTTAACGGGTTAAGTAATTCGTTTCGGGCTTTTGTGGGTCATAAAGAAGCCTGCGAAGAATTGCCGATCAGCGCTTGCCTACTGGCATCCTCAGAAGCCTGTCCCGTGCAGATGTACCGCGTCAAAAACAACATCTACGTCACTCAGTTTCACCCTGAGCTCGATAGCAATGGACTGGAAGTGAGGATAAATACCTATAAACATCATGGCTATTTTGCGCCTGAAGAGGCCGAGGAGCTGATTGCCAAAGGACACGCTGAATCGATATCTGAGCCGGGGAAGATTCTTGCCAATTTCGTCAAAATTTATGCGAAGTCGTAGGTGTCTGTGGAGTTTACCTTTGAAGCAAAACTTTGGAAATACGAACGTAGCGCAGCCTGGTATTTTGTTACTTTGCCTCGTGATGTTGCCGATGATATAAAGGAAGTTTACGGCGCATCTTCGAACGGATTTGGGTCGATAAAGGTTATGGTGCGTATTGACCAAGTCTCGTGGGAGACATCCATCTTTCCCGATAAATCGTCGGGCTCGTATTTACTGCCAATCAAATAATCAGTTAGAGTA
>JALHOM010000005.1 GCA_022842995.1 Candidatus Saccharimonadota bacterium
TGTCGTTCGGCGCGAGAATTTTCTGGACAAAAGCAACAGCGATAAACAGTGGTGAAAGTATCAAGAGGGCGATTATCCCGGCAATGATATCAAACAGACGCTTAACGACTTTGCCCCAGCCAATCAGTGCCGTCTGATGAACGGTCACGACTGGCGTACCCCTGTAAAGCTCGACCTCGATATTGCCGATAAATAATTCGTCGCTTCCCGGAATGAATTTATATGAAATATGGTTGCTCTGGGCAAATACCATGATCTCGTCGTTCTTGCCTGCCTCTTTAAAAAGCTGAATTTGGATAATGCTGTGAATTTTTTTTGCACCTAAAGCTTTGATCGCTGCTTCGAAAGACGAAAAAGTTTGGTATTTTGAAGTTTTAGGCCCAACAACCCCGATAATTCTGTGCCCGCTACGCTTGGTATTTGCCAGTTCTTCGATGAGTCCGTTGGCGTCAGGGTTGCGACCAATTATGAGTACATTAGTGACGCCGTAGCCGGCCATAAATAAGATAGAGCGAATGATGCGCATTACTATTCGAAATGCTAGCAAAAAGCCGAGACTCAATACAAAGCCATATACCGCAACAAGGCGCGCTGGGAAGAGGGTCGAATCAATTACGAAGTCATAGCCAATGATAACGAGCATGCCGATAAAGGAGCCGACGATGAGACGTCCAAATTCGCGGAATCGATTCTCGTAATTCTCTCGACGATATAGTCCGATAAAACCGTGTACCAAAATCCAGAGCGGAAGAACCGCCAAAAAAGCATACAAATAAGTTTCGGCAGGGATTTGCTCAATTAAAGGCCGCATATCGTATTTGACACGTAAAATATAAGCCAAGGTAAACGCTGACAAAAGAGCTAAGAAGTCGCCAACAACTAGTACCAGGGCATAGATGAGTGAAGAGTTTTGTTTCATGGCTTCTTATCTGTTATTTCAGTATAACATTTTTGGTTAATGTGAAATGTTTGTATAATAAGCAAAAGCATAATATTAAAATGAAAACAATAAACAAAAAGTCGGCTCAAAAAGCAAAATCCAAGAAAAAACTTCTCGAATTAAAGCGCATTATTGAGTATTTTGTCAGCGGTGGAGTTTGGTTCTGGAGTGGCTACATATTGATCATTACGCTCGATGATCATGTCGGACTGTTTTGGGCAAATGCCATTGGTAATGCCGTCGGTATCACGCTAAACTTTCTACTCAGCAGATATTGGGTGTTTAAAACCAAAAAACCTTCCAAACTTGGCGTTGCGACGAGACGCTATGTTGTTTACACGGCGATTAATGCCTTTGGACTTAACTACCTGATTTTGGCAGTGCTTCAGCAAAACGGGATTGATCCTAAGATCGGTCAGTTTATTGCTTCCGCGTTCTTTACTGTCTGGAACTATATCTGGTATAAGCACTATGTATTTAAGGGGTTAGAAACACACCATGCCAGAAGACGAACAAAACACCACGCCTGAGAATAGTCCTGAGCCGTCAGCTTTGAGCTTAGAGCAGGAGGCTGTCGATACTAATGGCGGTGCGATAAGGCCAACAAAAAAACAGCAAGAGCTTTTAGAATTTATACGACTATTTATCATTGAACACGGCTACGGCCCAAGTTATCGTGAAATCATGGTAGGTTGTAATTACGCCTCCGTGGCCACGGTAGCTGTACATATTCAGAATTTAATTAAGCGTGGTCATTTACAAAAAAATGGTCGTTCGGCTCGGTCACTCGAAATAGTTGGCGAGACAATTGTTTCAAAGCCAAAGCTTCAAACCAACGAGATCAAACCGGCCGAAGAGAAGTGGCTTGTCGACAAAGTTCAATACATATTTGACCAGATATCGGACCAGCCAAGCCTCGTTGAGTCTGACCTTCGGAAGCTGCAGACGCTGATAGATAGCCTGAATGTTCTGGGTCTTAATGGGGCATCGCTTGAATTTGCAAAAAGGTTTAGCGACATAAAGAGCCGACTCATCGAACAATAGACGCTATACTAGTATGTATACGTATGGAAATTCTCCAAGCAATTATTTTAGGAATTATTGAAGGGTTCACCGAGTTTTTGCCGATTTCGAGCACCGGGCATCTTATTGTGGCGGCCGACGTCATGAATTACAAAGACACGGCCGAGATTTTTACGGTCGTCGTTCAGATGGGTGCGATTGCGGCAGTTATCTGGTTTTATAGACATAAATTATTGCAGCTGGCGCTCGGCGGCTTGCGCGGTGATTCTGGGTCTCGAAAGTTTTTACTGAATTGGGCCCTAGCCACTACTCCGGCGCTCATTGTCGGGTATCTTCTGAAAGATGTTTTGGATGTTTATGCAGTTGCTCTGACGGTTGGAATTACACTTATTCTTGGCGGAATAGCTATATTGATAATCGAAAAGTACAACCGTGCTCCGGCTCCACCAAAAGTTGGCGATAAGCTAGATAAATTAACTCAGAAACAAGCAATAGCAGTGGGCTGCTATCAGATAGTGGCGCTTATTCCAGGGGTTTCTCGTTCTGGGGCAACAATCATGGGCGGATTGCTCAGTGGGCTAGATAGAGTCACTGCCACGGCCTTTTCATTTTATTTATCTATCCCGATCATTGTTCTTGCGGGTAGCTACCAGCTCATTAGTGGGCGCAATGAGCTAGACACCGTGGCAGGCGGGGGGTTGGCGCTCATTGTCGGTGTAATCTCGGCATTTATCACTGCTCTAGTGGCTATAAAATGGCTTCTAAAGTACGTCTCCAGTCATGATTTTAAGGGTTTTGCGTATTATCGAATTATCGTTGGGATAATAATACTTATTGCCGTCGTGTAGCGCCTCAGTCCTGGAGCGTGCCTCTGGAAAAATTATAGTTAAATAAACATAACCATGTAGGTCTCTAACAGATTAAAACCGTTAAATCCTTGTCGCGATCGCGACAAGGATTTAACGAGATAACGGGCGCTAGGGGTGGTGTATTTTTTACGGCTTGGTACGCTAACACTAGCGTGTTAGACTACGTTCACGTTTACATTTTTATGCCAGAAGTTTCGGGTGGAATTCCCGCACTGTGCCGCAACGGTTGTCCCTTTAATGTAAGGGCTAAAGTCCGACCTGGCGAACTATTAAACGATATATAAGCTCTCGAGCACAGAGTACGTATCGACTAGTCGCCCTTGGTTAAAACAACGAGGCCCCTCTCGATTTTCGCGCCCGTGCAAGATTATGAGCAGGGGTATTTTTAATGTCACTAACGCAGGAACGAAGACTTGAAGCGATTGAGGCACCTCCAAAGGGGTGGATTTCGGTTGCAGAACTTACGCATGACCCGTTGGACAAAATTTCTGCTGCGCGTTTACTAGGCAAGGTAGGTGTCCAGGCTACGTTCGAGGTGTGCGAGGAGCCTTCTGAGTTTCCCGATTTATGTAGTGCGATCCAGGCAGCATCACACGGTAATGAAAAGGCGCGTGAAGTGGTTGCTATCAATGTGTCGACCGACTTGATCGAGCGAATGTATAAGCAGGGTATAGTTTTGAAGGTGCCGATGAGTGTTGGTGTCGACAATAAGTTTCATCAGGGCGGTCAGTCGATGAGCGACGTTCATCGTAATGCCTATGCCTATATGCAACATGACCCACTTATGCGTGGGCGCACCGTGGTCGAGGCGCGAAATACTCTGAGGTCCGAATCTGCTATTGAGCTCGGACTCCTTGATACAAAAAGTTTTGTTGTTTTTTCATTAGTGCCAACCGAGGCCTCCATTGAAGACGTGAAGGCTAGAAAGTTCTTTACCAACACGATGACTTTGACTATTCAGCGATTAAGTAAGACTGCTGAAGGTGAATATGAATTGGAGTCGGCCTTTGTTGCCGGTGTTTTGGAGCCGGAGGCAGACAGGCATGATGTTGATGCAATAGTACGTATGGCAGCGGCTTTTGGGGTTAACTTGTGGGGGAAGAGCGCGACAGAGATTCTAGACTCGCCGCAATTGATTGATAATTCACTCACGCCAAATGGGGTTGTAGATATAGTTCAGATGTATGATAGGGCCGTTTCGGAGCTTAACGGGGGCATCGAAGTGTTTTTTGGTGCCGCACAAGTCGGTGATTACGAAGAAGTTTTGGCCGCGTCACAGGAAAAAATTGACAAGATTCAACCAACGGTTGATGAGGTAGTTGAGGCATTGATCCAGCGTGCCGAGACGTTGCGTTCCGCAGAAGAGGCGCGTGATTTGCTTGATGCGTTAAACCACCAAAAATTACTTGAGATAAGTCTGAAGAATCACTCGGTTGACCCGATACTCTTTGGGTCACAGGCAGCTAGTAAAATTGAGGAGGCCCGAAGATATGACCGAGCGGGCGATTTCCAACGGGCTCAGAGAGTTATGTTAGAGGCCCTCGAAGTTGCAAAACCGACCAGTTCTTGTCCGACGGCACTAAAAAACGCTCTCGAGAGGTCAGCAAAAAATAGTGAAAATAGCGGAGATGAAGTTGATTCTTCAATGAGCGGAACGATGTACTGTGTTAAGTGTCCGAAATGTCGCGAGCCTCATGATGAAGTGAAAAAACAAGCTGACGGTAAGTACTATTGTAATAATCCAAGCTGCGAGTTAGCCCACCCGAGCACGAAGATTGTTGGACGCGAAAAAAAGACTAAAGTTCCGGCTACGGATTTTGCTGCCGAAATCAGAAAAGGGCTGTTCAAGCTTACTCCAACTAAAAAATCGAAAGAAAGAAAGCCTATTGGCGATTTGTCTGCACGGACTCCGGCATTGCATTAATCCGTGCGGCTAGTGAGGCGATATGTTTCTGTCGATGTCGTCTAAATGCCTCTTTGTCCCCGCCAGTTTTCTTGATCAGTGCGCTCATTTTTTCGCTTCCAACGTGGTGGGGGATCATAACGTAGCTGGCGCCGATGTCATAAAGATCGTTGGCTTCTTTGATGTTTGCGGCATGCGAAATGAAAAGCACATCAGGATTAACCTGCATTAAGTATCGTCCGATAAAACAGTTCGCATCATGGTCGACTATAGTTGAGACCACTAGCTGACTGCGTTCTATGCCGGCTTCATCAAGGAGTTCGATGTCCGTAGCGTCGCCGTAAAGGTAGTCAACTTTGTGATGTTCTAAGATTTCAATAACTTCTGGGTCGTAGTCAATTACTAAGAATTTCTTACGCATTTCCTGGAAGGTTTTCATAAATTCATGCCCGCCATGGTGATACCCAAGCAAGACATTTTGATAGGTTTTTTGAGATTTTCTTTCCTTGAAGTTTGTGCGCTTATCAAAAAGAGGAATGTTTATCTTGTCGAACAGTCGGAAAAGTTTTTCGTCATAATGAATCAAATATGTCGACGATGCGATTGTCGTGATAGCAACGAGCGTTATGATAGCGCCAATTTCTGGGCCGACAATTCCTTCATTGACGGCGAGTAGCACCATTATGATAGAAAATTCGCTAATCTGAGACAAGTAGATGGCGGCTTTGAACCCAACTCTTTTCGGATAGCCGAGGAGGCCAGATGCGAGCATTATTATGGTTGGCTTTCCGATGATTACGATCAGCGAAAATATGAGAGCTGGGATTATCACAGAGCCAAGATTCGCAATCTCCATTTGCTCCCCGAGAGTTATGAAGAAAAGTACAATGAAAAAATCTCGCAGAGGGCGTAGTCTAGAGGCAATTTCTTGAACGAACGGCGAAGCCGACAGCGCTACTCCGGCAAACAATGCTCCAATTTCGATCGAGAAGCCGGCAAGGTGGAACAATGTAGCAATCCCGAACCCCCAGCCTATCGCGAACAGGAACAACAGTTCTTGGCTGCTAGCAATGTATTTCGATACTTTTGGAAGCATGGTCCTGGAAGCGATTGCCAAGAACAGGAGTAGGAAAATTGACTTCGCGCCAAGTACGAGGAGCGTGTTGAGGTCTATGCCGCCGTTGTTTTTGCCTGCGACTATAAAAAGCAACGCCAATGTGGCGATAACATCTTCGACCAGGATAATGCCTATGGCAATTTGTCCGTGGAGACGGGTAGTCTCTTTTTTGTCAGACAGCAGCTTTACGATAATGATCGTACTACTGAAAAAGAGCGCGAGCCCGATAATGAAGGCTTCGGTTTTTGAAAAACCAAGAGTTGTTGCCGCGGCAAATGCGGTCATCGTAATCAGGCTCAGTGTCCCAAGTGCGCCTATAAACACAACTTTGCCAAGGCGTTTAAACTCACCGATCCGCATACCGAGCCCAATAATAAATAGTAGAAGTGCGATACCGATTTCAGAAAAAGCTTCGAAGGTTTCTTTGGAATGGATTAGGTTGAGTGCGGACGGCCCAACAATAAGTCCGGCTAAAATATACCCTAATATCAGGGGCTGCTTAATAAGCTTCATAATAATCGACACCAGTACGGTAATGACGATTACTAGGCTGAGTTCAGAAAAGACATTATGTTCCATGGACTAGTTTTTAACAATAAGCGGTATATACTACTTAGTGTACAGATAATGTGATAAATCAGCCACTGAAAGCCATTGATTATGAAAAAGATATTTAGAAAATTTGCAGCCAAGATCTCTGTGTTGGTCGGTTCGGCGAATGCATTTTTGCTGGCCCTTTTGATCGTGATAATCTGGGCGACAACCGGTCCAGCTTTTGATTTTTCGGATACGTGGCAGCTAGTTATTAATACGAGCACGACGATTGTAACGTTTTTGATGGTTTTTTTAATTCAAAATACCCAGAATCGAGACGCAAAGGCCATGCAACTTAAGCTGGATGAGCTTATTCGATCTACTACCGCACGTAACGTTTTCGTAGATCTAGAAGAAATGAGCGATGAAGAGTTGGCGCAACTAGATAAAGAATTTCAGGCAATCCACGAAAAACAGGCATCAACGAAAATCATGGTCAAGCTTCATCAGTCTATCAAGCTGGAACACGAGCGGCGTCGTAAGGGCGTTTTATCACCAGCGTCCATAAATGAATTTTTGCATAAAAAGATTTAGAACCAGAGCCTCTTATAAGATAAGTTAAAGAATATTCTTGACAAGCATAAGCGCTATGTGTAATTATGTGATGGTTTGAAAAGTTTAACCAAAAAATTACGTTAAACGACGAAAAGTTAACAATAAACATTATTTAAAAAAACTAAGTGAGGCGAAGCATTATTGCTTCCCACGCGCAAATTGAGACGTGCGCCTGGTAGATCCTTTTTGGAGTTTGGACATATTATGCCGGTTAAAATCCGATACGTTTCGAGTTCGACGTCTATTGATGTTGAAGTGGTGCGACCTAAGTGGCTGGAGTATCTTTCGTATTAGAAAATAGGAATTAGATTAAAGTTGAAAGATTAAAGACTAAATATAAGAAGAGTTATGAGTCATGAGTTATGAGTTAAGATTCGCCTTCGGCGAAAGGGGCTCGTAGCTAGCCGCTAGTAACTAGTATCTAGCAACTAATTTCTAGTTTCTCGTTGCTCTCCTTAATCTTTTGTCTTTAATCTTTAATCTAGTTCCTCATAACTCTAAATTAGAAATTCGAAAATAGAAATTTGGAATTAGAGTAAAGGCTAAAGATACTTAAACAGCAGCTACTCTTGTCTCTTATCTCTTATCTCATGACTCTAGATCAGAAATTTGAAATTTGAAATTAGAAATTCGCAGATATCAAATAAGCTATTGCTAACCACAACCGAATAAAACATACTCAGCGAGTTTCTAGTTTCTTTCGCTGTACAGCGAATTCTAGTTCCTAGTTTCTATTGCTGGGAGGATTTGGCGATTTCATCGTCGATGATTTTCTTGAATTCGTCGAGAGACTGAGGGTTTTTGTCGATTTTGCGGCCATTTATTATGAAGGTTGGGGTGGAATTAACGTTTGCGTCTTTGCCTGCCTTTAGGTCGGCGTTTATTGCTCCGGATACAGCTTCGCTTTGCATGTCGCTTTTTAGCTGGTCGACGTTTAGACCAAGCTGTGAGCCGTACGATACGAACTGCTCGGTTGGGTCGGAAGAGCTTTTCCAGGAGTCTTGCTGCTCAAATAATAAATCATGCATCTCAAAGAACTTGCCTTGCTTGCTGGCTGCTTCAGCGGCACGTGAGGCGATGTAGGCATTAGGATGTATCTGAACTAACGGGAAGTGTCGGAATTGGAACTTGATCTGATCGCCGTAGTCAGCTTTGATCTGCTTAACGAGAGGGTGAAATAAAGCACAGGCCGGACATTGAAAATCTTCATACGCGACAATCGTGACATTTTTTTCACCTTTACCGACGACATGTTCTGTGGCGCTCGTAGCGCTCGAGTTTGACGATGAGTCTCCGTTGGAATTCTTGTCTTTGCTGGTGAGCATTAAGATACCAAAAAGACCGAGGATAATAACGGCCAAGATAGCCAAAAATTGTTTATTCATTGATTCTCCATAAACTCATTAATCTAAATGTATATCTATAATACCAAGAATTGCTGTACTATAAACAGTATGATGACGCTTGCGCTTGCGTTAACTCTTATAATGATGGTTTTTAGGGCTGCTGCAGTCCAAATATCCAGACTGTCGCTACATGACCTAAAACGTCGTTCTTCATCTGGAGATACAGTTGCTCGGCGATTATTTTTAGTAGCGCGTTATCATGTTTTGGCGCCGGGTTATCTTAATGCCGTGGCAGTTGTGATTTTTGTGTTTTTGGCTGCTTACATTTCAGCTAATTCGCCATTGACCGCCTCCATGCTTTGGATCGGGCTTATGATCGGCGCCTTTTATGGTGCTGCGCAGCTGGCGCGCTTCATGGTGCGACCGTTGGTTCTCGTGGCTCCACAGTATGCCTCGGTGATTATTTTTACCCGTAAATATCTCTCTCCTCTGAGGGCAGTCTGGCAACGTTACGCTGGATCGTCAGGTTCGGTAAAGGTTTATGGTCGAGAAGATCTCGTAGATTTACTCCAGGCAGCGGGCAAGGCAAAAAACGGTGGACTTACCAAAAAAGAGGTCAAAATGTCTGTAGCCGCCTTGACGTTTAAAGATAAGCTGGTGCGAGATGTCATGACGCCACGGAAAGTGGTTAAATTCGTTGAAGTCGATCAGCAGGTCAGCACAGTATTGCTCAATGAGCTTCATGAAAGTGGCTTTTCGCGCTTTCCGGTCACGAGTGGAAACGTTGATGTTATTGTCGGCACACTTTATTTGAAAGATCTTGTAGAACAAAAACGCGAGGGCAAAGTCTCTACGCTTATGAGTCCGGATTATTTTGAAATAGCTCCCGATAAAAATTTGTTCGAGGCTCTCGGGTTGTTTCTTAAGCGACGTCATCATCTATTTGTCGTTCGGAATGAATTTTCAGAAGTCGTTGGCGTAATAACCATCGAAGATGTGCTCGAGCAGCTGGTTGATGCTGAAATTATCGATGAATCAGACGTTCATGAAGATATGCGTGAACTAGCTCTCGAAGCGGAACCAAGTATACGGAAATAGCCGGGCTCGTCGTTATTGTTTGATCTGTAGATTGAGTAGTTCTCTCGGGATGTCTATTGTCCGGGTTGTGTTTACGCTGTCTCCCGGTAGGCCGATGCAGGTTGTTGCAATTTGCTGAGCAGTCCAGCCAGAAGCGATTGCTTTACTGAGTTCACGGAGGTTGGCGGTGTATCGATATTGTCCTGACCTGGTGAGTTGATAATAACGAGTCGAAGGCACAGTAGAGCTGTCGCATTGATAGGCCCGGGTTGATCCGAGAATTGTGCCACCTCCAAATTGATATCTCAGGAGGGTTGAGTGTGGGCTTCGTATTCGATTCAACATGGTGCTGCTACGAGTAATTCCAAAGCCCAGGGTGTCGCTGCGAGGAGAGATGGCGCTGAGTCCTGTTTTATTACTATTTTCAAATAACGCACCGATCAGTTCTTCCCAGGAAGCAGTTGGTTGCGAGGCTTTGGCAAGCCCGAGCAGGCCGCTAAAGTATGGAGTAGCAAATGATGTGCCGCTGACGGTAGCGTAGGCGCTCGAGAGGTTGGATGAGCTATAGGTTGGCGAAACCATGGATTGTCCAGGAGCGAGAATGTCGAGATTGGCCCCGTAGCTACTAAACGTTGCAGGGGTTCCGCTTGGTGAAATGGCGCCGACCGCCAGTACCTCTGGGTAGTTGGCGGGGAAAGCTATGCAGTTACAGCCATCATTTCCGGCTGCGGCGACAACTATCGACCCGCGATCTAGAGCGTAAAGGATAGCCAGTCGCATATAGGGGTCGTCCGCCGATGTGCCAAGACTGATACTGATAATATCTGCTCCCTGATCGGCGGCGTAACGCACAGCGTTAGATACAGTATAGGTGTCACCGTAGCTGTCGTCGTTTAAGGCTTGCAATGGGAGAATTTTGGCGTACCAGTTGACGCCAGCTATGCCGACGCCATTATTGCCAGTAGCACCCAGTATTCCAGTAACGGTAGTACCGTGAGCTGTCCCGCTTCCCGTAGGATTGGTTTCTCCGGCTTGTGCACTGGCATCGAAGTTCGCGAAGTCCCAACCTCGCCAGTCGTCGATATAGCCGTTACCGTCATCGTCAATATTATTGCAGTTTTTGTTGAGCGGCAATCCGAGGCTGGTGCAGTTACGCTTGGAGGGGTTTTGGCGAGAAGTCGCTCCAGATTCGTTATCTACAATGCCGTCGTAGTTATCGTCAATATTATTGCAGCTTTGGTTTAGCGCAAGTCCCCGGTCGGTGCAGTTAAGGTCGTTTGCGCCTTCGCTTAACGCTATTCCGAGCTCTCCGTTATTCGTTGCCCAGCGGTTCGTGAATTCTTGGTGGTTTAGTGCAAAGCCGGTATCAATAACAGCGATTTTTACTTGAGACGCAAAACTGGTTGCATCCCAGACGCTCGTCATGCCCATAGGGGTGACCCACCACTGATTGTAGAGCGGGTCGTTCGGTACCAAAAAAGTTTCATAAACTCGGTTTGGATAACTTTGCCCACTAGGGGTGATAATTTCTCGTGCACTGACGCTCATGCCGGCATAGGAAGTTGGTGGATTTTGAAGTATTTCTGGGTCGGAAGCTGCATTTTTATTGGCGAGTGTTGGTAACTTTGAATCAGCAGTGACCTCGTTTTTTACGGTAGCAGTAGGTATATTTTTAGTGGTCGATAAGACGCCAAGCGGATCTGATGTAGAGGGCAGGGGCAGGGGCAGGACTGATATTGCAACCGGCACAATACTTGGAGGGGTGGTTTCTGGGGTAGGCGCTGTTACATTTTGGAGCTGTAACAAGGTGGCTGCTACAACAAAGAGCGCGACAATGTGAGGAATATGGTGGATTTTTTTCATTTTTGTTTTTAGATTTACTAAAGTTACAATACCAAATATTTAGAGAAATGTCAATATTATTGAAAGCGAAAGAGGTCTAACTGTGGTACAATGAATAGCAATTGCAAAAAACATTTTACGAGAGAGGAAGAGATTGTCGGCATGCGAGTATTGAGCGACGAAGTGAGCAGTCACGTTGGTAAAAAAATTAGTATTTCTGGATGGGTGCATAAAAAGCGCTTACTTGGTGGCTTAACTTTCTTGAATATTCGTGATCGCCATGGCTTGATTCAGGTTGTTGTCCAGGATAAAAGCGAAGTCGAGAAACTTCGCGGTATGCAGATCGGTACCGTGGTTGTTATCGAGGGAACTGTTAAGGAAGAACCCCGAGCACCAGGCGGTGCAGAGCTGCATGACCCGGTTGTGACCGTTGACGTGCCGGTTATTGACGAACCTTTGGTCGAGATTGACAAGCCCTTAAGTCATAAGTCAGAGCACCTCGATACCTTGTTTGAATATCGAGCTATTGGCCTTAGAAACCTTCAGGAAACCAAGATTTTTAAAATCCGTTCTCAGTTATTGAAATACATCCGCGAGTATCTGTATGCTCAAGATTTTGTAGAGATCAATACGCCAAAGATTGTCGCTGGTGCGGCCGAAGGTGGTGCAGAAGTCTTTAAGCTTGATTATTTTGGTCAAGAAGCAACTCTAGCCCAGAGTCCACAACTCTATAAACAAATGATGGTGGGTGTTTTTGAACGAGTATTTGAGATCGCGCCGGCGTTTCGTGCCGAATTATCGGCTACAACCAGGCACGTATCTGAAGTTACGATGCTTGATGTAGAGATGGGATTTATTGATGGCCATGAAGACGTTCTTAAATTCCTTGAAAGCCTGCTTTACGAGGTGCTTACGCGTCTATACGCAGAAAATGAACCCGAGCTTAAGTCTCTGAACGCTCCGGCATTGACACTGAAGTCAGAGTTTCCGCGCTACACGATGGCCGAAATCCATGAGCTATACCAGAAACACACTAAGATTGATGTGAGCAACGAGATCGATCTAACTCCAGACGAAGAGCGTTGGATTTGTGAGTATTCCAAGAAGCAGCATGGCTGTGAAGCAGTCTTCGCAACGGGGCTACCAGCGAGCAAAATGAAGTTTTATCACATGAAAGGCGAAGGGGGCGTTGCTCTGTCGGCAGACCTGCTATTTAGAGGAATAGAGATTTCTACGGTGCCTCAGCGAGAGCATCGACTTGAGGTGTTGATCGAGCAGATGAAAGAAGCTGGCGTAGATCCTGAGAGTCAGGGTTTTGCTGCTTACGTGAGCGCTTTTCGGTATGGCCTGCCGAAACATGGTGGCTTTGGCTTCGGTATTGATCGTCTGACGGAAAAAGCAATTGGTCTCAACAACGTTAAAGAGGCTATACTCTTCCCACGTGATATCAACAGGCTTGCACCGTAGGGTATTCTTGGTAACCTAAACCCCTGTATTCGCGTAATTGTCTAGTTTTTTACACTTTTTGGCGCTACACTAACGAGTAGTAGAGGTGCAAAAAGCGAGGGATGGGTAAACAGCGAAAAGTCCGGCTTACGAAAACCACTAGTTTGTTGGCATTATTTGTTGTGGCCGCAGTGGTTAGCGTCATGGTTGGGGTTATCGTTAAATCAGATTCGAAAACATCGACGAACGAGAGTTCTGCCTCGCAGCAGGCCAAGAAGTTTGAGATAAAAAAGGCTTGTGACGTTGTGTCGCAAGCGAAGGCTGTCGAATTACTCGGCGGAACTGCGGTTCTTGGCGAGTTAGGCGATTCAGCTACCGCCTCTAGTGAGGATATTGATCTTACCAAGTGTCGCTACTTGGATTCCGAGTCGTCAAGCACGTTTTCTGGCGATACTTCTGGCAAGGAATTGTCGATCGTCGTACGGAGCCCTAAGAACGGTAGTGGCTTATCGGCAAATCAAAAAGTGTTTGACGAAGCTTTTTTGCCGCTAAATAGTGAATTAGTCGATGGTGTCGGTGAAAAAAGTTTTTGGAATAAAGAATTCGGGCAACTGAACATTCTCGACGGTCAAGGGGTTTGGTATACCGTCGAGTTTGGGTCAAGAATCAGTGCGAATCGTGCGCTAGATGAGACTAAAAGGGCTGCAGTCGAATTGCTACCGAGGCAGTGACGTATATTTTATAGCAGAAAACAATCTGGTGTAGCTGCGTTCATGTATGGTATGCTTATGGTTGAAAGTCAAATAAAATAAAAACAATAAAAATAAGTAATAAGTTTTTCTGATGGCTAAGAAACCAAAAGATAACGATGACAGTGGCATAACCTACTTCGGTGAGGCTATTGATCCTGATATTCAGAAAAAAGTCGATGACTACATGGAGCTCGAAGATGAAGTCGCGGGCGAAGCCGATAGTATTCCTGACGAGCCTCAAGTTGATTTAGGTGGTGTTGGAGTACGTGATCCCGAGGTTGAGAGCGCCCCTCTTCTGCCAACGGACAAATTACCGGATGATCTAAAGGCCGACAAGTCAGGAGTCAAAAAGTCCACTAAAGTGGCGGTCCTGCATGCGGATGAATTAGTTAAAGAAGTCGAGGACGCTGGAGCGATAGAGACTGACGCCGGTGGAATTCCCGGCGACACTCCAGGGCTGAACGATGAGGCGGAAATACAGCCCGCGGCCGAAGAGGCTGATTTGGCTGCGGCCGAAGAACTGGTTCAATCTCAGCCGGCTAAAAAGCCAAATTCAAAGAAGATTATGGTAGCTCATGATGAGGACCCTGAAGAGAATGTAGGCCCTGATGTTGAGCCAAGCGAAGAGCCTGCGATAGATTCTGTGGACGCGCCGGTCAAAGCTGATGAAAATGTTGCTCAAGGCGAACTTGAGCCTCAGTCGAATAAGATAAATATTCGCGTCGACGAATCTGAAAATTCGTCCGCTGATCGGGAGCCGACAGTCGACGATGACGCCGAGGCCTCCGATGTCGTACATCTGGCGGATGAAGAAATAGAGGCTCTGTCCGACGAGCAAGATGACGACGAAGAGTTTGATCAGAATGCAACTGTTGGTGAATACCTCGATGATTTAGAAGCGAATGACGAACCTAAGGCTCCCCTGCATCAGGCTCAAGATCTGACCGACTTTGTTCCAAAGGAATCTTCCACTATTAATTCTTCTATTCCAATGGATGACGCAGTAACCTCGCAGGCGATTGCCGATATCATGGCTACCGACTCCGATACGTTGCTTGGTATTGAAGACAAGAATAAGAAAGAAGCGCCACCGTTAGCGGTTGAACCAAAGAAGAAGAAAAGTAAGGCGAAACGACCGAATATCTTTAAGCTTCTTTTCACGAAGCCGCTCTATAGAAATAGTCTTATTGCGGCTATTTTATTGGGTATCGGAGCTGTCGCCGCAGTTCCGGTGTCGCGTTATTATATGCTTAATGCGGCCGGCGTACGCGTTTCTACAAGTCTTAAAGTTTTAGACGAAAAAACATCCCTGCCTCTGAAAAATGTTGAGGTTACTGTTGACGGAAAAAGTTCGAAAACCGATGGCGATGGCAATGTGTCATTGAGCGGCATTCGGCTTGGCAGGCAAGAGATCGTCGTTAAAAAGCCAGCTTTTGCCGAACTGAAGAAAACACATGTCTTAGGCTGGGGGAGTAACCCATTAGGTGATTACCGTATTGCTCCTACTGGCATTCAGTACAGCTTCAAGTTAATCGACTGGCTTTCTGAGAGACCAATAGCCGGCGGGGAAGTGTCTTATGGAGAAGCGGTGGCAAAGATCAGCGAAAAAGGTGAGGCGGTCTTGACGTTACCTGCAGCCGAAGAAACGACTATAACCGTTGATATTAAGGGTGATAATTATCGGATCGAGAAACAAGAGGTGAAAACCACAGCCAAAGACCAGATAGTGGTTAAGCTAGTTCCAAGTAAAAAACATGTCTTTGTATCAAAGCAGAGCGGTAAATACGATCTCTATAGCGTAGATGTTGACGGCAAAAACGAAGAAGTTTTGGTGAGTGGATCGGGTGTTGAAAAGCCAGATAGTCTGGGGATCGCACTTCATCCTAAGAAGAACATGGTTGCCTATACGGCGAGTCGTGAGAACACTAGAAATCAGGACGGTTTTGTATTGACGACACTTTACATGGTTGACCTTGAGTCTAAGGAGATTAAGAAAGTTACGCAGTCGGAAAGAATTCAGATTATTGATT
Source organism: Candidatus Saccharimonadota bacterium (assembly GCA_022842995.1). Lineage (GTDB taxonomy): Bacteria > Patescibacteriota > Saccharimonadia > Saccharimonadales > 2-12-FULL-41-12 > JALHOM01. The sequence goes on from JALHOM010000005.1 coordinate 15,495, forward strand.
GGATAGGCGATAGGTTCGTTTATGTCAAAGTGGCCCAGGGTGCGTCCGAAGCGACGCCAGATAGGAACCGGTTGGTAAGTTATGACCTGGAATCTGGTCAGGAAAAAGAGCTGGCCAGCACTAATTACTTTAATGACGTTATTTCGGCCGGCGGAGCCCTGTATTACAGCCCGGCTCAATATCAAGTTACCGGCAGTGTTGGTTTGTATAAAATCAATGCCGATGGCAGTAACAAAAAAACAATTTTCCAAAAAGAAGTATGGAATCTCTTTAGAACTAGCTTTGACAAATTAAGCCTGTCGGTTGGCCAAGATTGGTACGAACTTACTTTGGCTAACGATAGCCTGACAAAAGTCGGCGGAGCACCAAGCGTCCTTAAATCACGGGTCTATGTGCCAGACAGTGACGGCAAACGAAATCTTTGGATTGATGAAAGAGACGGCAAGACGGTTCTTATGAATTACCAAACTGCCACTAAATCTGAACAGCCACTGATCACACAATCGGGTATTCGAAATCCTGTTCGATGGCTTGATGATGGTCATATTATCTACCGCGTGTCTGATGGCCAGGAAACGGCGGACTACGTCTACTCTATAAATGGTAGCGATCCAAAGAAAATTAGAGACGTCACCAATACGGCTGGCATTGATCGCTGGTACTATTTTTAACCAGTATACGATCGGTATAATTCATTTATAGTGATAAAGCACGACACCGACACATTTATTCGTACGTTGTGGGATTTTTATTCTCGGCAAGCACGCAGTACGCTACCCTGGCGAGCGCCTGAGGCTACCGGGGAGTTCGATCCATACAAAATTGCCGTGTCCGAACTCATGCTCCAGCAAACCCAAGTAGAGCGGGTAATACCCTATTACGAGCGTTTCATCAAGGAGTATCTTCGGCTGGAATTGCTTGCCCAAGCTAATCTTGAGACAGTTCTCGCCATGTGGCATGGTCTTGGCTATAACCGCCGGGCAAAGTATCTGCGCGACATGTGCAAGATAATTCAGAACGATTATGACGGTGTATTCCCTCTGGAAATGGACAGTTTAAGGTCCTTGCCAGGAATTGGTCATAACACAGCCGCTGCAATACGCGTGTATTCCATTAATGCTCCAGAAATTTTTATCGAAACAAATATTCGTACGGTCTATATACACCATTTCTTTAAAGCGGCTAAAAAGGTTGACGATGACTCCATAAAGGACCTGCTTGTGAATACGCTCGATAGGTCAAATCCGCGCGAATTTTATTGGGCACTTATGGACTACGGGACGCATCTTAAGAAAATTCACCGGGGCGTTAATCAAAAAAGTACACAATATGTTAAACAGGCTCCTTTCGCGGGGTCTAAGCGTCAGTTACGAGCGCTTATTTTACGGCGGATTACCAAGGGGGAATTATCTGTCCAGGAGTTGCAGAAGGAGCTTAAAGATACGCGTTTATTGGGAGTTCTCGATGATCTTGTTCGCGAAGGTTTACTCGTTAAAAGATTGGATAGTTATAGTATTGCAGACTAGTGCCGGGATAGTTTGCGGGGGTTAGAAGTGGTGTTCATTTTGATATGATACAATTTAAGCTAAAGCGGATACGCAATTTATGAAAGACGATGGAGTAAAACAGCCACCAAAAACCACTGAGCCGGTTATTGTTCAGGACGTTATCCCTGTCGCGCAAAATACTGTCGACTCTGGTGCGCCAGACGCTACTTCTCCAAAGCCTGAGTCTACGCCTCCTGCCCTGATGGGCACAGATGAACCGGTCGCGGCCTCAAAAGATGAGGTAGTGAGTTCTCCTGTCCAAACGGACGAAGCGCATGAAGCATCTAAATCCCCGGCGCCTGAAGCCAATCACGATTCAGATGAAATAGTTCCGAATGCACCACAAAACTCGAATCCTTCTCCGGGGGTTAAGTCGACTCAGGACGCTCAGAAGCCTTCGAAAAGTGGCGGTGGAGCCATGTTTGCCATCGGAGTAGCAGTAGTTATATTCCTTGCTCTGGCCGGGCTGGCTGTTTATTCACAGATCAAATAAGCTACTTTTTGCGTGAACTTGCGAGGCGCCTAGTCGATGTGACTTGAGGCGGAGTATCCTGGGTAAGAGTTACGTGCATATACGGGATTTTAATTTTTTCCTTGCGGAGCTCTTCGATCAAGAGCTTATAAAAGGCGCCCTTTACTTCCCAGGAATCATCAGATGTTGTTTTGCCGATTATTTTGACGCGTATGCCATTAGCGTCAAACCCGTCGACGCGGAGAAATTGTGGCGGTTCTTTGATTTTTTTCTTCATTTCAGGGTCGGCTGCTAACTTTAGTCCTGTTTTATTTATGACTGATTCGATCTGTTTAATATCGCTACCGGAATCAAATATAATATCCTCCTCTATACCTCCGTAGCTAGTGGTTTTATTGGCCGTCCAGCTGATGCTACCGTTGGGTACGTGAAATAATGTTCCGTCGAGACTCCTGATGACCGTCGTCCTGATGGTGATCGCCTCGACTTTTCCCGAGACCCCGTTGTCGAGGGCAATAACGTCGTCAACTCGGTACTGGTTCTCGATTATGATAAACAGGCCACTTGTGAGGTCTTTTATGAGACTTTGAGCGCCAAAACCAAGGGCTACGCCGATAATTCCCGCACTGGCAACCATGGGCGTTGTATTAAGCCCCAATTCGGCTACGATCATAATACCGGCTACGACAAAGATTGCGACACCAAGGACTGCTTTTATAAGACTCTCGAGTGTTTTTAAGCGTTTGATTCGGTCGGTTTTGGTTGGGTAAAGATCTGGCCGGACGGTTTTTTGTAAAACGCGCATTACTAGTTGGGTGCCAAATTTTTTACATAACCAAGCGATCGCAATAATGCCAAGTATCGGAAGGGCATGCTCGCTGGACCAATTACCGATTGAGTCTACTGAGGCATTGTATATTTGCTCGATTTGTTTAAATAACTCTTCGTCCACGCGTTCTGCTCGTTAGATTTGGTTTATACTATTTTATAAGTATAGCAATAATCATAAGCGTAGCGCGCAAAATGGAGTGAAGAATGAACTTGAATGACTATCAGGCCAGAGCAGTAAGTACCGATAGCTTTGGTGACGTTGCCGGCCAAGTATCTGTTGCTGAAATGGCGTTTATGACTAAAGTACTCGGTCTGGTGGGCGAAAGCGGCGAGGTTGCCGAGAAATTTAAAAAAATTCTTCGCAATGATGGCGGCATTATGAATGAAGATCAGAGGCAGGAGCTTGCCAAAGAACTTGGTGATGTGTTGTGGTACATCGCCGTGCTCAGTAAATATCTTAATTTCGATCTCGAAGAAATCGGCGAACGGAATTTGAATAAGCTAATGGACCGTAAGGATAGGGGCGTCATCACCTCTAAAGGTGACAATCGATAAGGATTCTAGAGAATAGAGGAGTTGACATGGTACTTGGTATTCAAGAAGTTCAGCAGATCGTAAAAGGGCTTGCCAAGCGTGAGCTCGAAAATCCTGAAGGTGCTGGCGTAGATTTGCGTCTCGGCGAAGTTCATAAAATTGTCGGGGGCCAAGCTTATATAGAAGCCGACACCGACCAGAGTTTGGGTAAACGGGCAGGCTTCGACACGGCATGCATCATGAAGTATCGGGGTGACGGCGGTGAAGAGGATTACCTCACTATTGCCCCTGGTGAATTTTATTTAGTAAAAACTATCGAAACGGTAGATATACCACAAGATGTCATGGGCGACCTCAGGCCTCGTTCGACGATGTTTCGTGCTGGCTTGCATCTGCTGACGGGTATTGCCCCTCCAGGATACAAAGGCGAGATGATTTATGGCTTGCAAAACATCGGTGAATTTGATGTTAAGTTGCAGCTGGGTTCCCGAATTAGTGTGGCGGTATTTTACCGGTTGGAAGAGCCAGGAGTTTTATATCGTGGCCAAAATCAGCATGGTCGAATTACTGTATCAGGAGAAGAAACGCAGGTATAGCGCTTTAGTGCGACCCAAATTCCGCGCGCAGCCATTCATCCAATGATGCGCCACCACCACCTGACATACAGACGACCGTATCGCCATTTTTGATATGGCTTTCTATTTTTTTCTTGAGTTGGTCGTTGAGTTCGGCAGCTTGAGCAATGCCAGGGTTCGCCATATGGGTAATTAGCTCTTCGGGTGATAGCACTTTTTGCTGGGGGTCTTCTCTGGCGAGGTATGATGGCACCCAATAAAGTCTTTTTACACCATCAAACAGGTGTCGGTATTCATCCAGCACGTAATGTTGGCGCCGGTTCGTGAGTGGCTCGTAAACCACGACCACATTGTCAGAGACTTCCTTCGCCAGTTGCAAACAGCCAGCTATTTTGGGGATTGTATGGGCGTAATCGGTGTAGAGACCATCGGAAATCTTTTCAAAACGGCGGCTCAGGCCTGGAAAGGCCTCGATATGACTTTTCATAGATGAGATCTCGTTCCCCATGAGGGTCGAGGCAGCCAGCAGTACTTGATAGGCATTTCGGCGATTAACTTCACCAATATTACTTAACGCGTTAAGTAATTCGTTATTGTCTTGCAGAATCTTGTCATGCGGCTGAAGTTTGAAGTTATTGAAATCTAAATCACTCTGCCAGACGAGGTTTTGTTGGCTTTGATCTAGGAATTGCTGGAATGCATCTTGGTAATCTTGGCGGGTTTTATAAATTTCGTGATGATCGTAGTCAACACCCGTAATTAAGCTCAAATAAGGATGGAAATTCAGGAAATTGCGATCAAATTCGTCGCATTCGTAGATGAAGTATTCGGAAGACGGGTCGTATTGCCCCATGTCGCCGAAAGTGATTTTGGCACCGACGGAGTAACTAATGGGAATGTTGAGTTGCTTCATCAGCCAGATAAGCATGGCTGTGGTGGTGGTTTTGCCGTGGGTACCAGCAATGGCGATAAGTTTCAGATTTTTTTGATCAATGATCTCGGTAAGTAGCTCGTCGCGTTTACTGATCCGAATATTCATTTGCTTGGCCCAGGCTAGTTGCTCATGGTTGGGGTTTTCGAAGTCGACAGCAGAGGTATGGACGACCCAATCAATCTTTTCGGCCGCGTGTCTGGCCTCGATATCTGCTTTGTCGTTGCCAATGGTGATGTCGCTGACACCGTGTTTTTTCAAGTAGTCGATATACTGTGATCCGCGTTTATCGGAACCAGATACGCGGTAGCCAGCCTGATGGGCGATGAGCGCCAGTGGCCCAATGGCTGTTCCGCCTATACCAACGAAGTAGATGTGCATGTAGTAAGTTTAAAGGTAAAAGATTAAAGATTAAAGGCTAAAGATAAAAGAGTCATGAGTCATGAGCTTTAAGCTATGAGGACTCTGGCAGATGGCTTAGAAGCCTACTCCAAGGACGTTAAGAGAAAGGGGTGTGATCGTGGTAAGATGTAAGGTAGAGACGTACCAAAAATAAAGATGTTCAAAAAAGTATTATATGCCGCTCTTGGTGATCGGTATCGCTTTCGTCATATCACCTTTGACGAATTAGCCGAACTTTACACCTCAACCATGCTCAGAAGTATGGCTATGAGCATGTCTGGGATTTTTGTCCCTATTTTTTTGTTTGATCTTAATTATCCTATTTGGCAGATAATGTTCTTTTACTGCATCGTCTTCCTCGCGAGCTTTTTATTTTCGTTTCCAGCGGCTAAATTAGTGGGCAATATTGGTCCGAAGCACAGTATGCTTATCAGTTATTTTGTCCAAATCGCGGTACTGTTTGGTCTGATACAGCTAGAGTCGTTACCAGAGCTCTTTTACCCGGTCGCTTTTGGCTTAGGCGTGGCGAATATTATTTTTTTCACCTCGTTTCATATCAATTTCTCCAAAGTAAAGCACCGCAGGAGTAGCGGCAATGAACTAGGGTGGGTCTATATTATGGAGCGGGTGGGCGGTGTTTTAGGTCCTGTTTTGGGAGGGCTATTGGCCATGATCTTCGCACCTTCTTATACGTTTGCGGTCAGCATATCCCTGCTTTTATTTGCAGCCGTTCCTCTCCTATTGACCAAAGAAGTTATGAAGACGCATCAAAAACTAAATTTTGCTAAGCTACGCGCCAAAAACATCCGCAGCGATACGCAGGCATATTCGTTCTTTGCGATCGATGCTGCCGTTTCCATGACCATCTGGCCATTATTTGTTGGAGCGGTAATATTTAAGGATAATCCTTACTTTCTTTTCGGAACGATTATGTCGATATCCGTTGTCGTGTCGGTAGTTATTGCTCGAATGGTAGGTAAGGTGGTCGACAATCGTCAGGGCCGGCTCTTGATGCGGTTTAACTTGGTTGTGAATGCTCTTTTACATCTGTTTCGGCCGTTTAGCTTTGGTTACGCAAGTGCTCTGTCGATTAATATGGTCAATGATGGTGTCACGGCGGGTTATCGAATGCCCTTTTTGAAAGGGATGTATTCATCGGCCGATGATCACCCTGGTAGTCGAATAGTGTATATTGCCATTATGGAAGCTCATGCAACGTTTGTCAGGATGGCCTTTTTCGGTCTGGCGGCACTGTTGGCGTATTCGATGACGACCTCTCGACTGTATTTTGGAATTTTATTTGCGGTTGGGGCTGTCGCTTCGCTGCTGGTGATGGTCGAGCGGTTTCCGGCTCTCAATAAACGAAGGAGGCAAGCATAATGGATGCACTATATAAGCTATCGAAACAGAAACTTACTTACGTCTTTTTGGCTTCGATATTGTTGTTGACTATCGGGTTTTTAGCGGCGCGCAATAACTATGTTGTTATGACTGAACTGCGCCAGCAAGTAATTGTTGCTGACCAAGAAAATGGAGATGTTGAAGCCGCTCTCGCAAAACTACGAGGACACGTCTATTCACACATGAATACTGATTTAACCTCGGGCAGTAATCCGATACACCCACCAATCCAGCTAAAGGGGCGGTATGACCGATTGATGGCCATGGAGCGTGAGCGCGTTAAGCAAGAAAATTCGGCTGTTCAGGCAAAGGGTGAGGCTATTTGCGGAAGTCGGTATCCGGCTAGCGGTTTTAACGCCTCGAGGGTTACCTGTATTCAAGATTATGTTTCACAGAATGCTGTTAAAGAAAGTGCCGTTGCCGAAGATCTTTATAAGTTTGATTTCATCAGTCCCTCTTGGACGCCTGATTTGGCAGGGATTTCACTACTAGCGGGCGCGCTTCTTTTTATTGGTGCTTTGCCGTTTGCCGCGATACGTTTATTGAGGCACTTTAGTATCTGATTTCGAATAATGTTTATTAATATTCTTGATAGATATTAAAAACCCTGAGATGTTCTCAGGGTTTTTATCAACTCGCTAAATCGATCTAGCGGTTATTTGGGGTGTTATTGTTTTGGGTATTGGTATTACCAGTTGTAGTTGTATTAGTGTTGGTCGTTGGAGTCGTGGTTGTATTGCTTCCACTATTTGTTGCGTCAGAAGATTGATTGTTCTGAGCTTGATCTTCACACTTCTGGCCAGTTGGGAATTGCTGTCGGTATTGTTCGATAGCTTTTGCGACTTGACCGTCATTCTTTAGGTTTTCCCAGAAGACTACTTGTTCACGGTTAATAGTCATTTGATCCTCTGGGCCATGAAGCTCACACCCGAGCTTAACAAGCGAAATGTCGTTAGAGTTGGATGTATTTGCATTTGGCTGAACTTGCTGATTAACGCGAAGATAATAAATATCTCTCATGTCAACAAACTTTGAGTTGAGTTCATTAACTTTACCAAAGTATACTTGTCCGCCATTAAGGAAGACTGCCTGAAACTTAGTCTTGTCAACGAGCTTGCCTTCGCCGGTATTGCCACCTTTGAACATGACCATCGAAAAGATAGCCAGAACAAATAAGGTAACAATGAGTAATAAGAAGCCCATATTGCCGGCTTTTCCTAGATTACTGCCTCCGCCAACTCCTTTAGAAAACCTGCCTTTTTTGCTGGCAGCTTGTGCGACTGCAGGGCTGGATGCCTGGTCGGTTGTTTGTGCGTTCCTGACGCCGCGATTCATAAATTCCATAATAGAGAATCCACCTTTGTTTAATGTCTACTTGGTCAAGTGTAATACATAACCGTGATTAAGTGCAACACGCTTTGGGTTATCTTTTCGGGCAGCTTTCTCTGGGGAAAAACCTGTCGTGAAAAATCCCTTAGGGGTTGACAACTGAAAACGCTCGGGGTTATCGTAGGGGTACCATCAGTAATCTAACAGAGGGAGATATTTGAACATGGGATACAGCCATACTAATAGCAAAGGCGTCAAGTATTACTTAAACTCAAAGAACGTTGTTTTGCGCGGCGGCAAAGAACAGACGATCTACTACTTCTCGAAGGATGAGAGAAAAGATACTGCAACCGACCTTCCAAGTGGTATGTCAGTCAACGAGAACCCACGAAACGGCTTCTTGACTGTCAAGCGCGGCTAGTACTTCTTGAATCAAAAAAGAAGATTCAGCTATAAAATTATCTAAGATATTTATATAAAGCACCCCCCGAGCAGGCGGAACAATGTCTTGAATTTGATAAGACGATGAATGCTCAGTGGTAAAAGGGGTGCTTTTTGCATTTTTTCGACCGGGGCTCTAAGCTAGAAACAAGATATGGATATCGTTGTTGCTCATAATTTGAAAAAGAAGTATGGCAAAAAATTTGCCGTTAATGATGTTAGTTTTACGGTAAAAAAAGGTGAGATTTTTGGGATTATCGGACCCAATGGAGCCGGTAAAACAACGACTTTAGAAATGATTGAGGCCCTGCGTCCGATTGACGGTGGTTCGGCCATGATCTCTGGCATAGATGTTTCCGCTAAGCCGCGGGCTATCAAGCAGATTATCGGGGTTCAGCCCCAGACTCCAGCTTTTGAAGAAAAGTTGAAACTCAAGGAAGTGTTGGCTTTTTTTGCTTCGATTTACGGTGTTAAGGCTCAAACTACAGATCTACTTAAGAGTGTTGGGCTGGAGGATAGGGCCAACTCTTACCCCGAGCAACTGTCTGGCGGGCAAAGGCAACGATTTAGCATTGCGGCGGCGTTGGTGCACAAGCCAGAAGTGTTTTTCTTGGACGAGCCAACGACCGGCCTTGACCCGCAGGCGCGCCGCAACCTCTGGGATTTGATCGAATCCATCCGCGCGCGCGGCGTGACGGTGATTTTGACCACTCACTACCTTGATGAGGCGGAGCAGCTGTGTGACCGCGTGGCAATCATGGACATGGGCAAAATTATCGCCCTTGATACGCCTGAAGCTCTGATTAAAGACTTACTTAAGCGCGGTTTCAAAAAGCGCCACCATGTCGAACAAGCTAATCTGGAAGACGTATTCATCGATTTAACGGGAAAGGCACTGCGGGACTAAGTAATGAAAGGTTTAATTCGGCAGCTCAGGCCAATTATTACGTACGCAAGAATCGACGTTAAGAAGTTGTTTCGCGATAAAGTTGCGATCTTTTTCACCATTGTATTTCCTTTGATATTTTTGTTCGTTTTTGGCGGGCTTTTTGGTAATGACAGCAACGTATCTTTTAAGGTGGCGCTTCAAAATAATTCATCGAGCGATATTGCCAAGCAGGTAGAGCAGTCGGTGAGGAATAGTGCGTTATTTGAGGTAGATGCGTCGATTTCTTCGAAAGAACAGGCTACGGAGAAAATGAGTCAAGGTGTTTTGGACGCCTCTATAACCATTCCCGAAGGCTTTGGGGATGTTGATTCCAGCGGTTTGCCCGGCGGCACATTAGAAGTGTTTTTTGATCAGTCTAACGCTACCGGCGCACAGACCTTAGCGTCTGTACTGGATGGTGTAATCCAAGAGCTGAACGCATCGGTTGTGCCGGTGAAACAGCCCTTTGGGGTTAGTGTCGAAGCATCTAGCGAAAAAGGACTGACGCAGTTTGACTATACCTTTTCTGGCTTGCTTGGTTTTGCGATTTTGTCTCTGGGAATTTTTGGTCCTACGAGTGCTTATCCACGCTTAAAGCAGCGAGGTGTTCTCAGGCGTTACCGGACAACGCCGATTAAAGTTTGGCAGTATTTTTTGGCTAATGTTGTGTCGAATTCGGTATATGGACTTATTTCGGTTGGCGCGATGTTTGCGGCCGCAATGGTATTTTTTGACTTAAATGTTAAGGGCAATATCCTGGCGATCATTGCCTTTATTTTGCTCAGTACGATCGTACTATTCGGTATTGGACTGGCAGTGGGAGGTTGGGCCAAAAACGAAAATCAAGCAGCACCGCTTGCGAACTTGTTGGCATTTCCGATGATGTTTCTTTCTGGCTCTTTTTTCCCGCGATTTTTGATGCCCGACTGGCTGCAGAAAATATCTGATTTCTTGCCATTAACACCGGTCATCGATGGTGCGAGGCTTTTGGTAACAGAAGGCAAGACGCTGGTGGATATCGCACCGCAAATTGGTTTGCTGGCAGTCTGGGGAGTGATTGTCTATTTGATTGCGTTTAGAGTTTTCCGCTGGGAATAGAGCTAGCTTTATTTGGCGGCGGCAATTTTTGATAGTGGCCGGGATGACTTATCGCCGATCAGCCGTTTATAGGCTAATTCAGCGCTGATCAGGCACATAGGCATACCGATACCCGGCACGGTCGTTGCTCCTACGTAGAGCAGGTTGGGAATTTTTGGATGCTGATTATTGGGCCTAAAAATGGCGGTTTGCTTGAGCGTATGGGCAAAGCCGAGCGCCGTGCCTTGGTATGAGTGATAGTCGCTTTCGAATTCTTTGGCCGTGTAGAGTTTTTTGTAAACAATCTTATTCTTAAACCCTGGCATGCGGAGTTGGCGTTCCATGGTATCGAGGATTTTCTCGGCATAGTCTTGGTAATCTTGTTCGCTAAATTTGAGCGTTGCTGGCAAGGGGACCAGTGCGAAGATATTCTCGTGGCCTTTCGGGGCGACCGAAGGGTCGGTTTTGTTGGGGTTACAGACGTAAAACGAAGGATCATCGGGTAGTGCCTTCGTGTCGAATATCGCTTTGAAATTTTTGTTCCAATCTTTTGAAAATACGAGGTTGTGATGCTCGAGTTCTGGATATTCACCTTCAATACCCAAGTACATCAACAAAGCACTGGGCGCCATTGTGCGCTTGCCCCATGATTTTGCACTAAACTCTCGGTGCCCACTGTCGAGTAGCTGTGTATCGGTAAAGTGTCGGTCGGCGTTACTGATGACAATGTCTGCTTTAAGTTCTTTGCCTCCCGCTATAACGCCGGTTGCCCGTCCCCCGCTTACCTCTATCGACGAGACAGGAGAACTAAGGTGAATCTTAACCCCACGGTCTTCACATAATTTTGCCAGACTTTTTGTGAGCTCGTATATTCCGCCCATAGGGTAGAAAACGCCTTGCTTGAAGTCGACATGAGACATGATGTTGTAGAGTGCTGGGGTGTTTTTAGGGCTCGCCCCTAAGAAGACGACGTGGTAGAGCAGGATTTTTTGTAATTCTTTTGAAGTGAATTTCTTAGAAACGTATTTTTCTAAATTACTTAACACGTTAAGCTTTAGGCCTTCGGTCATCATTTGCGGTGTCATAAAGTCACGCACAGAGTCATAGTTTTTGTATAAAAAACGCTCCATGGCAATCTTGTATTGTTTTGATGAACTGTGGAGGTATTTTTCTAGTTTTTCGACCGCTTGAGGCTCGAGGGCTTCGAGAGTTGGCTTATCTTTAGTCAGGTTACCGTGGATTTTAGTAAGGCCAATTAGGGTGTCCTTAAAAACGACCTGATAGCTCGGGTCAAGTCGGATAAGATCAAGATGATCGTTAATGTCTTCGCCAAGTAGCTTGAAATAATGTTCAAAGACGTCGGGCATGAGATACCAGCTCGGGCCAGTATCGAACCGGAAGGTATCTTTTTTTGGTTTAGCACTTATCGACTGTTCTCGCCAGATGCCGTTTTTATCTTTGCCGACCTCTATCATCCCTGCGCGGCCACCGATGTGGGCGTTTTTTTCGAAGATTTCAACGTCAAATCCGGCCTCTGCGAATAGTGCAGCGCTCGATAGACCGCCGTAGCCTGATCCAATGATGATTACTTTACGCTTCGGCATTGCTCTCCTAGCGGGGTCTGTATTTATTAAATGTAAAACTTAACGTTGAGCTATATAATACCAGGGATGGACCAGCTGCTCTATGGGATAATCTTGGTATTTTCACTTCTCGGTCTTGGGTTTGCCGATTATAGGCACAGGCTAGTCTTTTTTTATCAGCCAAAAACCGCGCTTCGGTTGTATTTATTATTCCTCGGATTTTTCTTGTTATGGGACGTTGCCGGGATCGTGAGCGGTGTCTTTGCCACTAATCCGGTGTATGTTAGTGGGGTGTACTTTTTTAGCCCAGATATGCCTCTTGAGGAGTTATTGTTTTTGAGTTTGTTTTTTTATAATACGGCTATCGCTTGGAGGCTTGTATGGCGACATATTTCTTAATCGGCCTACCTTTTATTGCGGCAGTCCTTGTTGTTGATATTTGGATATTAAAAACTCGGGTCGTAAAAAAGCGCCAAACATGGATGGTGATGCTGGTTTTGATGATCATGACGGCAATCTTTGACCAATATCTAACCGGGCGGCCGATTGTTTTATATGACGACTCACTGCGTAGTGGCATAACGATCGGCTATGCGCCAATTGAGGACTTCATGTACACCTTTGCCGCCGTCATTGGGCTTGGTTCGATCATGAAGAAGTTCGGCATGCTGGAATGAAGCTCGATATTCGAAGACTGGCGATAGTTAGTCGACCGTTTTGGTGGGTCAATACTGGTGTACCGTTTCTGGCAGGAGCTTTGCTAGCCGATAATAATCTTAGCCCGGCTCATATTGTCGGGTTTATCTATTTCTTGGTCATCTATAACCTGCTTATGTATGGGGTGAATGACATTTACGACTATGAGTCGGATATTAAAAATCCGCGGAAAAACGGCTCGATAGACGGCTCGGTTCTTGATAAAAAATTACATTCCAGGCTCTGGGTAATCATGCTGGCCCTCAATGTTACCTTTTTAGCCTATTTTGTCTGGATAGGCAGCGCGGTATCCTCGTTATTTTTGCTTGCCATGGTTTTCTTGGTGTTTGCTTATAGCGTTAAGGGGCTTCGCTTTAAAGAGCGACCAGTTCTTGATTCGCTGACCTCGGCTTTTCATTACGCGTCGCCGTTTTTGTTTGGACTTTTACTACTGGGTGAAATTGGCGAGTGGTGGGGCGTATTTATCGGGTTTTATCTCTGGGTATGTGGGAATCATGCTTTTGGTGCCATCCAGGACATTGTGCCGGATAAAAAAGCCGGGATTTCGTCTATCGCCACCAAACTTGGCCCTCAGGCGACACTATTTTTTGTGATTAGCATGTATGTATTTGCTGCGGCAAGTTTTCCGGTAGTTTATGGAGCGGTTGGCTTGCTGGGCAGTATTGCCGTAGCGCCGTATCTTTTGTTTGCTCTGAAATGTCTGCCAGATAGAAATCGGAGTATTTCACCGCGTTTTCGCCGGTATTGGCGGTACTTTTTATATGCCAATTACGCCGTTGGGGCGCTTGGAACAATGACAGTTGCCCTGTATTTAGCTATAATTAGATAATATTCATGAAAAATGTTCTTGTAAGTTTACCAAAGCCATTTATGGTTTTGGCGCCGATGGATGATGTCACCGAGACGGTTTTTCGCCGTGTCGTTCAGGCCTGCGCGCCAGCCGATTTGATGTTTACGGAGTTTGTTAATGTCGACGCGCTCTGTTCGGCTGGTCGGACGGCGGCTTTAAGACGCCTGAGATTTGAAACCGCCGAAAATCCCCTGATTGCTCAAATTTGGGGAAAAACTCCAGAAAATTTTTACACCGTAGCTAATGAGCTGGTAGATATGGGCTTTGACGGGGTTGATATAAATATGGGTTGCCCTGATAAATCGGTGGTAAAAAACGCCGCGGGAGGTGGCATGATTAAATATCCCGATCAAGCGCTAGAGGTAATACGTGCCACACGCGACGGTTTGGCTGGTCGGTTGCCGCTGAGCGTTAAGACGCGGATTGGCTTTAACGAATATGACGAAGCTTGGCTCGGGGCAATTTTGAATGAAAAACTTAACATGTTAAGTATTCATCTTCGAACAGTGAAAGAGATGTCTAAAGTTCCTGCACACTGGGAATGGGCTGGCCGCGTTCGCACTTTACGCGATGAGTTGTCCCCCGACACCTTACTGGTTGGTAACGGTGATGTGACGAGTTATGCAGAGGCGCAAAAACTAGCGCTGAAATACGGATATGATGGAGTGATGATCGGTCGTGGGGTGTTTTATGACCCTTTTGTGTTTGCCAAAGAGTCACCATGGCCTACGCTGAGCGCCCGCGACAAAGTTCTGATTTTTAAAAAGCATGTTCGCCTGTTTCGGGAAACGTGGCAAGACGGTGAGCGTCCAATCGCCCCGCTCAACAAATTCTGCAAGATCTATGTCAATGATTTTCCGAGCGCCAAAGATTATCGAGTTCGACTGATGTCATGCGGTTCAGCTATGGAACTCGAGACCACCATCGACCAGATACTAAAAGAGCTGGCTTAATTAAGTTTTTTGAAAGCTCGGTATCGATTTATTTCCGAGGTTTTTTAAGAGTACTTATTGCCCCAGGTGGCCATTTGTATGAGGATGGTCCGCAAGTCCGCACCTTTTTTGGTGAGGTTGTATTTGTAGCGCGGTGGATGTTCGCAGTAGCATTTTTTCGAAATAATGCCTTGATCTTCGAGGCCACTGAGCCGAGCACTCAGTGTGCGAGGACTGATACCGGGCAGAGACGAGGCAAGTTCGCTGAAAGTTTTGGAGTCTTCGACCAGTTGCCCAAGAAGCAGTGGAGACCACTTGTCGCCAAGGATTGCCAGGGCCGCTTGAATACAGCCTGGTTTGGCTTCTACCTTAGGGCACATGGTTTTTGCGTCGGTTGATGTATTCATAGTTATTCCTATTTTATCACAAAAATGCAAGTCACTTTACATTTTATAGCAAGTAACTATATAATGTATATACACTAACCATGAAACAGATAAAGAAAGGGATATAATGAGTTTAAGAATTGGAATTATTGTTGGTAGTACTCGTCCGGGACGCGCTGGAAAAGACGTTGCCGAATGGTATCACGCTAAAGTTACAGAAACACCAGATGTGGAATATGAAATTGTCGATTTAGCAGAATTCGGATTGCCACTTCTTGATGAGGCTATGCCGGCAGCCATGGGACAGTATCAGAACGAGCACACCAAGGCTTGGGCAGAGAAAATTGCTAGTTTTGACGGCTATGTATGGGTTACGCCGGAATACAATCACTCGGCACCTGCTAGTTTAACGAACGCCATATCATTTATTTTTAATGAATGGGGTCGAAAGCCGGTTGCTATGGTGAGCTACGGCAGTATGGGTGGAGTCCGAGCTGCTGAACACCTGCGCGCTATCGCTGGCGAGTTAGAGATGGCCGACATCCGACTTCAGGTTGCAATCCGCAGCCCATGGGCGATGAAAGACGAGAACGGCAATATCATTGAAGATCTTGTTTCTGGAAACCCCAACGATCAGATGCAGCAGTTAGTTTGGTGGGCACAGGCGCTCAAAACTGCCCGAGAAAACGCTTAAATCTAGCTATAGTAAATCTTCATCAAGGCTCTGGCGACCGCATCGGCATCGTGACGAATAAGCGACCGTATGTGTGATAGAGGGTCGTCAGGGCCAACGATCGTTTTTTTGTGAGATAAGAATTTTCCGCCAATCGGCTCGTAAGACGCTCCGATAAGATTTTGTAAATCAACTTCTACGGGAAATTCTTCTTTTGCATAATATTGATCAAGGGTAGTTTGATCTGGTTGATCGGTGTTGTATAAAACTGCGTCTATGACGCCCGATCCAGCATATCTCTCGAGTTCCCTGACGTAATCACTCACCCCATAGCCTTTGGTTTCGTTAGGTTTGTTAACAAGGTTAGCGACGTAGACAACTTTTGCACTACTGTTTTGAAGGGCTTCGGGCACCCCGTCGACTAAAAGTAGCGGAATTAAAGACGTATAGAGACTGCCGGGAGCGATAACGATCATGTCGGCGCCCAGAATCTCGTCTTTTGCTTCTTTGTTGACGGTGGCTGGCTGTTCGTAGGACAGTTTTGGATTTTTGTCGGCTGAAATATCGGCCAGTTCTATCTGGTGCTCACCGTTAATGGTATTGCCGTGTTGGTCGGTATAGACCAGGCGGCAATCGTCGAGCGTTATGGGCAGAACTCGGCCTTTGATACGCAGAACTTCGCCAGCCACCTTGATAGCTTCGGCAAAGTCATTGCTCTGCATTTCGATAGCGCTTAAAAATAGGTTGCCAAAGGTGTGTCCAGCCAGAGAACCATCTCCGGGAAAGCGGAAATTGAACAGTTCGCGTAGATGAGGTGAATCGCTCAGAGCCACCAGGCACTGTCGAATATCTCCGGGTGGCAGAACGCCGAGTTCATCGCGTAGTAGCCCCGTGGAGCCTCCGTCATCAGCCATACTGACGAGCGCGGTGATGTTTTGAACGTAATATTTTAAGGCTGATAAAACAGTAAAGCTACCGGTCCCGCCACCGATGACCACAAATTTAGGGGTTTTAAATGATGATTCCATAACATTTAATTGTACTCCTTCGTGTCAAGAGAAGGATGGATCTGAGTCACTTTGACGGTAGAAAACTTGATTTTAGTGGTATAATATAGACTAATTATTAAAAAAGACACCGAAAAATCAATGGATAAAGATCCTGCCGGGCAAAATGCCGATCCAAGACCTACAGATCCTCTACAGGCGGAGGATAAACCCTTTGGGTTTTTGAGACGCGCTGGAGTCATTTCTGGCATGGGATTGGCTGTGCTTGGGGCAGCGCCGAATTTGGTCGGAACTGTTGGCGGTGAGGCTGGGAATGCGGTCGCTGAAGCCAGCGCTAACCCAGGTCAAGAGCATCGCGCAGGCGCCAAGCAGAACGTGGTCGTTACCGCTCCGAGTCTTAGGCAGGTTGCTGGTGAATACCCTGAGCTTTCAAAAGTTAGAAAAAACATCCGATCTTACAATGTTTTGCCCAAAAACAAGGAAAAGCGAATTGTTTTTGGCGGCGCGCTTGATCCTTCTCAAGTTAAAATCATCGGCGCACCCGCAAAAGAGGGCTACGTCGCAACAGATCAGGTGAATCGATATGCCGTTTTGTGGCAATACAAAATCGATCGAACCACAGGTAAAGAGGTAGCGATTTATAAGGCAGAAAAATTAGGTCAAAATAAGCTCAAGCTTAAAAAAGGCCAAAGATTATTTGCCGTACGCGTATTAGAAGAGCCTGCCAAGACCGAAGCTCCAACAGGTTTGCCCGAAAACCCATCGGTAGTGTCGACTGAACCACTGCCACAACCTCAGCCGAACCAAAATCCACCTACGCAGAATGAAATACACAATGAAACTCCAGCGCCTGAGCTTTCAAACGAGCAATTTGAAGCAAAAGAGACCCAAAAGTTCCTCGAAGAAAAAACGGTAAATCTGGAAGTAGTTAATGCCAGTGGAACGCGCCTTGGGGCCGATGCCGTCGCAACGTCCGCACATGTTTTTTATATTCCGAAAACCGGACAGCAACAGGTTTTGGTAGAACGATATGTCGCAGACGGCAAGCACTACATGGTATTCATGCGTCCAGCGGTTGTAAGTGGCGGGACAAGTAGAGATAATTTTGAGACTTTAGGCGAAATTAAATCGGTTGCCCTGCCATTATCCGATGAAGATACGGCGTTTGTTTCCATGAATCCCGATAGGTCTGCTGTTGATATTGCCGAGGCTTATAATCGAGAAATTAAGGATAATTTGACTCAACTTCAACCGGGCGAAAAAGTCTATGCGGCTGGCTGGCCATTGAACATTTCTGCCGGTCGAGGTACTGAGAATCTACAGCGGTGGCAAGGTGAAGTACTAGATAGGACGGCCGTAATAAGTATGGGTCCGTTGCCGAACACGCAGAGACTATCGACGACGCTAGTTGCGTTTAAAAATAGTCAAGAGGGCTTTGCGCCAGAAGTTTGGTCTAGTGGTATGCAGCTATTTACGACTCGGGTTGAAGGCACAGGCAGTAATCGGCGTCTAGTAACGAGAGAAATCGGAACCTATTCGGCTAAAATTGCCCTAAATCCAAGCTATAACCAAGAATTTGTAACCCGCTATGGCTTGAAACTAGACATTCTCAACAGTAACTCTACACTTGGTTTTGTTGCTCGCCCCGATGCAGCTGCTGGAAACGAAGGTCCGAGATACATGGAATATTTTGTCGTTGGGCTTGGTGATCTTCCGGCTGGTGCCACTCTTTTGACCACTCAACGACAGTAAAATTCGTTCGTTGACGTTATTTTAACTCAATAGTTTTTACTGTGATTATTGAACTACGAATAAATGGTGGGGGCGGCTGGACTTGAACCAGCGACCAATCGGTTATGCGTACCACTACAGCTTTCGCTGCCTTTTTCAAGTTTGCTGGTCTGGACTGTCTCTTCATCCGCTATGTATAACGGAGCCTGCCATTCAGTCTCTACACCTTCCCGTGTTTTTTACGCGACGGGCTTGGCTCGGGATTACCATATTAAAGGCTTCCCCGAATTTGACAGGATATACTTACTAGTTACCCGGTAAGCAGCCCTTTTTTATGCGACATGTCTAAGGCTGAAATCTGATAATAAAATCAGTGCAGAATTTAGATTTAGTTACATGTAAATTGAGCCGACTGCTCTAACCACTGAGCTACGCCCCCGTGTGGTTAACAGATAGAGTATACCAGAAAAAGAGCTCACAGTGGTATACTATATTTTGTAAAAATGTTCAAAAATAAAGATCAGATCCTGGAAAAGTTTAAGCTACTGACCGATGTGCGAAATCTCGGTTTAATTACATTTGGCGTGGTTGCGCTTTTGGTAACATGGAGTGGCGTTAAAGTAGTCCAGACCAATTATGAGCTCGATAAAAAAATTGCCATTGCACGGCAAAAAAACGAAGTTTCGCGACTCGAAAACGAGAACCTGAAGTTAAAAAACAAATACTACGAGTCCAATCAGTACCTTGAATTAGCGGCTCGACGACAGTTTGGTAAAGCTGCCGATGGTGAAAAACTGTACATCATCCCCGAGGAGGTTGCGCTACGTTACACGAAAGATCGTCCGGTTCAGCAAGGTCAGGCCGAACCTTTCGAGGAAAAGAAGAGTTCATTTCAGGCAAATCTTGATGCCTGGCATGAGTTTTTGTTTCGGAAATAATCTCTTTAATCTAGGCTAGAAACTACTGTAAATGTGCTTCACAGTGCATTTTAAGTTTGGGGCGGTATTGTTGTATCCAGACTGAACAATAAAACTCAGTCGGAAAGGATGTGCATATTGAAATATAGTAAACAAATGTTAACAGCGGCCGTTTTGTCGGCAGCGGTTGTTGGTGGAGGTGCTTTTGCTATCAACGCTTCAGCAGAGTCTAGCTCCAGTTCAGACCGGGTCGACAGTTTGGCGAGTAAAATAGCCGAGAAGTTTAACGTCAATAAAGACGAGGTTAAACAAATTATCGATGCCGACCGTGAAGAGCATATGGCCGAGCGGCGCGCAGAAAGACAAACTCGTCTAGAAGAACGCTTGTCGACTGCCGTAACGAACGGCAAGATCACCGAAGAGCAGAAGACCAAGATTCTCGAGTACGTCAAAAGTCAGCAAACATTCTTTGATAGCTTGAAGGATATGACCGAAGACGAACGAAAGGCCGCAATGCAGAAGCACCGAGACGAAGTCAAGAAATGGGCTTCAGATAACGGTATTGACGAGAAATATGTACTTATGGGCGGTGGTCCTGGCGGACATCGCGGTGGCCACGGTGGCCCACGTGGCGACATGAATATGGACGACAATAATAATGATCAAACAACAGATTCAAAGGAGGATTCATCGACGTAAAGATAGTAAAAAACTAACTGTCGCCCTGCCCCCTAAGGAGCGACAGTCATAAGTAGCCTCTAAACTATACCTTACTACTATCCCGGTAAACTACCTATCGTTACTATAGCGATGGGGCAGACCGGGATAGTTTAATGTTTGAAAATAGCTCTATAGTCCAAAAAGCCGAGGGTTTATGGTAGTAATGTTAATCTGATTAGTGCTGTACGGGCAGGCACTTGTTAACAAGTTTTAGCGACGAGGCAGTTCGACGTAAAATGTCGTGCCATGGCCGAGTCGACTGCGTACTTCTATGTGGCCGCCGAGCGAATCGGTAATTTGTTTAGCGATCGCCAGCCCAAGACCATAGCCGTCGCTTTCTTTGTCTTTACCGCGTGATTTATCTGATCTATAGAATCTATCAAAAATATGCGGCATGTCCTCAGCAGGGATCCCAGGTCCTTGATCTATGACGCTGAACCTATAGGCGTGTCGTGAGGCCTTTGTCTCGAGGCGGATAGTTGATTTTGGCGGGCTATATTTGGCGGCATTATCTATTAAAATGACCAAAACCTGCGTCAGGCTTTGAGGTTCGCTGCGGAATGAAAAATCGCTTACTTTTTTCTGGTCAATGGTAATCTTTTTGCGACTTATTTTGGGCTGGTTTTTGTCCAAGGCCTCGTCGATTATTTGGCGTGCCGAAATTTTTTCGAAGATACTTTCTACGTTTTCTTGGCGAGCCAGCTGTAAAAGCCCGGTAGTGAGTTGTTCTAATTTAACTATCTCTTCTAAGTTGGATTTCAGTGTTTGCCGGGCTTCTTTGAGGGTGAGATTGTTGTCGCGCAGGGCAACTTCAATCTCGCTTTTCATAACTGTTAGTGGGGTGCGAATTTCGTGCGAGGCATCGGACGCAAAGCGATCTTGGGCCTCAATAACCTCTTCGATAGGCCTTAAGGCTTGGTAGGCCAAAATATAGCTCAACAGGCCTCCAATGACCAATGTAATAAGGTTAAAGGCAATCAAGCGTTCCCGAAGGTTCTCGCGCGCTGCTTCGAGTTTTTCTGCTCGTAGTCTGTCGAAATCGTCCAAGAAGGAAAATCGAACTTCCCGGGGTATGGCGATATTACGCTGGCCACGCAGCTCGGTATCCGATATCCGATAAATTGCAAAGCTAAATCCAATACTCATTACCATGATGATAATGAGATACGTTCCTGCGAGCTTGAGGCGCGGGCCTTTAAGACGGGCGAGTACGGGACTCATGGCTCTATCTTATACCCAAATCCTCTCACGGTGTGAAGAAGCGGCTTTTTAAATGGCTTGTCAACTTTTGTACGAAGATAGCCCATGTACACCTCGACATTGTTTGGTAAGATGTCTGATTCAAAATCCCAGACGTGCTCGATGATATTTTCTTTAGACAAAACTCGTCCTTCGTTCCGCATCAGGTATTCCAAAAGTGCAAATTCTTTGTTAGAAAGCTGAATTGATTTATTCTGGCGTTCAACCGCAAAAGTGGTGGTGTTAAGGCTGAGGTCACCGACGGTCAGTATGTCTGATTGAGTTTCTTTTGGTCTACGCAGGAGGGCTCTAATGCGGGCCAATAATTCTTCGAAAGAGAACGGCTTAGGCAGGTAGTCATCGGCGCCGGCGTTGAGTCCCTCGACGCGTTCTTTGATCTGAGATTTGGCAGTCAGCATGAGTACTGGAGTGTGGATTTTTTCGTCGCGCAGTTTACGGCAGATTTCGACACCGTCTAGTCCGGGCAGCATTCGATCAAGGATGATGAGGTCGTATGGCAGGGTTGATGCGGCGCCAAATCCGGATTCGCCGTCATACTCTACGTCTACCGCGAAACTTTCTTGGCTTAAGCCCCGTTTAATAGCGGCGGCAATTTTATAATCATCTTCGACGAGTAATAATCGCATAGTAACTTCATTGTAGTATATCTTTACTGAGAGACGGCTGTGATAAGCCCGAGTATGGTATGGTAGATTCTGCACATGAAATACAAGCGCCGCCGATTATATGTATTATTATTTTTGATTCTTGCACTACTGGGTGGTTATGGGTTTGAAGCCGGCAAAAAATATCTCGATAACACCGATCAAAGCAGCGTATCTACCGTGCTTGGTGTTGCTGAAAATGGCGATGTATCGAATGTTGATACTCGCAAGGCTGTCGATGTCCTGGAAGAGTTAGAAGTAAAGGGCCGTGCTCCAAAAACGGGCTATAAACGAGACCAATACGGCAGTGGCTGGGCCAAAGTTGGGCAGTGTGACGTCAGGAACTTCATCTTAAAAAGGGATTTGACAGAAGTGGTTGTAAAATCCGATCAAGATTGCACCGTGTTGAGCGGCAGGCTGGACGACCCCTATACCGCGAAATCGATTGAGTTTAAAAGAGGTCCAGATACTAGTGATGACGTACAGATTGACCACGTCGTAGCCCTTTCTGATTCGTGGCAAAAAGGCGCCCAAGGACTGTCGCCAGCCGAGCGGGAGGCTCTGGCAAATGACCCGTTAAATTTGTTGGCAGTGGAGGGCAAGGTAAATAGCGATAAAGGCGATGGTGACGCAGCCACCTGGCTACCGCCGAATAAATCTTACCGTTGCCGCTATGTGGCTCGACAGATTGCCGTTAAGCAAGAGTATCGGCTATGGGTGACAGAGGCCGAAAAGACTGCCATGAAACGTGTGCTCAAGGATTGTCCAGATCAAGTCTTGCCTCTTGTTCGGGGTAATTAGAAGCTCTAAAATAAATGACGAAAATCTGAAATATTATGCCAAACAAAGCATGAGCAATTGCTCTTTGCGGACCTGTGGCGCTACAGTGTGGGCCCATGAGGCGACGCGACGTTCATGTTCGGATTCATTATGCAGGATTAGTATTCTGTGTGTCTTTTCTTGTTGGGTTGGTCGTCGGGTTATTTTCTGGATTTGAAACACGCTTTAACGTGCTTTGGATAATTGGTTCGGTGTTACTGCTTCCGTTGGTTGTGGCGCTACTACGGATGAAATTATTTTCGGTGGTGACTTTAGTAGTGGCCTCAGGGTTTATGATTGGGAATTTTCTTGGCGTTGGAGCTATCCAGGAGCGACAACAACTATCGACGCAGGCAGGGAAATCGATGGTTATTAGTGGACGAATTACCGACGACGTTCGTCAATCAGCCGAGGACGGAAAGTTGCAGTTTGCTCTCTCGGGGTTGTCGGTAGACGGGCGAGAATACGAGGGTAAAATTTGGGTGAATCTGGCATCTCAAGAACTAACTACCCTAAAAAGGGGTGATAGCGTAGAAGTAAAAGGCTTTGCTTTGCCAGGGTTTGGCGCCTACGGGCTTAGTCTCGGGAGGGCTGAAGTTATGAGTCTCAGTCAAACGAGCAATCAAGATATAGGGCTGCAAGCGAGAGATACTTTTGCTGCGGCTACGGAAGGTAGCTTGCCCGAGCCAGAACGATCTTTGGGACTGGGCTATTTGTTAGGCATGAAGACAAATTTACCAGAGGACCTATCGAGCAATATTCAGATGCTCGGATTAACGCATATTGTGGTTGCGAGTGGTTACAATCTGACGATTCTTGTTAACTTGGCACGCGGCTTGTTCCAAAAAATATCTAAATATCTAAGCTTCGCTACAGGACTTGGCATGGTCGGTTCCTTTATCGCCATTACTGGCTTTAGCCCCTCTATGACTCGGGCTGGTTTGGTGGCGACACTTTCGCTTCTGGCGTGGTATTACGGGAGGAAATTTCACCCCATAAAACTCTTGATTTATGCCGCTAGTATCACCCTGGCCTATAACCCTAGCTATTTGCTCGGTGATGTTGGTTGGTATTTATCTTTCACGGCTTTTGCGGGGATTTTGATCATCGCGCCGTTAATTACGAGGTATTTTTATCCTGATCCAGATAAAGTGTCGCTTATTCCCGAGACAGTTATTGCGACCTTTTCTGCCCAGCTGGCGACGTTGCCGATTATTTTGCATGTCTTCGGAAGTTTTTCGCTACTTTCGATAGTGGCCAATGTATTGATCGTGCCGATTATTCCATTTGCTATGTTGTCTGTTTTTGTGTCGGGATTAAGCGGTCTTTTATTGCCGTTTTTGGCGGGCATCATTTCGTTGCCGGCAGTTTGGATATTGAAATACTGTACGTTAGTTATAAATTTTATTGCCAGCTTTGAGTTGAGTCCAGTTTCTTATAAGGCTGACTTATCGCACGTCATGACAATGTACGGAATCGGGTCCGTTTTAGTGCTCTGGCTGATGTTTAAAACCAAGCATCGTTTTGTAACGTATTCAAAGAAAGTAGAAGTAGGTTCATGAATAAGATTTTCGCCAACTATGAGTTAATGAAGACTGGTCTGTTCCGCGTCACGGCGCTAGTCTGCGCCGTAATTTATGCATTAATTTTTGGAGCTAGCACAGTTATGGCTATGCCGGTAATCTCTGGGTTGAAAACGGGTGATTCAGCGTCCGCTGCGCGGGAATATGTGTCGATTTATAATAATTCTTCGGAAGCGCAAGATGTTTCTGGCTGGTGCTTGGTTTATGCGTCGGCGAGTGACGCTACCAAGACAAATTTGGGCTGTTTAACCCCGCCCGCAAATAGCAAGTTAATGATTGAGCCGTGGAGTTCGGCGACATTTGCAACCAATGAATTTGTAACTTCGGTGTCTAGTTTTTCGCCTGATGTGGCGTTTAAGGCGGGCATAAGTGCGAGTGGTGGGCATTTGCGATTAGTCGATAGCACCAAAAATGAGGTCGACAAATTAGGTTGGGGTACGGCCGTTAGTCCAGAAGGGACTGCGATCACTGCTCCGGCGAGCGGTAAGATACTTCTCAGGAAATCGGCGAGCGACCCTCTTCGTTTGGTAGATACCAACAATAATACGAGCGATTTTATGGAAACGTTGCTTCAGGCTTTGCCGGCATCGGGACTGTATGAAGAGTTATTGCCTCAGGACGTGTGCGGAAACATCGACGGCCTACAGATATCAATCCCTGATGATTATTTTGCACAGCCAGAGGGTGTTTGCCTGCAGGATATTTGCGATAACATCGAAGGACTCCAGGTAGGTGTACCGGCAGGATATGAATCACTTGACGGCGAAAACTGCCATGAAAAACCACCTGTTGTATACGAAAAAATTTTAATCACCGAGCTGAAGCCTAACGCTACTGGTGTCGACGACGGGCAAGAATTTATTGAACTACATAATCCCTCTAGTGTAGCGGTTAATCTGGAGGGTTATGTCTTGGCGCTTGGACCAACGTTTTTCAAGACATATACTTTGCCTTCACTGCAGATTGATCCGCTAGGTTATCTGGTTTTGAGCGATGCTCAGACGGGCATTATTTTACCTAACTCCAGTGCTTCAATGAGGCTTTCGGACCCAAATGGGGCGGTGGTTTCACAAACCGATGTTTACGATAGCCCTAAAGACGATGCCTCGTGGTCGCTGATCGATAATTTGTGGACGTACTCAGAGGCCCTGTCGCCGGGTAGTGTTAATGTGGCTTCGACAGTCTCGGGTATAGGAGGTATTCCGGCAACTGGTAGTACAGAAGACTGTGGTCCGGGCAAATTTAGGAATCCTGAAACAAATCGCTGCAAGACCATAGAAACAGAGGATGACCTCAAGGTTTGTGCTGCTAACCAAGAACGGAACCCAGAGACCAATCGTTGTCGGAGCGTTTTGACTGAGTCTGGATTAGTTCCATGCAAAGAAGGGCAAGAGCGAAACCCCGAGACAAACCGCTGTCGTAGTGTATTATCTGCTACTTCTGTGCTTGCTCCATGCCCTGCTGGACAAGAAAGGAATCCTGAAACAAATCGCTGCCGAAAGTCAGGTCTTGATACGTCGTCTGGTCTAAGTGCCGTTCAGGATATCGAAAGTGGCGGTTCTGGGCAGGCAGGCGTGTCGATAGGTAAAGGTCTTGCTATGGTGGCGGCGATAGTTGCCTTGTGTCTCGGCTACCTTATGTATGAGTGGCGGATTGAAATCCGTCGACTGGTCCGGCATTCTTTCCGCCGAATAGTCATGAGAAAATCCGTTGGCACTTCCTAGAGTACTTATTCGACAAGCTCATTAAATGAAGTCAGGAGCCTATTCGAATTAGTGAAGAAGTCCTGATTTTTTGGCCTTAGAAAACACCTCACGCTTGAGCGAATCTTTGTTGGTTAGCGCTAGTTCGATCTCTGTCGATATATCTACGAGTGAATGTTTGAGGCGGTGTGTTTGTTTGTGTAGTTTATCGACGTGTAATACGTTTACGACGATGTCGCCTCTCATGGTTGCCCTCCCTTAAAAATAATGTAATTTGGTTAACTTCGAACGTCAGGTCTCGGATTTTTTTGGCACACTGTGTGATTTAAATAAGTTTTTTTCGTAGTTTCGATACAGCGAATCGTGGGTGGCTATGTGGCTGATTTCTTTGGAGCTGCTGCCGATACCTTGTTTAAGTAGTTGTTTTATATTGCTTTTACGCATTGATAACTCCTCTTAACTTACGTAGTATTGGTACTTACTACTATAGACATTAAGCTGAGAATTTAATGTGAGGTATCGTATGTTATTTGTGTGATAAAAATCATTCAAATCTTAATACTTCGAACTGGTCATAGCCTCCATCATTGGGCCGCGAGAAATTAGCCATACGTATTTCAGTAGGTTTTATAGAGTAAGCCACGTACCTGCCGGCATCGATCAGGGTTGAGATTGGTGGTATACCAGATTCAGAGTTATTCTCAACGATTTTGATGAGCTCGCTAAAGATGGGGCTGGCTTCTTCGGTGTCGGTTATGTCAATTGCTTCACCTTCTACGGTGACGACTGTTTGGCTGTGGGCTTCAAAGACGACGAATGACACCTTGGGGTTGTGTTGAATATTTTGTGATTTAGTGGTGTCTTTTTTGGTCAGGAAACGGATTGTAAGATCCGTGCCAACCGTGTAATACATCACTGATCCATACGGGGAATTGTCAGGCCCGACGGTCGATAACGTTCCGACAAAATTATTCATCAAAAAAGCCCGAACATTGTCAAAAGTTTCCGGTGAGTTGTGTAGTTTGGTGTCCATAGCCCCTCCTTTTAGAGTTTATGCCTATGTGGAGAGTGTAGTCTAAGTATGCTGATTTTGGTGCGACATACGTCACACTGGATATTACCAGTCTATTTTGAATAAGCTTGGAATTGCTCGCTTGGCATAAGATTTTGCTAGCAATTTTAATTCTGATTTGATGCCGTTTATTGATTTTTTTAGATTAAGTTGGTTAGGGTCAAGAGATTTTTCAAATAGTGGATAACCAGGATCTCTTGGAAGGATAGGGTCATCGGAGGCAGTCAGATCATGGATTATATGAATTAATTGTAGTGCAACTGTTTTTCTGCGATCTTCGTTGGGATTTTGTTGGAACGTGTATGCTGCATCAGGGAACATTTCGTAATAAAGGTCTGCGACGAAAGCTTCGTTTTCCGGGTTGCTACCTTGAATGCTAACAGAAACCACTGAGTCCGGGTTGTCCGCTAGTTCGGTCAGCGTTTCGGAGTGAGACGAGGCAATTTGTAGGTCGGGATTTATTAATCCGATACCATGAATCTTATCTGCATTTTGGCCGGCAATAGACAATGCCAAATTGCATGCTGTTGATCCAATAGCAATGATACTTCGACTTCCAGAATCAGCCAGGAGATCTTTATTGATTTCTTGATCTGGCTTGACCAGTAAGTTCCCTATAAATTGAGCGAGTCTGCCCTTTGCTAACCGAGGTTTTCGCGAAATGTCCAGGGTGGTCACAGGGGCTTCATATAAGCCGGCGGCTATCGTTGATAATTCTTTTGTGATATTTGGGTCGTTGCTTTCAAGTATCAAGAGCAGGGGTGAGGTTATGCTGGTGGTGTTTGGGGGCAGCGTAGTTGTACTGTTTTTGAGGCCATCTACAATAAATGCTCCAAAATTTGGGCTGCCAGTTTCTAAGAGTCCTTCTTGGCCCGCTCCGGGGCTACGTAATAACATCGTTACATCCACACTATTTAACCTATGTATAATATAACATTTTAGATATTAATGCAATTTTTATGAATTCTCTTGTTGCAAAAATCCACAAAAATGCGACATATTTGCAAAAATCTTTTTATTTCACATAATATGTGTAGTATGACTAAACCTGATATCGCTCCTGGACAACTCGAAGATGCGGCAGGAATTTTTGGAGAAAAAATTGAAATCTCGCTCGGCGGTGCAGATAAGCATAGGCTTTACAGGCCCGACAACTCTGATCTTCCAAGGCCATCATCAGGCGATTTTTTTGCAAAACTAGCAGTTCATCGTGGCTTATTGTCCGAAGCAGGTATGTCGCCCGAGATCAAAATAGGTGAGAGGTTTGCTCTTCAGGACCATGGTAATTTACGTGTTACTGTCGGGGTGCCAACTCGCGATAATAAGTTGATATATTTCCCTGGTGTGATTTTACCTGCTAGCCCAGGCGATGTGATGCGTCAGGGCGGCCTTTGCGTTGGTTTTTTGTCCTCAGCGGCAGACGTTCAGTTAAGCGCGACAGATCTTAATGTGTTCTCGGCGTTGCAACAGGGTTTGCTTGACGATCTTTATCTCAAGCACACATCCAACGAACTTGATCACGGAAATGGCTCTGGTCACTCTGGAAATTCAGGGCTGAACGTAGCTGAGATATCTCACGCTTCAATGATTGCCGTTAGCGCAGGCGGGAGAAATATTCATCGGCAAGTTCACGACATGGCAGATACCGGCTTTGCGCGAACATTTGCCAAAACAGGCAATCTTGATTTTAATTCCGGAGTGAATGGTGGTTCTCGTCAAGTCAGGAGTGAAGTTGTTCCTGTTGATAAAATTTATAGCCTGCATGTTTTTGAGAGCCAACAGCCCCCTGCGGGCCAGCGTAATTCATTTGACTTGCGGGGGCTAAGCTCTAGAGAGGTTTCGGTAGGCCTGGCCATGGTCAGCGCTTTGACTCGTGGCATAACTCCGGATATTGTTCAGAACACACAAGCTATGGCGGAAGGACATTGATCATGAGCGGACAGTTCCAGGGCCATGTCGTCACGCCTGAAGTTTTCTTGCCCGCTGTCGAAGACGACTCATTCTTCTCTCTAGAAACAACGTTTGATGAGCTCGTTAAGGCTGCCGTGGATTCACCAGAAGACGAGGTTGTATTTGAACAGATCCAGTCCATTTTATCGGATGCTGCTTCACGTGAGAGAATTGATTTTGTCATGCGTAGTGCTATGCAGCTAGGGGCTATGGCTTGTCTTCATAACCATATGCAAGGACTTGCGTCGATGGCCGAAGGTTTGGTGTTCGACGGTCAAGGGCATGGCGGTGAGCGTGATGACGGGCATGGGCATGGACATTCTTCCAAAGATGAAGATGTCTGCCTAAGTGGTAAATGTGGCACTTGTAAATCCTGTAAGAAGAAATAAAGTAGCCAAACTACGCGCGTTTTAGGAGGAGTTCGAAGTATTCGGTTCCGCCAAAAGGGATTTTTTGTTTGACTCGGCGCTTGCCTTCGAGGGTGTCGAGCGAATGAATCATGAAGGTTCCATAGCGTTCGTTGACTTCATCGACGGCAGTGGTCAGCCATTCTTGGCGATTAACTTCGTCGAACAGGCTGTATTGGCTACGAGCTGAAGGCGTGAGCTGATAGCACGTGATTCCCATGCTAGTAACGTAGAGATGTTTTGGGCGTTGATTAAATAGGTAGAGGGCGCGTGAGTAGATATCTCGGTCGGTGTAAAAGCTCGACTTAAACATTTTGCGCTTGTACCAATAGTCGCCGGTTTGGAAAGTCGCCCAAACTAGTACGCCGCGGGCATCGAAGTTGTTGTAGCGAAGTTTCTTGCCGGTCGTTTCGCAGAGGTAGTGAAAGCGGGGTAGGATATCTGCATCGCTGTTGGTGCGTAGGTCAAGCACGAACTGTCTGCCCACTTGACCTTTATTGGTTGGGTTGCCATCTACCTCGTGGCCACGCAGGCGGTTGTGCCAGTCTTCGCCGATTACGCTATGAAAAACAAACCGTTTCAGGTGGTCTGCCGAAGCTTCTAAAAACTGCATAGGTGTAAAAATGCCGGTTGCATTGAGGCGAGCTTCAAAGTGCTTTGCAATGCCGGTGAGATCGGTCAGCTCAATACTCTTGTAGTAGTCGATAAGATTGCGGTGATCGATGGTGTCGAGACCGTCTGGCTTGTGCCAGCTGGCGGCCTGTTTGGCCAAAAAGCGGTTTGGGGCAATACCGACGTTAATACGCATCCAGCAACCGATTTCATCTCGTACGCGTTGTTTTATCTCGTATCCAATATCTTGCAAGGAGCGGTCTTTTAAGAGGTCGTCCATGCCGTGAAAATCAATCACGCCTTCATCGATAGACTTCATTTTCACGTTCGGCGAATAGTCCTGCATAATGGCGCAGATTTTTTGGTAGACATGGTGGTATTTGGGCGGGTCGGTTTCTAGAATGATAAAGTCTGGGCAAATGCTCTTAGCTTCATCGAGCCGCATGCCAACTTTGATCCCCAGGGCTTTGGCTTCGTACGAGGCTGCTATAACGCAACAATGTTTGGAGATGCGGTTGGTAACGCCCATTGGTCGACCGCGCAAGTGCGGATGAGCTTGTTGCTCGGTTGTGGCAAAGGCACTATTGAGGTCAATGAACATAATACGTGGTTTTTCGGTGTTAAGGCCGTACATACGTACCTCCAGCAATCAATCCCGCATATGTTTTGCGCAGGGTCTGACCCTGCGCAAAACAGGGGTAGGTGAGATGGTTTGGGTTCATAGGGATTTGCCGTCCAGTATGGCGGTTAGTGTCCAGGTGAGGCCTTCGGCGTCGAATTCGAGGCGATAATCATTGACGCCGTCGGACATATCGAAAACATGGATCATGCGCTTGCCCTTAGAGGTCGGGTGGCGCATGCCTAGCTCACTGAAGGTTATTTCTTGGTTTTTATAGCGCATTTTGTGTGGCAGGCAGATTTGGCTGACATCAAGGTTTTTTCGGAAGAGTGCCACCACTTCAACGCGCTCGTTTAGTGGGGTTATTGGGTCCATGGGATACTCCGTATGAGAAATTAGAATTCGCTATACAGCGAAAGAAATTATAAATTGGTCGTCGGTCTGTAATAGAGGCGAGAGATGTACAACAAAGGGGGGGTTAAGGGGTTTGCATATATAAAAAACAAACCAAAAAGAGATGAGGCTTATATAACTAAAATTATTACTAAAGATCAAACAGGGGCCGGAGCATGTTTGTCTGGTGCTTGTATATAAAGCCTGAAGACGATGGAACTGGGCTGTATCCGCCCGGAACTCATGTCTCCATGACTATGTATTAGTATACTCTGATTTTAGGCAGCGAGGCGAGAAGATTGGTTTTGGGTTACTTGAATGCGCCGGAGTATGCCGGGAGCGTTGCCGAGTCGGCTGCTGATATTGATAGGCAGAGGGGTGTCGGCATTGCGATAGGCGTCCGGCAGTACAGTAGCTAGCTCTAAAGTTCGCTGCGTTCCAATTGTTCTGGCACTTTGGATTAAGAAATTAGATGATCCATCTGGAGAAACGGTGGCCGCACTCGTCATGAGATCCATGCCGGTCATTTGCCGCAGGCTGTAGGCGAAGCTATCAATATCAGGGTAGGATCGATCATCGCCGGCTAGTCGTTTGACGCGGGCTTCTTCTACGAACAGCATAAAAAACCCAAGACCAACGGTGTTGAGTGGGTATTGGGTGTGGAGGAACTCGTGCGTTAGTTTTTCGGGGTGTTTACCATCTAGGATTGCTCGGGCAGTATCTATAGGAAAAACAGCAAGCGACATGTCGCCAAGCTTAATAGTCCAGGCTGACCCGCAAAAACCTTGGCCGCCAAAACGTGCCTGAAATTGCTCGGTATTTTTATTGAGTTGATCGGCATTTACTTCCGCCCCTGATTTACTGCCCGGTTGGCTTAAAACGTTAAGTACTGTGATTCTGTAAGGCTGCTCAGCCACTGGCAAAGAGCTTTCAGGGAGTGTGTATTTTATGGCAGCAAGCTTGGCGTGTAGTTGCCGCGAAAGTTTGGGGTTTATGAAATCAAAGTGCGCTTCCTGAATTTCTTCTTCGGACAGCGTTAAGCTCGGTGAAATCTTATCCCGATTAAACATGTAATACCTGTGGGCAACACCACCAAGCAGCAAGAGCATGTCGCTGGCTAGTAGTCTTTGTGCTATGGCCTCTTCTTGGTTGATGTGGCCTGACGACCGGGCATTATTTGTTAAGATGATGCGCTCAGTAATTGCGAGCAGCAGAAATTGGGCTGCTGGATTTTCTAAAAATCCATAAGATCTAAAATGATTTTCTGTTTGTTGCTGGGCATCTTCAATAAGCTGGTTGCCGAGTCTGGCGAAAGCCGGCACGGACGTCGCTACGCCCGAAAGATCCGGAGTGGTGCTTAAGTTGGGCGTGGCAGTTCGCGCCTCTTTTACCTCGATCATTTTTGTCTCTTTTTATCTTGATTTTAATTAGAGTATGATTATTTTAGTATATAGTTGCTTTATTGTCAATACATTTTAAGAATAATTTAGAGAGGTGCTTAAATAACATGTGGATCGTACAGACTATAATAGATATATGAGTTATAAAGTCATAGACGTTAGAGAGCCAGGTGAGTATAAACTAGGGCATGTCGAGGGCGCTTTGAATATTCCTGTTGCTAAAATCAAGACGTCCAAAGAAATAAAGGCCCTCGCGAAGGACCAAAAAATAATTGTCTATTGTGCTTCCGGCGGTCGATCGGCCATGGTCCATAAAACGTTAGTAGGCATGGGCTATGAAGAAGTAATCAACGGTACTAATAAATCTATGACCGAACGTTTTTTATACGAAAATCAATAGTTTAAGCGACGGCTTTCAAGGCTAGCTGGCCGGTACGCGGTGCGTTTGTGGCTTTCATTGTCAATTTAGAAAGATCATCCAACGACTTAACTGCGTCAAAGTCGGCGCGCGTGCTGCCCGATACGTTCCTGTGAGTCATAAATGACAACAGAAGCGAGTGCGCTGAAGCGAGTGCGCTTGATAATGTATCAAGAATTTCTCCGGGGTTTGTTTGGATATGGGCATTATTGCGGAAAGATTTAGCAAGGTCGGTGGCCACAACAAAGAACTGGCCGTCTAAACGTTCAGCTTCCTTAAATCCTTGGCGAATGTGACGGAGGCCTTTACATGCACTTTCTAAAAAATCGGACTCAAACTGCTCTGCGATTTGTTCGGGCGTAATCACAATGCGGGGATTTTGAGTATCGGTTTCTTGATTGCCTGCGAGTAATGCGATAACCGAAAAGCCCGCATAAAGTTCTTCACCAGTTTGAGTTCGCATATAGGGTTCGTTTGTTGGATCTAGTTTGTCCACCATCTCTGCTAATTGCAAATGTGGGCCAGAGGTTGTTTCGATAATTTCTGCCCGGACATGTTCAGGAATCTTAAATCCTTGGTGGGGTCTTAATTCCGCAAGTTGAGTTCGGGTAGACATATCTTTATATTAGCATAAAAACGATGAAAAATCAACTTCGGAGGAGTTTTTGGGCGGTGTCCCACATGCTGGCGTCGCCGTGTTTGACTTTGAGCCAGTACCACCATTCCAGGCCCCACAGGTCGACGGGGTACAGCTTGGATTTGAGGGCGTAAGCAACATTTTCTTCAAAGAGTTCGGCGTTCATGAACTGCATTTGTTCCTGAACTGGCGTGCTTAAAATGTCTTTTGGTAGCCATGGTTCGGCTTGAAGTTCGTGTATAAAAAACGGTGTCCGTTTAAAAAGTGCAATTAAATGAGCGCGGAATCTATAAAAAGCCGCCGGTCGCATAGAGTACGAATAATCACCAAATTTATTGAGTGTAATGCGGTAGAGCGAGGAGGCGAAAATATCTGGTGTTGGTTTGCGGAAAGGGAAGCCCCAAGAGTCAGACAGGGTCATGATGACTGGATGGTTTGGGTCGGTATTTTTGACGATCTCTAGTTCTTTTTTAAGCCGAGAATGAGAGAAATCTTGATCGACGCAGTAGCCAAATTTCTTGAGTAAAGCCTCGTTTTCAAGCTGCCACGATTCGAGTGCCGGGTGGTCTTTATATCTGGTAACGACGGTTTCGATGTATGCAAATAATGCTTGATGCCACTCTTCTTTCGGTAGGTCAGCGGCCCAGTTAGGGATGTGGCATTCAGGCCAACGTGGTTGGCGTTTGCCAAGACACAGACTAACCTTGGCGCCATAAAAGTGGGCCATGTCCATCTGCCAGTCGAGTTCTTTGAAGTTGTAGGAATCGGGCTTGGGCTCATGAATATTCCAATAACTCATCAGTCGAAGCCTTTTAAAGCCCAGATCTCGAAGAGTAGCGCGGAGCAGGGTTTTCTTATTGAGGTCTAGCTCGCTACAACGATGAAGTGAAAAACTAACACCAAGTTTTTGACTATTGTTCACAAATGTAATCATAACAGAAGTGCACTTACCCAGGTATTGTATTATTGTGTCCTCTGTCGCAATTTAAGCTATACTTTTTATAGTTATGAATGAACTAAAAGGCTAGTCAGTAACTTGTGCGTTTAAGCGAACAATTACGCCATAAACTTACCTATTCGGTCATGATATTAATGACCTTGCCTTTTGTTGTCTTTGTTGCGCTTCCCAGCCAGTGGAATGCAAGTTCGACCACTTTGTATATTAGCTCGTTGGCCGGATTTGTAGGGGTGATACTTTTGATTTGGCAATTTGCATTAGGTACAAGAGCGGTTAATGCGTTGCTATACCGGGATTTATCGTGGCCACTTAAAGTGCATAAAATATTAGGAAAATGGGGAACGCTCGCTATATTTTTCCACCCTCTTCTAGTTGTGTACTCTTATGGTGAAGATTTGCTATATGTCTTTGTGCCTAGTTTTAAGACGGATTTTGAGGCGGCAGTTAGCTGGGGTCGCCTGGGATTCGCATTCTTAGTAGTCCTTTGGGTGAGTTCGGCATTGTTGCGGGGTAAAATTAAATTCCGACCATGGAAGTATCTGCATTATGTAGCTTATTTGGTTTTGCCATTGGTGCTTCTGCATGGATTTTACGCAAGTACTACCCTAGCCACGAACAATTTCTTGCTTGGATATTGGTACGCCCTAGCTCTTCTGTTTGTATGTATATTGGTCATGCGGTCTCTGCATATTGCCGGAATTGGCAAGCATCGTTTTAGTGTAGTAGAAAATTCGGCACTGAATGATGAAGTCCAGTTGCTGCGTCTAAGGACGAAGGCGAGTAAACTGAGGGTCCAAAAAGGGCAGTATGTTTATCTGCAGAACAGGCTGCTGAGCGAGGAGCATCCATTTACTGTTCTTGCGATCGATAAATCAGGAACAGAGATATCGATAGCCTACAAAGTCGTAGGCTCATTCACCGCTAAATTACGTGCGACGGTAGTTCCAGGAGACGTCTTGATCGTAGATGGCCCATACGGGTTTTTTACAAGAGAGCTTGATGCGGGTTTGGCGTTAAAGCCGATTTTTATTGCTGGCGGGATTGGAATAACTCCTTTCATGGCGCATCTTACGTCTGATTCGGCATCGGAAAATATTTTGTTTTATGCCAATCGGACGCCTCAGTCGACAGTATTTAACCAGCAATTAAGACAGGCGCTTGGTAAGGGACTTATCAATATCTACAGTCAAGATGTTGGGAAGCAGATAGGCGCTGAAAGCGGATATATTACGCCAGCGTTGATCAATAAGTATGTGCAAAAACCACAGGCGCACAGTTACTTCATATGTGGCCCGGAACAGATGATGGCAATGGTTACTGAAGACCTGTTGTCCATGGGTGTTCTTAGGCAGCAAATATTTACCGAGAAGTTTGGTTTCTAGGTGCGGCAATGAATAGACAGTGCAGCGAAGCTTGCATAGGCCTTAGCTACGGACAATGGCAAGGCAGATAATGCCAAATACAGTGAAAATAATTCCGAACCACTGAATTTTCAAAAGCTTTTCTTTAAATAAAAAGTAGGCGATGACGACAAACAAGGCAGGCGAGCTGCCGGCGATAGGTGCAACGACGGCCGTTGGCCCGCTTGTGACGGCCAAGGTATACATGCTGCTACCGGTAACCGACAAAACGGCCGCGATTAAAATTAGCCATTTATTAGTAGGTGGTTTGAATATTTTTGTTTCGCCGCGAGCAATAGCAATAACAGAAAACAGTACGAGACCAACGACGTAGGCCAGATAGACGGGAAAGAACCAGCCCAAGGGCTCGACCACCGTTTCGATTAAGCCGTAGAATACTCCCCACAGTAGCAGGGCGGCAAAGGCGTATATGGCGCCACTTGTTCCCAGGTTTCGTATAAATAGACGCGGTTTGGTGTTGAGTGCTGAGAGAGTGGTAGCGGCGAGGATCAGTATGATGGCAAGTAATTCTGGCGTGTCGACGTCATTGCTAAATGCAAAAAGTCCTATCAACGTCGCAACCGCAGGATATGACCCGCCGATAACGCCGGTGACAGTGATACTGCCTTTTCGCATAGCAGTGATAAAGGCTAAAAACCCAAGATTTACACAAACAGCCAATAATGCCGAGAGGCCGATGTAACCGAGGTTGTCGGAAATATCAAAATCACTGACCAACAAAACTAATGGCATAAATAGGATTACACCAAAGATATTTGCCCATAGTGAAAAAGCGAGGGCAGATGTCTTGCGACTAATTATTCCGTTCAGGTTGTTGAGAATGGCAAATGACAGGCTGGTAAGCAGGGCGGCAAGGAGATAGCTCATTCTTTGGGAGATTTACCTTCGATTTTTGATTTTGACCTTTTTACTATAAAGATAACTGTAGCGATTACCGTCAGTAAAAACCCTGCTACCGCGATGTAGAGTACCAGATGCGTGGAGTCATTAGTTGAGTGATCGTGACCTGGGTGGGCAAAATAAATACGCATAAGCCTTATTCTAACATTTCTTTAAAAGGCGTTTACTTAGTTAGGTGTCCAGAGATTGCCACAGGTGTAGGCTAGCAATAGTACGATATGGAGCCCAGTTTTCTGCTATGGCGACGAGATCTTTTGGCGGGGGAGTGGAGGATAGTTTGCGACTTAACATTATGGCGCGCTGCAAGCCAGCGTCAGCCGGGGCAAAGATGTCTGGGCGTCCAAGGGTAAAGATCAGGAACATTTGGGCGGTCCAGACACCGATGCCTTTTACATTCGTTAGCTCGGTGACGACCTTGTCGTCGTCGAGGTTTTCGAGATGTTTATAAACCCCTGGGTCTTTCAAGAAATGTGCCGATAAATCATAGATGTAGCTGGCCTTTTGCCGTGATAAACCAACAGCTCTCAGTTCATCAATACTTAACACGTTAACTATTTTTGGATCGCATTTTGTTAGCGTCTCGAACCTCGAGAATATCGTTCGTGCTGCCGCAAGGGATACTTGCTGCGAGATAATACTGCTACACAGAGCGTAAAAATAATCAGATTCGGGCGTTGGAATTTTGAGTTTTTGAGAGGTAATTATAACCCGCAAATCTGGATCAACCTCTGATAAAAAACGCTCCCCTTCGGAAATAAGTTCTGCTGAATTAAAGATACTTGAGCGCTGAGTCATAGCGATACTATATCGTGAAATTCGGCAACCCCCATAGCTTTAAATTGTAGTTTTGTAACAAACTATGGCTGGAGGTTGTCTGCATGCTACAATGCATGCTAACTCGCATGCAATGTAATGCCCCTCGGGGCAGGAGCTTCACAACTATGAGCAAGATCAGTCCCCATAAACTGGCGTTTTTTAGTAGTAATCCATTTCTCGCGCTTACGTACGATGATGTTCGTCTACGGACAAAAGCCAACCCAGCCAGTCCGCTGCCTCATGTGATTGACACTTCTGGCAGATTTTCCCGTAATGTCCCTTTGAAGGTACCTTTCGTTTCCGCAGCTATGGACACAGTGACGACATCGGCCATGGGAATCGCGATGGCGCGTTTTGGTGGCTTAGGTGTCATACACGCTGGGCTCGGTCCTGAAGATCAGCGCCGTGAAGTGCGTCGCGTCAAGCTGTATATGAACGGGGTTGTTGATAAGCCGATTGTTGTTCGGGATAGCGACCGTGTCGATCAGGTTTTGAAGATGTGTGACGAAAATGCCTTCGAATTTAGGACATTTCCGGTGATTAACGCTTCGGGGAAGTTTGTTGGCTTAGTAACCCAGAATGATTTTGATTTTTGCCTCGACCTTGATAAAACGATTGAAGAGATTATGACGCCGATAGAAAAGGCGATCACGCGCAACAAGCAATTGAGCCTTCAGGAAGCCCACGATATTATGGCCGAGCATAAGGTGAAAACGTTGCCGATTCTCGGTAAGGACGGGACTGTCAGCAAGCTGTTTTTGTTTTCGGACGCCAAGCGAATTATTGATAGCGCCACCAAAAGCAATGTAGACGGGAATGGGCGGCTTTACACGGCGGCGGCTGTACCAACCGATGACGAGGCGGTCGAGCGGGTGCGTCTCATGAAGGACTATCTCGACGTCGCCGTGCTTGATAGCGCCGACGGCGACTCTTTCTATGCTTTCGAGACGCTCAAGAAACTGAAGGCTGAATTCCCCAATCTTGATGTGGTTGTTGGCAATGTGTCTGAAGGCTCTTCGGCGTTGCTTTTGGCCGAAGCGGGGGCTGACGGAATTAAGATTGGTCAAGGGCCAGGCTCTATTTGTACAACGCGCATAGAAACGGGAATCGGTATGCCGCAAGTAACCGCCGTTTGGGATAGCTTCTCGAAGTTGCAGGCAGGAAAATTTGATATACCGATCATTGCCGACGGCGGTATTCGAAATCATGGTGATATTTCTATTGCTGTAGCCGTGGGTGCCGAGGCTATTATGATGGGCAGTATGTTGGCTGGCACTACCGAAGCGCCGGGCGAAGTTATGACCATGAATGACGGCACAAGGGTTAAATCTTACCGAGGCATGGGCTCGGCCAGTGCGTTAGAAGAAAGTGCGGCTTCTAGGAAGCGTTATGGCGCTACCGGTGGCGGTAAGCCGCTGGCCGAAGGCGTGGAATCGCTAGTTCCATTTAAGGGTGACGTGGCCGACACGCTCGAAACCTGCATGAAGGCTTTGGTCAAAAGTATGCGCTACTGTAAGGCAGAAAACTTGCAGGCACACCGGCTCCATACAGAGTTAATTCAGATTTCTGGGCCGGGTTTGGCTGAGTCACACCCTCATATAACAACGAGGTAAGCAACCGACGAACTAAATACCTGATTCATTAATAGCCAATATAAATCTGCTTGTCCGCAGATTCTAAGTCGAATTAATTTTGGCCCTGGGCTTGTTCAGGAGACATGCTTGGCAGTAAGCAGCCGACAGGATTTTGAGCAGAGACGTCGTAGAGCTCAAGACCGGTTTTTTGTTCCCAGGCATTTTGCATAGATGTTAATTCGGAAATGACTTTATCTTTTGCCGCAGACGATAGAAGAGGCGTTGGGCAGAGGTGTGTAGTTTTTCGATTTTCGTCCTTATTAACCTGGAACTCAAATCGGAGTAGTCCGTTGTTTTGCTTGGCTGCTTCGCCAAGTTTGTCACCAGCTTTTACTTTGTCGCCTTGCTTGACCGTAATGTTCACTAGGTGGTCATAGCCAATGGTCCACTTGGAGCCTTCTTTTGGCTGCAAGAAAACTTCGTAATCGTTTGTATCGGCTTGTTGTCTCGTAAAGCCGATGAACCCATCAATAGCAGCAATTATAGGCGTACCCGGTTTTACCGAAGCAAATTCGAAGTTAGGGTTAAGCCTGTTGCCGGATAATTTATTGCCAAAGTTGTAGTACCCCTTTAGACCACGTGAATTGAAATCTCGTGTAGCGTTGGTGTCGATAGCGATGGCGTCGGTGATCGAAGCAACGCCAAGATTTTGTAGTTCAATATCTTTTTCGTCGGCACTTTCAGCTTGAGCTGGGTTTTGCGAAGAGTTTTGGTTGTTTTGACTGCCCGAGTTTTTGGTATCGGAATTTTGGGACATGACGTACCAGCCGGCTAGTCCAACTCCGGCGATTACTACAATAACGAGGATTATAGCCAAGTGACCAAAGCCACTCTGATCCAAAGATAAGCGTTTCATTACGCTTAACTGTATACCGATAACTGAGTACTGGCAACAATTAACTAGCGGGCGAATAGTTGGGTTGTGTAGACGTAGCCTTTGCAGCTGCCGCTTCCGGCCGTGACTACCCCGATGCCGGCGTAGGTGTAATCGCCGATCATATTGCCGTAGTGTCCTGGTGAGTTTTTGAGGGCCTCTAACACACCGTTGACGGTGCTGTGATATCCGACGTTCTCGGCAATTCCACTAACGGTTACTGGTCCGATATTGACGCTTAAAAATTGCCCGAGACTTTGGTGATATATTCCGCAGCTTGCAGCCTGAGCTTGGGCATGGCTTAAGGCCCAGCCGTTCATGGTGGCGTTTGCAGACAGTGCTGGTTTACCGACGCCGGCTCGCACTGAATTTATAAATGCCAGAGAGGATGATGTTTCGCCGGGAGTGCTTATTGGTTTTGGCTCGGCAGGTGGCGGTGTGCTCGGGGCGGGAGCTGGTGTTGGCTGGGCGGCCGGTTTTGGTGCAGGTGTGGCTTGAGGGGTCGGCGGTGTGGCTTCGGCCGGCTTTGTTTCGGTTGCTGGGGCGGCCGGTGGTGAGGTTTGGGTTGAATCAGGGGTCGGCGTAGTCTTTTGGCTTGCAGCAATACGAGCCGCTTGCTGTTCTTTGATCTGGGTTAATTTTTGACGTAACTCTATCTGGCTTTTGGTAAGACGCCTATCTATTTGGGTGCTTCGGACTTCAGACGCCGTCATAATAAATCCAGCACAGAAAACGGCAATTAAACACAGGGCGGTCGTGTTTTTGTGTTTTACTAACAACCTTTTTGTTTTTTTGACTAGCTTTTTACGCTGTTTTTGCATAATCGTAATATCTAGTATAGATAATGTGTTTGTAAAAGTCTAGGAAATGTTGCAAAGATTACTTTATAGCGTTGTGACTTCGAGTCGGGTCATAAAATTTGCTACTTGTTCGGCCATTTCTGGATCAATGGCCGTTTCTTTTTTTAAAAAGTCGGCTATTTCTTCTGTGCCGAGGTAGCAATAGAGATATGGAAAACCCCCTTGTGGCACAATAGGAAGTGATTTGTTCGGCCAGAATTGAACCGCTACGCTACCTAGTAATATAGCCGTTGAAGCGTGGGCAGTTACGGGCTGGTCTTCCGGTACGCTTAAGTCACCTTCTTCCACGGCGGTATAAATGCGACCATCGCGTAATTTGGTTTCAGGGTCATAGCCAGTAATCCAACGTGTTGTGTCGCCTTCATCAAAGGTTCCCAAAATCCCGTACAGTATAGAACTAGGGTTGGAGGTGAGGAGGATTGGCTTGCCGATATTAAAAAAATCTAGTCGTTCTGCGAGTCGCGCTCTTCTGGCGATAAAGCTATTTGGGTCTAGGTCTTCAGGGTACGAACCTCCCAGGTATATCTGCCAGGCTAGGGAATTGACCGAAATTAATTTGCCTGCAGCATGTTGATCTATGAGAGTCCTAAACTCGCGGGCGTGCTCATGTCTGTGGCTGCCAGGAGTCAGTAGTTCATAGATAGCTTGGTTTACCTCTGGGATTGATACAGAAGGAATTATCTCTGGTTTAGCAGGCATAAATTAATTAGAGCATTTTTTGCGATATTAGTCTACGCCTGAGGAGGATTTGGCTAGTCTGTAGCTTTGTAAGCAATTAATTTAGCGCAAGGTTAACTGGGAATATTTTAACGCCACTGTTTTGGGCAGCTAGCTGTGCTACTCTACGGGCGAGCGCAGGGTTTTGGCGTGATAGTTCGCCTGTTTCAAAGTAACTTCTTGTTTGACTGAAATTCAGTCGTTGATTATTTGTCCCCCTGTAAGCACGCGATCTTAAAAGGGTCTTTACTCCATTACTGAATTTAAGATTTGAGTAGGCACTCACGTATACTGACCCGTAGTCGAATGCGACGACTCGCTCTTCCATCCTGTCGTCGGGTGATTTGCTGTGTTCAAAACCGCAGTTGCCGAGAATGTTTATGATAGGCTTATAAACTGTGCTTTGAGGAGCCGTAGTTTCGTCGTTATTAGTAAGCCGGACTGGGGCTAAGATATTACTCTGTACTGCTAGCCGAAATGAAGTATCTGGGTCGGACTGTGCGCGGGCGACCATTTTTGCGCATAGTTCTACTGCTTTTTGTTCGGCGATGTTGCTACTACCTTGACCGGGAGCAAGACCAATGTTCAGATCGCCATTAAGTATGGTAGCGATAGGAGGTACCGGAGTAGTTATGTCTTGCCCTACTGCTTCTCCTGTTACAGTTAGCAGTTTGGCGGTCGCACAGACGACAGCGGCGGTTTTTAGAATTCTTGATCTCATAATAATCTCTTAAAACCAATATTATACCACACTCGTCAATCGAATGGCATAGTAAATGTTATAATGATAAGCCGAATTTAGCACCGTTTAGGCATAAGAATCGATGAGTGGCAGAGTTGCAAATATCGTAGATAAATCGGCAAGGTATATGGGTTTCGAAACGCCTCCCGGCAGGTTGCCTGATTCGCCTCGGGTATATGTGTCGGGGCAAGTTATTGCTCGGCGGGGGGAGCCTGCGATTGAGTACGATTCGTTGACTGAACTATTCAGGGCTTTTGGACATAACGATCCACGTAAAGTCACGATGTTTCTCGTTGGTAGCACTCTGCTTAATAAAGTCGACTCGGTAGGCTTACCTTACTTTATGCCGAGTGGAATGGTTTTTCCTGTTATTCCTTCACTCAGAAATCTCATGATTATAAACGCTATCGCTCCTTTAAATCATGATAACCCTCAGCGCCATATCACTGATCGGATTGTGTATCAGGCTGCTAGAATGGGTCAGTCCCATAGTTCAATGCCTTTAATCGGACGTACTGCCCTGGAAAGTCTGGCTGGCCGAAGCTTTGTATCATGGTTTGGCGATACGGTTGGTGATAAGGCGCCGTATGTACCGAGTTTGTTGACTGTTTTGCTATTCCGAGCACTTTATGCGCACAGTGAGTACGGTCACCTCGATGCGCGAGAGGCTACAGAGAGTGGGGCGGTCGATCATCATTTAAATACGGTGCGTTTCCCTGTCTATGCAGGTAGCTAGTTCTGGATAATTTCAACTATCTCTTTAAGATTTGAAACGGCGTACGTCGCCGTTGATTCTAGGGGTGAATCTTTGAAGGTGATGCTTATGCCGCATATTTGAAACAGCTCGGCGTCATTGGCTCCATCGCCGACGCAGACAACTTGGTTCATGGGGATATTTAACTCATCGGCTATCTTTTGAGCCTGGGTGGCTTTGTAGGTTGAGTCGTTGTCGACAGTCTCTATTGACTTCAAGAAGTTATTTTCGTCGAATATAAAGCGGTTATTGCAGGCCCATGCTTTTATGCCGAGCTCCCCGGCTACTTTCTCGACCAGAATATCCATAGACCCAGATATCAGGGCAAGATGATGGCCGGCTTGAAGTAGTGCGGCTACGGATTCTTGAGCACCAGGAAGGTAGGTGTAGCGTGAAAGTACTTTTTCTATCGAAGATCGACTACTGTCACCACGTTTTTTATAGATGTTACATAAAATAGCCTGGCCCTCGGCGTCAGAAATCGTGCCTTCTTGGCCCCATTTCATGAGCATGTCGTCTTCTTCTGTAGAGACACCCATTGCTTTGTTGAGTTCGAGCCAAGAGTTTTCTTGAATGAGGGTTTTGTTGAGGTCAAAAATGATAAGTTTTGGCTTCATGGTTTTAAGTATAGCCTGGTGTTTAGGTGGTTGTCTCGTAGACAAGGTTTTCGTGAAGCTCGGCGTTTGTCAGTGTGTGTTTGCCTACTTTTTGCGGCACAAAAAGAGTGAGATTTTGCAGGTAGCGTTCGTCAGTTTGGCTAGAAGGGATGTCTTTTAGGGATTTCTCGATTGCTTCTTTGATAGTTTTTTCAGAACAAATTACTTCTGTAACCCCATTTTGTCTGGAGACGCTCGCACCAAAAGAGTGGACCGGATTGGTGTCTACGAGTTCGGTG
This sequence comes from Candidatus Saccharimonadota bacterium, assembly GCA_022842995.1. Classification (GTDB taxonomy): domain Bacteria; phylum Patescibacteriota; class Saccharimonadia; order Saccharimonadales; family 2-12-FULL-41-12; genus JALHOM01. Next base: position 59,567 of record JALHOM010000005.1, read on the forward strand.
TAGGTGAGGCTCAACACCCACTTTGTTGACGTGAAATTGCCTGCTTTGTAATTGACTAGTATCCTGCGAAGTATCTCAAGGGATTCTTCGTCGTCTCTGTCTGTTCTATATTCTTCGTAAATGTCGAAGGCTAGATCCTCGATACCGCCAAGCATTGGGTGTGTGCCGTCTTCGAACTGGTAGCTTTGGGCGCACACGTAAATAAGTTTGGCAGCTTCTTGTAAGCCGAGCCTATCTTCGTCGTATGCCCTTAATACTGTCTCTACATAATCAATAAAGTAGTGGTTTTTTACATATTGCTGGTTGACGGTTTGCATCATAATTTACCTTGCATAAATTCAGTAATCTCTCGGCTGAGTAAATGGTCGGCTTCGTCGAGCTCTTTCCGGAAGTTCCCGTTTAACTCGCTATCCGTAAACGCTTGGGTACTGATAAAAATTCCTAGATGCGTGTTCGATATCTGGAAGCTGACATATTCTGATTTTTTATATTTATGAATGATATCCATCAGTCCGTTCGCGAGGCCCATAGATGCGTCTAGATCGGCAATGTTTTTATAGTAGAAAATCACTAGTGACTTAGAGCCGTCAGGGTGATCAACGGTTTTCCATATCGGAGTCTTTGATGTTAGTTTTTGGCTCATATTATTGATTATATACTTTGTTTCGATAGAAAAGTTCTATTAATTTGATGGTTTCCGTCTGCAAGTATCGTGCAAAATTATCTCGTTGAAATCTGAATTGATTGCCAAAGGAAGTCTGTTATGTCTAGTTTCATAGATCTGAAGCAGAATGCTAATTTGATTTCATTAAATGAATAAACTCACCTTCTGGATCGGAAGAATTCTCTTGGAAATAGTGCCAAAAAGCATTAAATTTCACCACAGTATCTATCCAGAAATCGATTTCTTTCTCGTCATTTGTCTCAAGGCCTTTTGAGATTATCTTTCTATCTTGACTTGTAGCTTTGTAGCTAGCATTAAGCAAAGCCGGGTTTTGTTTTTGGCTGGCTATAGATCCGGTTACTCTGGCGATTAGGTCAGTATAGGGTTTTCCGATGAGCAGATTTAGTAGACGAAATTCAAATTCAAAGACACGGGCTTCCTCGACCCAGAAAGAGTCTTTTGCATTGCGATCAATCTTTTTTTCAAGGTCAAACCAGGCATGTTTTCCTTCGTGAAGTAAAATTATCCCTTTTCCGGGATTTTGGAAACCGCTAAGGGGAAGGTAAATTGCTCGAGACCCTTCTTGGTATGTGGCTGTGGCTTTTAGATTCCCAATAGCAAAATCTTTGCGACGATCCTTATCAGGCAGTCTTGTGACATCTTTTTTAATAATTGGAGTCAATACGGCGTAGTCTTCTGCTGGTCTGCTCGGTTTTTCTCGGAAAAAGCTTACCACGCCTCCTTCTGGTATTGGAGCGCCAACTATTGTTCTGGTGTTAAGAAAATCCCAGACCTCTAACGCTTCAGAATCCTGAGTAGTTTCAGCTATTTGTTTTGCTGCTAAAGCCCAAGATTTCGCTAATTCGTAGCGTTCCATCATGTCCAGTTCGGAAATGAGGTTTTCTGTATTGGATTTTTCAGGCTGCTGCATAGCTAGATAGTACCACTCTTTAGACAGCGCTGTAGTGGATTTTCTGAATTGTTCTAAGAACCAGAAAGTTTATCATTTAATCTTGAAGACTGTAAGGATGTCGCCCATCGAAGAGATGTAATTTTGGGGATTTTTCTTATAATCTTCGATCAATGTTGGTATTTCTATCCATTTGATTTGCTCTACTTCGGATTCTTGATACGTAAAGTAATCGAGCGGTTCGTCAATCACGGCCGTAAACCAGTGGGTAAAGTAGCGGTAAGGCCCGTTGATCATATGCTTCGGACCAACTTCAATACTGATGCCTGTTAACCCTAACTCTTCTTCGGCTTCGCGCTGAATTGTTTGGAGGTAGGTGTCGTCGCCCTCTACCGTTCCACCCACGGCTTCACCCCACCTGCCGGGATCGAGCTTTTTATCAAACTTTCTTTGGGCGAGCAAGACCTCATTTTTGCTGTTGGTGATCCATAGGGATGCGCCTCGATATATGTCTTCGGCTGGGATAATTTCTGCGCGCTCTTTGTAATTAATGATCGCGTCATTTAAATCGACGATGGGGACTTTTGTCATGGTTTTATTCTAGCAAACACGAGAAACAATGGTTTCCAATGTTCGTGAATTGACAGATGTAGCTTCTAGTTTTATCTGACGCGGGTGACGAGCTTGACGTTTGCGAGGTAGGTGTCTGGGTCGAGGGCGGGGTTGCTGACAAGGTAGTTCATGTGTTTGTCGACAAACGGCATGAGATTGTCGGCGTATAACAAGGAGTTCGCGCTGTATGTTGAGGCTGTATTGTAGGTCGGATCTTCTGTCATGAGCAAAAGCTCGTCTCGAACCTGGCGACCTTTATCGGAAGTGAGAAAATTGGTTCTGCTTTTTACGACGGGCATTTTTTAGGTCTTTGCTTTTTTAGGTTTTTTGACTTCTTTGCGTCCTCTGTCTTTTGACATGTGGTTCCTTTCGTCAACACTCCGATACGATCATAGTAGTTGTAATATCGTCTATATTACTAACTATACGCCTAAATTTGACAATTACCTAATCGCATATTAGAAAATATTTTAATTTAAATCATAAGCCACTTTTTGGTCCAGCGTATTTTTGGTGTATTCGCTGACTTACGGTCGAGTGCTGATTGTAAGGCCAGCGTTCTGCCGAACGGCCGCCGTCTTTCTCTTTCAGGTGTATTTTATGACCGCGAATGCTAAAAAGATTAGACTGCCCAGAATCATAGCCCCCGCCAAACTGAAGGCAAAGATTTTTAAGAAGCGGCTCTTAGCTTGTCTGAGTTCGTATTGGTAACGAGAGTCAATGGCGGAAAAGGTGTCTGGATCTAGTTTTAGGAGTTGAGCTCTCGCTATGTCAGTCATGCGATTTTTGAGCGTCATTAGCTTTAATAGACCGTAAAGGGGAGCGCAGGTTACGCCGAGTGCGAGGGCGAGGCCGATAATCGACCCTTCGCGTCTGGTTTGTCCTGGTTCATAGCCAAAAGCAGAGAGTATGATCATCAGAATTAATGAAAGCACCCCTACGCCAATCCAGAAAAAGGATCGCTTGAGTGCGTTATTCCTTAATTTTCTACGCTCAGGAGGGCTGATATATTTCAGCGGATGCTTGTATCGCTCAAGAGGGAGAGGGGCAGTCATGATGTTACTATATCAAAAATCATTTTATCTGACTTGCTTGCTCGGAGATGATATACACTGACTTTACTTAAATCGATATCTCCAGTTTATTTAACAAGGATTGTTCCAAACTACATTTCTAAAAAGTTTCCAAAGCCTGATTTTTTGGTCAGGTGGATTTTTTTCAAGGTTTCTATATCTTCTGGCTCAAGAACTATTTGCATCGAATCTTTGATCTGTTGCCAGTGTTCAAGGGAGCTGGCTTTTATGGTAAAGCATACCCCGTCATAGCTGTTGAGGTAGGCGAGGGCAATTTGATGAGGAGTAACCTTCAGTTTATTTGCAATTATTTTTAGGGCAGAAGAGATATCAGGATCTTCGTCGATATCGGCAAGAGTTCTATAGGCTTGGATGGGGATATTATTTTCTCTGCACATATCGTAAGTTCCGCTAGACAGAATCGAGCTGTCACTTAACGAGAAGCTGACTTGGTTGACGGTGATTGGGGTTTCCGACGTTTCGAGTGCGACGTGAAGTGATTTAGGACCAAAATTACTGACGCCTACGTGTTTAATGACGCCTTCTTTGGCTAATTGATTGGTTGCTTTAAAAAAGTCTGTTAAATCAAAATCAGGATTTGGCGCGTGGCACAAGAAATAATCAACGTAGTCTAGTTTTAGTCTAGTGAGGCTGTCGTTGAAGCCGCTCATGACCTGATCGTACTCTAGATGAATGCGGTTCTGTTTGGTTAAAATTCGATAGCTACTCCTCGGGTAGTTGGCGATAGCTTGGCCCACTAATTCTTCGCATCTTCCATTGGCGTAATTTTGAGCAGTATCAATAAGGCCAACGCCGAAGTCGAGGGCAGTCTTTATGGCTCCGATATCTCGTTGGTCGTCATTGTTGGGGTCGGGGTCTTTGGTCCCACCCATCAGCCAAGTTCCAAGAGCGAGTTTTGGGAAGTCTGTTTGCATATTCGACGTTTAGTATAGCAAATAGCAGATTTCTAGCGGTTGTTTCGTCCAAGAAAGCCAGTGTTGCACTGGTGTGGGATGGTTGTGCGGGGGAGCCGTTGAGGAGGAGTATGTTTATGGGATTCTGATAGCAGAAAGGTTTCAGGTCGTTGGTTTTTTGCCAATAAACAATCGTCGGTTGAGTCCTTCAGGGTCTATATATACTTCTAACCCGGCTTTAACGAATGCATCTGTTATTTCCTCATCTGTATACAGTGCTAATTCATGGACTTCTACAAAATGATCGACTGTATCGTTTCTGCCGACCATGTGATGCATGTTGAGTGTTGATATCTTGCCATCGTTTGTATGTGTGCCCATCCTTGACACCCAGATTCCGTCACCCGACCCAGACTCTAGTGAAATATATCCTGGGATCAAGTCTTCTACTCGTAGCCAAGGTTCAATTAAAACTAAGCCGCCTGGCTTGGTGTGGTTTGCCATTTTGGCCAGCGCAATATCCAAATTTTCTTTTGATTTTAAATAGCCAATTGAGCTGAAAAGACATAGAACCGTATCGTACTGTTTGCCAGTATTAAAATTGAGCATGTCTGCTTGAAAAATATTTATTTCTGGCAATCGCTGTTTTGCTGCGGCAACTTGTTCTGGCGAAAGGTCAAAACCTTCTACGGTAAACTCGTCTTCTAGGTACCCTAGGTAGGTTCCTGTGCCACATGCAACTTCAAGAATTTCATTTCCTCCCGACTCGCAATGATCTTCAATAATCTTTGTAATTTTTGCGGCCTCAGCAGCGTAGTTTTTATTTGCATATAAAAGATCGTAAATCTCCGCCGTCATATGGGAGTATGGGGGGTGTTCTTTGATGGGGACTGTTTCGCTCATAGGATTAGCATATCAAATATGAGTGAAACTATAGTTCTAAATAGTCTGCTTGTTTCCATCTACAGCTTGATTTAACTGGACAAAGCCGGCTCCAGAGATTTAAGTATCGGTTAAGTTTTGGTCTTGGTATAATGCGGCTATGGCTGATAATAGTGACAAATACCCGCTAGCGCTTGGACAATTGCCTGACTATATGGTGCCTTTTGACTCAGAACATGCATTGCCTAATTATGCAGAGCAGCTCCAGGCTACGTCAGTGCTTCGATCTGCAATTGAAGATAAAGTCTTAGAAACAATTCATCGATTAAGTCCTGCTTCTGAAAATGATGGCACATTTTCTAGAGTTGTTTTGGATAGCTTTGATTTTAATGGTGACCCAGTGGTTATTGAGATTGATTGTATCGACAATGTAACTCATCCTGAATTGCCACCATATTGTGTGCAGTTTTTTGAGGGTCCAAAACGCCTAGACGGTTCATATTTAAGATGTCATCATTACACCGTTCCATATATCTATAGCGACGAAGGGGTAACTAGGCGAGATGTTGATTTAGTAAAATTTCCAGATCTAGAACAAACAAATATAAAGCCAAGAAAATACCCAATCCCCATTGCTGAAGCTGTAGGGATTATAATTGAGGGGTTTGAAGTCGCTCAGAGGGCTTTAGCAGAAGAAAAAAGGCTAGGGTTGAATGATCAGCCAATTGGTATTCTTGAGGCAAAAAATATCTCACTTATAATTTCTAGAAGTAAGCCTGAATCCGCTAGTCGTATTCTTCGAAAGAAGAACTCTAAAAGCTGATATGCGGCCCATTGTTCATGGGATTATGATAGCACTTTGATATGTAGCTAAGCCTTTTGCTTACTTTTATTCCGATACATAACAATGCCGACCAATACTGCCAATGGGGCGAGATTAAGCATCAATGCGATCACTTTTTGCAGAGGGGAATTGTAGTCGGAAGTTACAATAAACGGAAACCCTATATGTTTATTACCACCAGCTCCACAACTAGAGTTATCACTTACTCTTTCTAAAAAACTAATCGAGCCCGAGTAGCAAGTTTTGTCAAAATTCAAAGCCAGAGCAAGTCCTATAGCGGGCGCAATAAACTGTGCGAGTATATATACGACGGCAGTTGCCAGGAGTAACTTTTGCTTCATGGATTAATCATAGCAAATCTGGAAACCCGCTTAAGGAATTTAAGGTTCTGGGTTTCTATGGTTTGGTAATTCTGTCCTTATAAACTTCTTAGTTTCATAAGATTTTGGTCGATTTCTTTTATGATGCGAGGGTACCGTTGCCTATCGTAGTGGTTTAGGATCCGTTAGTATAGTGATATGAACTTAAAGCTTGCCAAGAAAAAACAGGATGAGCTTCATGCTACGGCGTCGGAGTTGTTGTCTGAGAAGTCTGTCATCGAACTGCTCAGTAAGTACGGTGAACTTCGATTTGTGGGTAGCTATGCGGCGAAATTGATGGTCAAGCCTGACGTCGACATGGAAATCGTGAATCCGGATATATCGTCTGATGATGTTATTGAATTGACTCGTACTTTCTTTGCCATGAAAGATAATTATAGTGTTGAAATTGCCGACGGCACGGAATATATCCGTCGCCCCGGGCACCCGAGAGGCTATTTTCTTGGCGTAAATACTATGTATCAGAATGTGAGGTGGCATATGGACATCTGGATCACGCGTGAGCCAATTGACACATCGGGTAGCGCCTATGTTTCTCTTCGTAAACAGGACTGGTATTTGGACACAGACCCAGAATTACTCGATATAATTTTGCTCATTAAGCATCAATTGAATGAGGCTGGGGTCTACGTCAAATATGCATCGGCAAATGTCTATGAGTCGGTGCTTGAGGGTGGGGTTAGGTCGATTGCAGATTTTTATAAATGGGCAGAAAACTATGATACCGAGGCTTTATTTCGGCGGGGTGGATCTGAGGGTACGCGGACGGCTGGGTAAAATGGGGGCCTTTTTACTCAGCCTGAGCTTTTGCAGGTTGTGTTAACGAATATACGGCGGCGCTATGCGCACGTACAAGCATCTGGCGAACCGCTTCGGCTGTCTCTTCGTCTGAAAGCATGGTGTTATTTAGTATTTGATCAGGTACTTTAAGACCTAGTACTTTAGTTATTAGTTCAGCTTTCCGTTGTAGTATTCGATCAATTGTTACCGTGTCGTTATCGGCGACGAGAGTGATGTTATCTGGATATTGGATAGGTTCTCGTTGGCTGTTATTTTTATAGAACTCTAAGAATTGGTTCCATAGATCCTGTTCGGGCACTTCTGAAAGTTGGACAAGGGCGTCAAAATGAGATTTGAGTTTTTGGGCGCCCATGCCGCTGACGTGGTGTAACTCATATTTGTACTCGTGCTCGCCCATCCGGGACTCAGTTGCGTTAATCCATGACTCTAAGCTTGTTCCTGCAAGTCGCAGGGCATTTTCTCTTATCCTGGCAATTCTATTGGATCTTTCTACTAAGACTTCTTCGCTTTCGGGTATGCGTAAGAACTCTACGTTTTCTTCACTTAACATTTGCGCGCCAAGGACTCTCGGGTCTTGATTTCTAATTTGGTAACGCTCGGACACAATTCTTTTAGCTAATTTCATTTTTGCGATATGATATTCTTTTTGAGCAAAAATATCTTCAGAAAGCATTTGAGCAATAGCGAGTAGTTCTTCTACCGGTAATTCTTCGCCTGTTGGATCTTGATCGGTACGGTATGTATCTAGATCACTTAAAGCGGACCTGGCGTTTAATACGCGCTCAGTCGCGTCATTGGTCTGCTTGGTTATTTTTAGTCGTTCCTGGATCTCTTCCCCTTGAAGAAACTTTTGAGTCACTTCAGTCAGTAAGATAGATTCGGCAGAATTAGGGTTAGTATAAGGGCTTCCTTCAGCTTCGGCTGAGGCAACTATTCTGATTCCGTATACCATGTTAATGGTTCGATTGACAGCTTCAGACTTTGAGAGTTCGTTAAGGCTAGACAATACTCCTGGTAAATCTTTGTTCCGTACTTTTTGAAGTGCCATTAAAATGAATTGATCATCGACTTGATTTGGGTCCATCAAGCCTACGACCTCAAGGATATCTCGGGCAAAAGTATAATCGTCATCTGCGCCACTAGGTGCATCGAAGTCTGCACGGTAAGAGAGCGCAGTTGAGGCAGTATCGGGATTTAAACGCCATGTCTCGTTCATTAAATATTATTATACCATATTTCTCTACGTTAAAGAAATATTTGTCAAATAGATTAATGAATGTGTCTTAGGGGAAATTGAGGGCAGGGAAATGCACGTTGTTCTTGGCCTGAAAGCGCCAGGGCAAACGCACGACTACAGCCATGCTTGGAATGTATTGTAGTGGCCAGGACTCGCCCACGTTCCGCGGTCACTTTCAGCGACCCCGAGATTTCGTTCAATCAAGCACAGTTTGATGAAGAAAGTCTCCTTGCAATGAGCCCACTGGGCTTTTTCACCTGGGACCTTTTAGCGTCCTGGAGCCGAGACATAAGCGCATGTTCAAAAAAAGCCAGGGCAAGCGCACGACTGCAACCATGCTCGGAATGCATAGAAGGGGCCAGGAATATAGCTTCGCGCCGGCTCGTCTAGATTAATTTAAAAAGGTAGGACGAGTCGGGCTCTGCTTATAATTTGCACGATGCAAATTATCGAACCTTTTTGGCTCAAGCCCTAGACCCAAAATACCAAGAAAAAACAGCCACACGAGGTGACTGTCTTTTCTTGGTAGATTACGTGCAATCGAATTGAAACCTAATCTCAGCTTAGTTATTGAAGTGCCGGGCTATATGAATTTCATGAGTTTGAAAGAATTTGCTGTATTGAGTGTTTTGCTATAACTATTTGATTTTGAAACCGACTCTTATTTTACCTATGCCTTTTTCGGCGCTTACAGCATCATTAACAGTAATTGCGTCGGCTCGCGTAGGGGCATCAATCCCAAGGGTAGTTTCAATAGTGCTCCCAGCCGCAACGTCTGGTTGGAAGGGCTGGCCTGGCATGGGATAAATACCGCCTGCCTCTGAATATGTTCCTTGCTGCGAAGCGGAGCCTATATTCGACAGCCGAAACGGCTTATCCGTAGAATTTTCAATTCTTAATGTAGTTATTACAAATATTCCTACATACGCTTTTTCATTGCCGAGTGTCGGACTAAACTCTGTCTTTAATATGGTTACCTTAACCCCATCTACTTCTGCCGTAGAGCCGAGCGGAAGACGTTTGTCTTGTGTGGGCGTCGGTGAAATTGGCTCAGGTGAAATTATTTGTTGCGCATTATTGTGTGATAGTAAAGCAGAGATTCCACCAAATACTACGGTAGTCACAATGACAGTAATAATTAAGTATGTCTTCTTAAGCTTGACACTAAATTTCAATAGAAGCGTATAAATAACAAAGAAAAAGAGCAATGAGACAATTAGGAACACCGTATCCTTGACGAAGTGCATTAAAATTCCCGGTATCAAAAATAGCAAGTGAGCGATTATTATATTTCGTTTTTGCACCCAAGTCATGTTAAATAGCCGCAATATTCCAAAGACCAGAAGCGGTGCTAGCGTTATGAAAAGTAGAGGTAAAATAAATAGTTCGAGCAGCAGCGAATCGAATATGCCAAATCGGTACACGAAGAACGAAGAGCCAAAAATTATTTTCAGTAAGGCAACAACCAAAGTACTGAAGATCGCCAACATATATAGATTTTGTGGTTTGAATGCCGTAATCTCTTTTGATGCCCTATTGTCATTTTCAAATGGTTTAAATGATTCATGTATATGTTCTTCACTCCATCCATGATTGCGAAAATGATCTTGTAGTTGATTAATAGGATAGCCATGCCGCAGATGCTCTTTGATGTATTCATGGATACTATGTTTATTATCTAACATGTCACTGATTATAACAGCCAGGAACTTCATCCTGTCGAATATGATTCGGACTAAAAAAGAATCACTTAGATAGCATCTATGTAATATCGAAATGGTAGCGGGGCCAGGACTCGCCCACGTTCCGCGGGCCCGCCACAACATCTTTGCAAAGCCAGTTTGCAAGAGTTGATGGCCTTGCAAAAGCCCACTGGGCTTTCTCACCTGGGACCTTTAGCGTCCTGAAAATGGAATCTAGGGATATGATTTATAAAAAGGGCCAGGGCAAACGCACGGCTACAGCCATGCTCGGAATAAATTCCTGCGCGTGGCTTTGCCGACCGAACCGTGTGACCTTCGCCAGCAAGCTGGCGGGTCCCAGGTTCAAGCCCTGGCCCATAAAGAAAAAAATCCCAGCAAATGCTGAGATTCTTTTCTTGGTAGCGGGGCCAGGACTCGCCCACGTTCCGCGGGCCCGCCACAACATCTTTGCAAAGCCAGTTTGCAAGAGTTGATGGCCTTGCAAAAGCCCACTGGGCTTTCTCACCTGGGACCTTTAGCGTCCCAGCCTCGAGTCCGGCATCACCGACCAAGTAAAAGACCCCATCTTGCGATGAGGTCCATTACTTGGTAGCGGGGCCAGGACTCGAACCTGGGACCTTGTGGTTATGAGCCACACGAGCTGCCACTGCTCTACCCCGCGATATATATTGTGTACTTGATTATAGCTGATTGGGCGATTACACAACCAGCATTGTGGTTATATTGCTTCGCGCCGGGATCACTATTTCTATAAGGGAAGGTGACCTCGGGCTCGGCATATATTCTCCTTGATCAGTCGAATATGAGCCGCTCGCGAGCTGCCACTGCTCTACCCCGCGATATATTAATTTTTTGTCAAAATGGAAAAGCTATTAATCAACTACGGTTAATTATAACAGATGAGGCGACGGTTTTAAAGTGGGGGATCAGCCATGATTTGTTTATCGTGACTGATCCTGTCGGGTTGTTTTTGTTTTAGGTGGCTTTTATCTAATTCTGGAAAGGCAATGGAGAATTACTGTTCACGCTTGGCTGGAAGCACTGCGCTTGATACGCCGTGGTAAAATCCAATTGTGGCTCCGCCTCCATCTTCTGCACTCTTCTGTAGCGCAGATTCTAGCTGTGCATCAAAACTTTTTAAGGTGCCATTTAAGTGAGCTCTCATAATTTCAGGCTGTGTCAACAGTTTATGGTTTTTACTGTATACATAGCCGTGGCTATTTATGATATCTCGAACACCCTGAGCTTTATTCGCTGCATTAATACCTTCTATGAATTTGCTTCCAGGTACGACTTTTATATCTTTTCGTCCATTTTCATTTAAGCAGGCTCGAATTGCAGCCCTCGCAACCTTCGCAGTACTTCTAGAGGGTGCGAGCTCGCGGCGTTTTGTAGCGGGATTGCTCATTTCTTTATTCGTAAGGAATGAGTTAGGGGTAACTACTACTGTTACGGATTTCCCTTGGTCAGATCTTTTGATAGCGCTAAAGCATGCACTGGTAATAGTTTGAATGTGAGCTCTCTTTGCTGCCTTAGCAGCATCACCTTCGAGATTTGCATCATTTCTATAGTAAAACCTGTTTGCATTGATTAATGGAATGCTTGGGTTGCCGACTGGCTGAGTGGCTACTTCAGGAGCCCCTAGCGCTGAAGTTGCTTCAGGGGTTGTCGTTGGAACTGTCTGGGCCGCGGCATTCGGGGCGATAAGGGCTACACCTGCTGCTAGGGTCACCGCCGCGATTTCTCTTGATTTAGGCATTATAAATAGTCCTTTCTCTGATGTTGTCTACAATCGATAAAAGCCATTTTATACGATTATGTTTATATTAGCACAAGCTTAAAAAAATGTCAATTTTATGAATTTATTGTTCGCTTACCGATGTGCATCATTAGCTGGCGCCAGAGAGAAGGACCGGAAAATCAAGT
>JALHOM010000006.1:0-19448 GCA_022842995.1 Candidatus Saccharimonadota bacterium
GCTCTTCCGATCTGGAAGATTGAGCTAGCACTTATCCTTGTTGCGCTGTTTATATCATTCTGGCTACCGGTTGGGCTGTATATTACTATGTAGCTTCGTGGCTGACACTCATGTTGTATTATTGTTCGATCTTCTTCAGATCAATAAGCGATTAGGCTATAATTATTCTTATGATAAATCGTCATCGGCGGTCATTGTTGACCTCCGGTTTTTTAATTTGTAAGGAGAAAAATGTCCAAAAGATCATTCGCTATGAACTCCGTCAAGCTGGCTTGTGTAGCCACACTGAGCACACTGACGCCGTCAGCTGTGGGGGCAGAGCTTGAGCCAAAAAAACCTCAGTTTGTCGCGCAGCCAGAAGTCGTGCCCCTGGCCGATAGTACAGGCGCACTAGGGTTCACTGCGTTATCTGCATCGGGCAGAGTGGAGCGGTGCCATCGGGCGACGGTGAGTGAATCTATTTCTCCTTGGTTAGAACGTGACTTCATATATTTGGATGTTTCCCCGAAACGGAAATCGGCCACACGAATCTTGGTAGGAGTTGACGGAGTAGCTCCGAAAATTCAGCCTGAATGTCGATTCTTGTTTCGCGAAATCACTGTTACTTATGACGTCGCTGCTCTCAACCGTTCAAGTAGATTTGTGAGTACTGGCAGTTTTAGGCGCAGAAGTAATAATACCCTGACTTTTCCCTTCAGGAAGGTGAAGCCTGTTGCGCCAGGTCGTTTTTGTGTACGGCAATATATTACTGCTCAGACATGGTCCGGAGAAATTACTCCTTTTGGTGAATGGGCATCGACAACTCGCATTAGCAGGGATCTTCGTGTAAAAAAGCTAGCCAGTGACAAAAAGTGTGCCTATAACTAGTGTAGAATTGTCTACATATTGACAGGGGTAGGCGTCGTGTGTTAATCTGTTAAGTGAATATCAAAGAAATTCTCCTTGGTGTGTTCGTAGGTCTGCTTCATTAACAGAGGTAGAAACCACGTACCACCAAGCCTTTTTATACGTAAACTCTGCGTTAAAATGATGAATTTCACTAATACAGTAAGGCTACAACAAGACTATGAAAGCTCTTATTACAAGAAAGGTTGGCATGACCTCTACCATCTCCGAAGACGGTAGTGTGACTGCTATTACCTTGCTTTCCGCTAGCGACAACGTGGTTACTCAGCTCAAGAATCTCGAGAGCGATGGTTACCAGGCTGTTCAAGTAGGCTTTGAAGAAGCAAAGAATGTGAACAAGTCACAGACGGGGCATTTCAAAGCATCAAAATCTAACTCAAAAGTAGTCCGCGAAGTTCGCGTCCCAGAACTACCAGAAGACATGAAGGTCGGCGATAAAGTATCTGCCGATCTTTTTAGTGTCGGCGATGTCGTAGACGTCGTAGGCACCTCTAAAGGTAAGGGTTGGGCCGGTACTATCAAGCGACATAACTTCCATCGTCAGCGCAAAACTCACGGTGGTAAGGGTAATACCCGTAAAGTTGGTTCTATCGGATCCATGTACCCACAGCGTATTTTCAAAGGCAAGAAAATGGCCGGACAAATGGGTTACGAGCGCGTTACTGTAAAGAATCTTAAGATCGCCCTCGTTGACACCGAGCTTAATGTTATCGGCGTTTACGGCGCTGTGCCGGGACCTCGTAAGGGGATCGTTATCGTGAAAGGAGTGAAATAATGCCTACTGCAACTTTCACAAGCACTGGTGCTAAAGCAACTACTGCGGTCAAGCTCGACAAGTCTATCTTTGAAGCAGAAGTCGCAAATCATCAACTTCTCAAGGATGCTTACGTAGCTTACTTGTCTAACGGTCGCGAGAACCTCGCGGTCACTAAAACGAGAGGTCTCGTATCTGGTGGTGGTAAAAAGCCATGGAAGCAAAAAGGTACCGGTCGAGCACGTTTCGGTAGCTCGCGAGTTCCTATCTGGCGCGGTGGTGGTATCACCTTCGGTCCTACCGGGCTCGAAAATTACACCAAGAAACTTAATGTCTCTGCCAAGCGTACAGCTATTCGTCAGGCACTTAGCCTCGCAAACGAAGCCGGTCAAGTTATCGTGATCGAAGCTTTCGAGAATAAGACAGGCAAAGTTAAGGCCACTGCTGAACTATTGAAAAAAGTTGGTGCAACCCGTCAGACGCTACTCGTTGTTGACAACAAGGACGAAAAGGCAGTCTTGGCAACCCGAAACGTTCCTGGCCTTAAGTTGGTTCAGGCACGCTACCTTAATGTATTTGACGTCATGAATGCTCATCACATCATCTTTACTAAAGCAGCCTTAGAGATGGTGAGCGACTGGCTTGCAGTTGAAGCCAAAAAAGAAGGGGGCGCAAAATGAACCCAAAATCTATAGCTCTTAAACCAAGATCTAGCGAAAAGACGTACGTTTTATATCAGGCTCGTAATACCTACGTTTTTGATGTACCAACCGTCGTCAATAAAATCGAAGTAAAAGCGGCAGTTGAAGCACAATTTGATGTAACAGTTACTAAAGTAAGAATTGTCATTTCCAAAGGTAAGGACGCCCGATCAATCAGGATTGGTTCCCGAGCTCGATCAAATGTATCCGGCACTCGAGCAGATGTGAAGAAAGCTTACGTCACCTTGAAGGATGGAGATTCACTTCCTGTCTTTGCCGCGCTTGATGAGCAAGTACAGGCTAATGCCAAGGCTGAAAAATCTGCTGAAACTTCCACGGATAAAAAAGTTGACTCTAAAGAAGACAAGAAGACAGGAATAACCGCTCGTCTTGGTCGCAAGAAGAAAGAGGAGACGAAGTAATGGCGATTAAGACTTACAAACCAACAACTCCTGGTCGCAGGAATATGACCAATGTCGACCTCGACACCGTAACTGCCAAGAAGCCAGTCAAGAGCCTTGTATATATCCGCAAGCAAAATAGCGGTCGAAACAACCAAGGACGAATCACGACTCGACACCGAGGTGGTGGAGCTCGTCGCTTTATCCGAATCGTTAACTTTACGTTGGCTGAAGGTACGACAGCTACTGTCGAACACATCGAGTACGATCCAGGTCGAAGTGCGCGTATTGCACGTATCAAAGACCAAGAAGGCAAACTCCACTACATCATCGCAACAAATGGCATGGTACAGGGACAGACCATCAGTGTTGGTCCTGAAAGCCCTATCGAGAACGCCAACCGCTTGCAACTCAAAGATATCCCTGTTGGTAGCGTTATCCATGCCATCGAGATGACACCTGGTAAGGGTGCTCAGTTGGTACGTGGGGCTGGCGCGAGTGCTCAGCTTATGGCTAAAGAAGACGAATACGTTCAGGTTAAGTTGCCTAGCGGCGAAGTTCGTCTTATCCACGCTACATGTAGCGCAAGTATCGGCTCTGTCGGTAACGAACAACACCAAAACGTCAAGATCGGTAAAGCTGGTCGAAATCGCCGAAAAGGTATTCGTCCTTCGGTCCGTGGTGTTGTTATGAACGCGGCCGATCACCCGCATGGTGGTGGTGACGGCGGTCGTCACGGTATGGGTAAAGACCCACGTACACCATGGGGTCAAAAGACACTTGGTTTCAAGACCCGTCGTCGTAAGAGTAGTAATAAATTTATAGTAAGAAGCCGACATGCGGCTAAGAGGAAATAAACTATGAGTCGTTCTTTGAAGAAAGGTCCATTCGTTGATCCAAAGCTTGCACGCAAAGTGGCTGCTCTGGCTTCCGAAGACCGAACTATCATCAAGACCTGGGCTCGGGCGTGTACCATACCGCCAGAGTTTGTTGGTCGAACAATTGCCGTTCATAACGGCCGAGTGCACGTACCTGTTTTTGTTACCGAAAACATGGTTGGTCACAAACTTGGAGAGTTCTCTCCTACGCGAAAATTCCGTAGCCATGGTGGCAAGTTGGCGAAAGGTAAGAAATAATGAGTGTTAAAGCATCTGCTAAAGGTGTTCGCATGAGCCCACGTAAAGTTGGCGTTGTTGCATCTTTGGTTCGTGGCCGTTCTGTTTCGGACGCACTTGTCATCTTAGAGAACACGCCTCGACGTTCAGCTATCGCAGTTCGAAAAGTTATCGAAAGTGCCCGCGCAAATGCCGATAACAACCACAACTACAAGCCTGATACTTTGGTTATTGAGTCAATCGTTGTTACGCCAGGACCTCGTATCAAACGCTACCGTCCTGCGGCGCATGGTCGAGCATTACCGTTCCAGCGCAAAACAAGCCATATTTTTGTAAGTGTTTCTGGTGAAATTCGTGCGCCTAAAAAGGCAACTCCTCAGGCTTCAGCCAAGGTGATCTCGAATACTGCTGATAAAAAGTCTGCTAAAGCAGAAAAGGGAGACAAGTAATGGGACAAAAAGTAAATCCTATCAGCATGCGACTCCAGGTCAATAAAGATTGGCGCAGTAAGTGGTTCGCGAGCAAGAAAGACTATAAGTCATACCTCGAACAAGACTTGCAGGTCCGCAAAATGATCAAACGTGATCTTGGTGCCCGTGCTTCGATTAACAAAATCGATATTGAGCGCTCACCTAACCTTGTAACGGTTACTATCGCAACCGCTAAAGCTGGTGTGGTTATCGGTCGCGGTGGTTCTGGTGCTCAAGACCTCAAGAACAAGATCGAAAAAATCTACGGTGTTCAGGTCCGCGTTAACATCGAAGAAGTCAAGAAGAGCGAATTATACGCAAAGTTAGTCGCCGAGAATATTGCCCATCAACTTGAACGACGTATTTCTTTCCGTCGCGCTATCAAACAATCTGCTGCAGCCACCATGCGAGCCGGTGCAAAAGGTATTCGTATCGAAGTTGCTGGTCGTTTGAATGGCGCAGAAATGTCACGACGAGAAAAAGAAGTCCAAGGCAGCGTACCGCTTCATACCATTCGTGCAGATATTGACTATGCCCATGCTGGAGCTCAGACGCCAGCTGGTGTTATCGGAGTAAAGGTCTGGATCTATAAAGGAGATGCCTTCTAATGTTGTTGCCTAACAAAGTTAAGCATCGCCGAGTTCGCAAGGGGCGCATCAAGGGTCCGGCAACCAGTGGTAATACTATTGCCTTTGGCCAGTACGCCTTGCAAGCCACAGATTCAGCGAAAGTTACCTCTCGCCAGATCGAATCCGCTCGACAGGCGATGACCCGTTATATCAAACGTGGTGGAAAGATCTGGATTCGAATCTTCCCTCACACGCCAATCACCCGTAAGCCTCTCGGTCTTAAAATGGGTGGTGGTAAGGGCTCTCCAGAGTTCTTTGTTGCCAAGGTTCGTCCCGGTACTGTTTTGTTCGAAATGCAAGGTGTTAGCGAAGAAGTTGCGCGCGAAGCGATGCGTCTAGCTGCTCATAAGCTTTCGGTTAAGACGAAGTTCATATCACGGGAGGCCGGAGAATGAAAATAGCAGAAATACGCAAGATGGAAACTGCCGAACTTGCAAAGGCAGTAAATGCAGTACGAGAAGAGATTGCAGAAATGCGACGACGGATTCACATGGGTGAAACTCAGAATGTTCGCGTTCTTCGCACCAAGCGCAAGGATCTTGCTCGGATGCTGACAATAATGAGTGAACAGCTCTCGAAGGAGAAAATGTAATGGCAAAGACACTTACGGGTACTGTTTCGTCGACTGCGCCTGACAAGACAATTGTCATCACTGTGCACACTCGAAAAACCCACCCAATATATAAGAAGCAATACACCTCAACATCCCGCTATATGGCACATGACGAGAACAACGAATGTCACGTCGGCGATAAGGTAGTTATTGTAGAGACCCGGCCACTGTCTGCCCGCAAGCGATACAAGCTTGAGAAGATTGTAGAAAAAGCCGCCATCTCAAAAGAAGATCTCGATGTTATCGACTCTTCAAGCAAGACGGAAGATAAGGAGGCCGACAAATGATTCAACAAGAGTCACGCCTCGTTGTCTGCGACAACAGCGGTGCGAAAGAAATCCTTTGCATTCGTGTGCTCGGTGGAACGCGAAGGCGGTACGCACGTGTGGGAGATGTCATCGTAGCGACTGTCAAGCAGGCAAATCCAAGCGGAAATGTTAAGAAGAAATCTGTTGTTCGGGCGGTAGTCGTCAGGACTCAGGACAAAATTCGTCGAAAAGATGGCTCAACTATCAAATTCGACGATAATGCAGCAGTAATTATTGCAGACGACAAATCACCAAAGGCGACACGTATTTTCGGACCCGTACCACGCGAACTTCGCGACATGGGTTACGCCAAGATAATCAGCCTTGCGCCGGAGGTACTCTAGGATGAATGATTCAAAGAGTATTTACAAAATCCGCCTCAAAAAAGGTGATACCGTGATGGTGATGACTGGCAAATACAAGGGTAAGTCTGGCAAGATTGTTTCCACTCACCCGACGAAGAACACTGTCACCGTTGAAGGTATTAACATTATCAAAAAGGCAGTCAAGCCGAATCGTCAATACCCCCAAGGTGGAATCATTGAAATGACTAAGCCTATTGCAGTGAGCAAAGTGATGATTGTCGAGCCAACAACCAAGAAACCATCCCGGATTGGCTATCAGTTCGATAAAGATGGTAAAAAAGTCAGAATCTTTAAGTCTACAGGAAAGGAGATTAAGTAATGGCTAAAACTACTACCGTGTCTCCTCGATTGAAGCAGCTCTATAACGACGAGCTTGCTAAGCAGCTTAAAGAAGAGTTGGGTGTCAAGAACGTTTCACAACTGCCAAAATTAGAGAAGATTGTTCTCAATGTTGGACTGGGTCGTTCAAAAGACGATAAGCAAATGTTTGAAGTTGCAACCAACACCCTGACCCGAATTACCGGCCAGAAGCCAATCGAGACATATGCAAAGATGTCGATCGCGACATTTAAGCTCCGTGAAGGCAATAAAATTGGCCTCAAAGTTACCCTCAGAGGTGACAGAATGTACGAATTCATGGATCGCTTTATCAACATTGTGCTTCCAAGACTTCGTGACTTCCACGGTGTTAAGGCTAAGGCTTTCGACAAGCAAGGAAACTACTCAGTTGGTATCGTTGAGCAGTCGATTTTCCCTGAGCTTTCATATGAAGAAACAACTAAGCCTCATGGTATGCAAGTGGTGTTCGTCGTAAAGAGTGAGAACCAAGAGCATGCAAGAGCATTATTAACTAAATTCGGTATGCCGTTTGAGAAGGAGAATCGTTAGATGGCTAGAAAATCCAACATCGCTCGTGACGCAAAGCGCATCAAGATGATTGAGAAGTATGCCGCTAAACGAGCTGAATTAAAGAAGATGGGTGACGCCGAGGGATTACATAAACTTCCTCGCAACTCATCACCGACTCGACGTAAAAACCGTTGTGTTGAAACAGGACGACCACACGGCTATATGCGCCAGTTTGGTTTGTCTAGAATATCATTCCGTGAACACGCCTCTAAAGGTGAAATTCCTGGTGTAACGAAAGCAAGTTGGTAAGGAGTAGCTATGGTTTCAACAGATCCAATATCAGACATGCTCACCAGAATCCGTAATGCGATTGCGGTAAATAAGCATCAGGTTGTTATGCCTCATTCTAAAATCAAGCAAGGCGTCGCAGAACTACTTAAAAACAGTGGTTTTGTCGACGGTGTTGACGTAGAAGGCGAAGGCATTTCTAAAAAATTAATCATCACAATCAATACCGAGAACTCAAACGCTCGCATTACCGAAATTTCCCGCGTCAGTCGACCAGGTCGACGCTTGTACGCTTCTGTAGATAAAATCCCAACCATTAAGCGTGGCCGTGGAATTGTAATTCTTTCGACATCTCGTGGACTTATGACTGGCGACGAAGCCAAGAAGTCAAAAGTTGGTGGTGAGATTATTTGTAAGGTTTATTAGAAAGTATTGATTAAAGAGATATGAGACAAGAGATAAGAGTTAAGAAAAATCGTTCGGTCGATTCTCCCATAACTCAAGCCTCAAATCTCATAACGCATAAGAGTGAAAGGAAAATAGGATGAGTCGAGTAGGAAAACTACCAATCAAGATCCCGAGCGGTGTGACAATCACTGTCGACGAACAACTTATTACCGTGAATGGTTCTAAGGGTTCGCTTACGCAGTTTACAATGCCGGGGATTACGGTCGCCCAAGAAGGTGATGAGGTTATTGTAACGAGAGTAAACGATGAGCCAAAAATTCGTGCTAAGCACGGACTCATGCGGGCACTCGTTCAGAACATGGTAACTGGCGTAAGCGAAGGCTTTAGCAAGAAACTTGAAATCAACGGTGTTGGTTTCCGTGTAGCGTTGGCCGGCAATACAATCAAGATGAACCTTGGGTTTTCTCACGAGGTTGTATATCAGTTGCCACAAGGAGTGACTGCAGTCGTAGAACAGATGACAATTACCGTTTCTGGCATCTCCAAGCAGCAAGTGGGCCAGGTAGCTGCAGAAATTCGTGCGCTCAAGAAACCTGAGCCGTATAAGGGTAAGGGAATCAAGTATGCCGACGAACGAATTGTGCGTAAGAGCGGTAAGAGCGGAAAGGATAAATAATCATGAGTAGACTTTCAGATAAACTCAACCAGTCATTACGGCGCAAGAATCGTGTCCGTTCAAGTGTGCGCGGAACTTCTGACCGACCTCGATTGAGTGTCCATATCAGTAACTTGCATATTTCGGCGCAAATCATCGATGATTCTATCCAGGCGACAATCGTCAGCTATTCGACAACGGGCAAAAAACTTAAAGGAACAAAATCCGAAAAAGCAGCAATTGTCGGTGCAGAAGTCGCTAAGCTAGCTAAAGCCAAGAAGATTAATAAAGTAGTCCTTGATCGTGGTCCAAAAATGTATCACGGACGCGTTAAAGCGCTTGCCGAAGCAGCGCGGGAAGCAGGTTTGGAGTTCTAATCATGGCAGATCATGCAAAAACTAGCCGACCAAGAGACGGCGCAGTTGTAGAAGAAAAGCAATTTGACGAGCGAGTGGTTCACATTGACCGCGTGGCTCGTGTAGTTAAGGGCGGTCGACGTTTCCGCTTTCGTGCTCTCGTTGTCGTTGGTGACCACAAGGGTAAGGTAGGAATTGGTATTGCCAAAGGTGCAGATGTTACTGCAGCCGTTGCAAAAGCCGTCGATGTTGCCAAGAAAAATTTTGTTATCCTAAAGCTTTATAAAGGCTCATTTCCTCACGAATCACAGGCCAAAGTAGGTGGTTCTAATATCTTGCTTAAGCCTGCTAGTGCTGGTACTGGTTTGATTGCTGGTGGTGTAGTGCGAACCGTTTTAGAAGTTGCTGGTGTTACCAATGCGCTTTCTAAGTCACTTGGATCTTCGAACAAGATCAATACCGCATATGCCACATTAGAAGCCCTTAAATCAATGGAATCAAGCAAAAACTGGGTTACCACAAGATATAAGACCAACGATGAGTCTAAGGCTAAGAAGTCTGTTAGCGAAAAACCTGCTACAGATAAGGAGTCAAAATAATGCATTTTAACGATCTAAAAGTACCGGCTAATCGTAAAACCAATCGGGTTGGTCGTGGAATTTCTGCAGGACAAGGTAAAACAGCAGGTCGCGGTACAAAAGGACAGGGTGCTCGTAAGAGTGGTGGTGTCCGACCGGGTTTTGAAGGTGGCCAGATGCCACTATACATGCGTTTGCCAAAACTTCGTGGATTTAACAGTCACCGTGTGAAGCCAATGAATATTTACACATCTGATCTCGAGAATCTTGGCAAAGCAACGGTAGACGTTAACGTTTTAACTGAAGCTGGGCTGATACCTCATCCTTACGTCAAAGTTAAAGTGATTTCTAAGGGTGAACTCAAGAAAAAAATGACAGTCAAACTTCAGGGTGCGAGCGTGAGTGCGGTTGAAGCAATTCAGGCCGCTGGCGGTACATTCGAAAAAGTCGAGCAGACCAAGCGTCCGCAGACGAAAAAACAATAGTCGAAAACTTACAAGCAAGCTATACTGATCTATAGCATAAGTAAATGCAGCTACGTTTTGAGCTTGCAAAAGGGGTGTTAAACAGGTTTATTGATGAACTGGAAACTGATTTGGAAATCATTGTCTGATGGCGACATGCGTCGCCGAATCTTGATCGTACTTGGTATTTTAGTAATTTTCCGCATTCTTGCGCACGTTCCTATCCCGCTTAGCAATCCCGAAACACTCCGACAAGTTCTCGATAATTTATTTAATTCATCCGATACTCCACAGTTCCTTAATTTCTTGAACACTCTATCTGGTGGTTCATTGGCAAACTTCTCGATTATGCTTGTCGGGCTTGGTCCTTACATCAACGCTAGCATTATCATGCAGCTCCTTACCAAAGCCGTCCCTAAGCTTGAAGAGATGAACAAAGAAGGTGAGTTTGGACGCAAGAAGATCAACCAAATGACTCGATTACTCACCTTGCCTCTTGCAATCATCCAGTCAGTCGGTACAATCTTCCTCGTTAAGCAACAGGCTTCGTCTCTAGCTGGCCTCGGTGACATCACCGCAGGTAGTTCACTCATGCAATGGGTTTTGATGGTCGGCGCGTTGACCGGTGGAGCGATGATGCTGATGTGGCTCGGTGAATTAGTAACAGAACAAAACATTGGTAATGGTATTTCACTTTTAATTACTGTTGGTATAGTCGCAGGTTTACCGGCATCCTTACTTAGTCTAGTTTCGACAGCGTCCAGTGGCGATAAGTGGATTCTTTGGGGTCAAACTTTACCGATTAATCGTACGGGCTTTTTTTATGCGGCCGGTATTGCTCTCGCCACCTTGTTGGTTACGATGGCCGTTGTTCGACTTAACGAAGCTCAACGTCGCCTCACTGTTCATTATGCGAAAAGAGTCCAGGGTAATCGTGCGTATGGGGGTGTGACAACTGTTCTGCCCGTTAAGATCATTACTGCTGGTGTAATTCCGATCATTTTTGCCGTTGCCTTTTTAAGCGTCCCTAGTTTTGCAGCACAGTTATTCGCCGGCAATGATAGTGCGCGCATACAGGAGTGGGCGATTTCTCTCAATAATTGGTTCCAGACGCCAACGGCTGCTACTCTGACTTCAGGGAATTGGGAAGCGTATATATATCCGGTAGTGTATTTCGTTCTTGTATTCTTATTCACATTCTTCTATACCTCAATCGCATTCAATGCTAAAGACATTGCAGAGAACTTACAGAAACAAGGAGCCTTTCTTGAAAACGTTCGATCCGGATCGACTACCGAGAAATACTTATCACGAATTGTTAATAGATTGACCTTGTTTGGAGCTATTTCGCTCGGACTTCTGGCAGTTGTGCCAATTATTGCAGAAGCATTTCTGGGCAACAATCTGGCAATTGCCGGTACCTCGATTCTTATCTTGGTGGCTGTTTCGCTTGAGACGCTTCGCCAGGTTGAGTCACGCGCTATGTTGATTACGTACAGTCAGTACGATGGTTCTGACTTCTTCCAGACAGTCGATAAGCAAAAACGTCGGTTCCCACTGCCGTTGCCAAGGAAAAAAGATAAATAATATAAAATAGCTTCCAGAAACAACTCTTTACACAAGGTGTAGTTGTTTGCTATAATTGATATCTAGTTATATTTATGGCCAAAAATAAGGAAGTAATCGAGCTTACCGGTGTTATTACCGAAACTCTACCTGGTACTCAGTTCCGGGTACAACTTAGTAACGGCCATGAAATTATAGCTCACGTTGCTGGGAAGATGCGTAAGCATTACATTCGCATTGTTCCGGGCGACAGCGTTACGGTGGAGTTGACACCTTATGATCTTACTAAGGGTCGGATCACCTACCGCAAAACTTAAAGGACATTCACAGAACAGTACATCCCGGGCGAAAAACTGCGCTCCGCACTCATCGTATTTTAAATACGATTTCATTTGCGGTACTCGTTTTTCACTCCAGGCTGCACTATCCTGTGAAAGTCCTCGCAGCAGCTATCAATAAATTAAGCAGTGTGTCATGCGCTAGAGAAGGAGTCATGATCCGTATGAAAGTACGTGCAAGTGTAAAGAAGATCTCCCCCGACGACAAAATTGTTCGTCGCAAAGGTCGTATTTACGTAATCAATAAGTTAAAACCAAAGCATAAGCAGAGGCAGGGTTAGTCTATGGCAAGAATTGCAGGTGTAACCATCCCGAGTGAAAAGCAAATCCAAATTGCTCTTACATATGTATACGGCATTGGGCCTAAATTTGCGGGCGAAATTGTAGAGGCAGCAAAAGTCGAGCCTACTGTACGTGTTAAAGATCTAACAGACGACGAGATTAGCAGAATATCAGATGTTATCGCCGATAAATACACGGTTGAGGGTGAGCTACAGCGTATCGTTGCTGGTAATATCAAGCGTCTGAAGGATATCAATGCTTACCGGGGCTTACGACATAAAGGAAACCTCCCGAGCCGTGGTCAGCGTACCAAAACCAACGCACGTACAAGACGAGGTAAGAAGACAACTGTTGGTGGAACAGCTAAGAAGGTAGCATCAAAGACGTAAGGCTTTAGCGCTTTATAGTCACTGATAAGGATTAAAGAATAAATTATGGCTGAAACTACTAAGAAGAAGAAAGTGAAGCGAACCGTTGCTGCCGGACAAGTTCATGTTCAGGCAACGTTCAACAACACGATTATTACGGTTACTGATCCATCTGGCGGTGCGTTGAGTACTGCATCGGCTGGTGCATGCGGTTTCCGTGGTAGCAAAAAGGGTACTGCATACGCTGCTCAGATTGCTGCCGAAAAAGCTATCAACGCTGCCAAGCAGCAATATAACCTCTCTAAAGTGGATGTTCTGATCAAAGGCGTTGGCCTCGGTCGTGAGTCTGCCGTGCGAGCCCTTGCGGGAGCTGGAATAGCTGTTGAATCAATCAAAGACGTGACTGGTGTACCACATGGTGGCTGCCGTCCACGTAAGGCAAGGAGGGTCTAGGACATGGCACGAGACACTCAATCTATTGTTAAAATGAGTCGCCGTGAAGGTTACGCCCTTCACCCGAAGGCTCATAAGGCGCTTGTTAAGCGTTCTGCAACCCCAGGCCAGCAGGCTAATAAAGGATTCCGAGCCAAAGCGAGTCAGTATAGCTTGCAACTTCGTGAAAAGCAGAAGGTTAAGAGACTGTACGGTCTCCTCGAAAAGCAATTTTCGAACCTCATGAAAGAGGCTGTGAGAAGCGAAGGTCAATCTGGTGAAGTCTTGTTGAAGCTTTTGGAGCTTCGAGCCGATAACGCAGTCTACCGCGCAGGTTTCGCGATGAGTCGCCGCGCGAGTCGTCAATTAGTTACTCATGGTCACTTTATGCTAAATGGTCGTCGAGTGGATATTCCATCAATTCGACTTAAGCCAGGTGACGTATTGGAAGTTCGACCGAAGAGCCAGAAGTCTGAGTATTTCAAGAATCTGGATGACGTTAGTCCTGCAGCCAATGAGCTACCAGGCTGGCTAAAAGTCGATCGTAAGAAGTTTACATGTACCGTCGTTGGTGTTCCAACTCGTGAAGAGGCAGAAGCCGACATAAATGAACAATTAATCGTTGAGTATTACTCACGCTAGGGGAGGCAAAATAATAATGTCTAAGATTATCCATACACCAGGTGTTGTGAACGTCGAAGAGCATAGCCCAACCAGCGCGACGTTCAGTGTTGAGCCGTTGCACAGTGGCTACGGGCACACTCTCGGCAACAGTCTCCGAAGGGTAGCACTCTCTTCATTGGCTGGAGCAGCCGTAACTGGCGTTAAGTTTGAAGGTGCTTCGCACGAATTCACTACCATTCCAAATGTTAAAGAAGATATTGTCGAGATTATCCTCAATATCAAAGGTATCGTCTTTAAAGTTTTTTCAGACGAACCACAAACACTCCGTATTTCTAAAAAAGGTCCAGGACAGGTTACCGCCAAGGATATCGAAGTTAATTCTGATGTCGAAGTGGTTAACCCTGAATTGGTTATCGCTCACCTTGAAGACAAGGCTAACTTTGTCTGCGAGCTTACTGTTGAAGTAGGTCGTGGATATCGCACTGTCGAAGAAGTTGCGAGCAACAAATCAATGGCCGACGTTATCGCTGTAGACGCGCTATATAGCCCTGTTACGAGAGTTCGATATAAAGTCGAGAACACTCGTGTTGGTCAAGTTACTGACCTAGACAAGCTGATAATCACTATCGACACCGATGGTTCAATGTCTCCTAGTGATGCTTTCGAGGAAGCTTCAGCTATCTTGGTTAATCAGTACACTGCCCTCGCCGGCAAGACTCAGGTCGAAGTCAGTGCACCATTAACCTCATCTTCAGCCGTCGTAACCGGCGCTGCCGATGAAGTCGAGGATTCACCGGCTTTGATGACATCCATCGAAGACCTTAATCTGTCGGCTCGTACGACAAATGCCCTTGTTAATAACGACATTCACACGCTCAAAGATTTGTTTGCGCTCAGTGATGTCGAGCTCCGCGATCTAAAGGGCTTTGGCTCTAAAGCACTAGACGAAGTTAAAGAAAAAATGGCGGAGATGGAGTTTTAATTATGCACCGCCACGGATATAAAGGTCGGAAGTTTGGTCGCGAACGTGACCAGCGACGTGCGCTCCTGAAGGGGCTCGCCGACTCACTCATCAAATACGAATCTATTGAAACTACTCTGCCTAAGGCAAAGGAACTTGTTCCCTACGCAGAGAAGTTAATCACCAAGGCGAAAAAAGGCGATCTACATAGTCGACGCCAGGTTATCGCTAAATTACAGACACTTGATTCTGCTCACAAACTAGTCGATCAGATTGCACCAAAACTGTCAGCACGTACGTCTGGGCATCTTCGGATCGAAAAAACTGACATGCGCCGCGGCGATAACGCCCAAATGGCTCGGATCAGCTTTGTTGATGATCTGAAAGAAATTGTGGCTCAGGCAAAGAAGGCTGAAGCCAAGCCTGTCGCAGCAGCCAAAGCTCCAGCAAAACCAGCTGCAGCAACTAAAAAGCCAGTAGCGGCTAGCGCAAAGGAGGCTAAATAATGAAAACCTATTCAGCCAAACCATCTGAAGTTACCCGAAAATGGTATGTTATTGACGCCAGCGAAGCAAACCTCGGTAGATTATCTACAACCGTTGCCGAGCTATTAACTGGCAAGCGAAAGCCGATGTTCACGAAACACATCGACTGTGGTGACTTTGTTATCATCATCAACTCCGATAACTTGCAAGTAACCGGTAACAAAATTGAAGATAAGATGTATTATCGGCACAGCAATTTCCCGGGTGGCTTGAAAGAAAGCAGCCTCAAATTCGAGATGGAGAAAGATTCAACGAAAGTAATCTATGCTGCTGTTCGAGGTATGTTGCCCGTGAACAAATTGCGAGACGGTCGTCTCAAGCGCCTTAAGATCTATGCTACTGATCAGCATGGTCATGAGGCCCAAAAACCTGAAGTTTTCAGTTTGAAAGGTAAGAAGTAATTACAATGGGATATTTTTACGGTTTAGGTCGTCGCAAAAGCGCTACCGCACGTGTAAGAGTCCAAAAAGGCACTGGCAAGGTTGTTGTTAACGACAAGCCTGCAGAAGAATATTTCTCTGGTAGCAAAATGTTGCTTGGAGAAATAGAAAAACCATTTAACGTCCTGGAGCTTAACGGCAAATACGACGTTAGTGTCAAGGTTTCTGGTGGTGGTCCAACTGGCCAGGTAGAAGCAATCCGACTCGGTATTGCCAAATCTTTGGTTGAAATGGACGAATCGCTCAAGAACAATCTTCGTCGTGCAGAACTCTTGGGACGTGACCCACGAGAGAAAGAACGCAAGAAGTTTGGTCTCAAGGGAGCTCGTAAGCAGCGCCAGTTTACCAAGCGTTAAGCGCTATAAAGATTATATAGATCTGAGATCCACGACCAGTACATTAGTACTGGTCGTTTTTTTATGCTAATCTTTATTACAATGAGGAGGCGATTATGGAAGTAACTGTAGCGAATGCAATCGTGGTGTTTTTGGTGAGTATCGTAGCTTTTATTGGCATTGACTATGTTTGGCTCGCCAAGGTGTCCCCAAAGCTCTATAAAGAGAACATCGGGCATCTGATGGCCGATAAACCGAATTTGAAGGCAGCCTTACTGTTTTACCTTATCTTCCTGAGCGGACTGAGTTATTTTGTCATCTGGCCCGCCCTAGAGATAGACTCTATTGCCAGCTTATTGTTCCCGTCGGCATTATTTGGGTTAGTGACGTATGCGACGTTCGATCTGACCGCTCAAGCGGTATTTAAGAAGTGGCCAGCGAAGATCACGGTGATTGATTTGCTTTGGGGGACATTACTCAGCGTGGCTACGTCGGTTGTTACGTATGCGGTTTCTATGGCACTGCTTCGTTAAAAATCCTCTATAAAAGGCTTGCATTTATGCTTTCAGTCCAGTATCCTTAACCGAAGTATCATGAAAATACGAAATGCTGGTAACTATTTTTGGTTTTATTTTCGTCACTCCCTCGGCGGATATTTTGATAGTGCCATAAAGTAGTAACCAACCACACTAAAGTCAAAATAGCAGCCGAGCAATCGGCTTTTTTTAATTTCACTACATATGGAGAATTGCATCAACAAAGGTAAAAAATCATGACAATCACTGAATCACTAAAACCTCATCAAAAAGCATCGGAATACCCGACAACCCGACAACTACAAGCCATGTACCCGGTTAACGAGCAGGCTCTTGCGGGAGTAGAAAAAAACAGGCAACGCCTCAGCCGGGTTCATGACAACCCAGGGGCGGACTTCATCGTAGCAATGGGGGAGTGTGGCGTTGTTTCGGGGCTGAATGCCAAGAGAATACGGCGCCGGGAAGGCCACAGACTGCGCAGGCTCTCTGAAGCCAGTGGTGCGCTCGTTATGCAGAGGTTGAACATCTGGAAACCTCGCAGTAAGCAAGACGACTGGCACGGCCTTGAGACGACCGACCCAGAACTGGCTTACGAGTCAGTGGTAAACGCCGTCAATCGGGGTGTAGCAGTAACCATGGAGATATTCTACGAAGAACAACTCGATAGATATGGAGATTTACTATCGGCAATGTGGTTCGGCTCAAGAAGTATCGATAATCCAGAGCTACGAGAAGCGCTGATCGAAATGGCAGTAAAACACCATAGTATCCCTGTCGGGGTCAAGAACGGGCTCGATGGCAATACCGAAGCAGCAGAAAATCTGATTAGTGAAATTAATCAACGTCGTAAGCAGAAAGCAGAAGAGTCCGCACCAGCATTTCTGATCTACCGTGGTGGGACAGATTATCGCACACCACAAAGCGTAGAACGCAAAATTAGAGAAGTTATCGACTGTAGCGAAGGGAAGGTTGTTATTGATACGGCTCATGGCGTTGAAAGTGCGTTCGACCCGTGCGGTAACTTCAAGAAATCCGTCGTCGGCCAGATCTCGGCCTTGGCCATGACGCGTAAGCTCCAGGGCGAAGGTTGCAGCTTTATGGGACTGCTGGTGGAGGCCAGCGATAACAAGGGTCAAACAGACCCGAATATCCCATTTAGCCAAGCACTCCGCATAATTAGGCAAATAATCAAAGTAAACGCCGCTAACTGATATAATTAGCAATGAAATACGAGGAAAAAATGTCAAAACAAGTAATTTTAACCGGGCTAAGAGCCAATAATGATCTTCATATCGGCAATTATTTTGGCGCCTTGAAGCCGATCATCGACATGGCACACAAGCATGCCGGTGATTACCAGGTGAACTTGTTCATCCCTGATCTCCATAGTTTTACAACTCCAATTGACCATGGATTACTTAAGCAGCAGATCAATCATATCGCTCGGCTTTATATCGCAGCAGGCCTGCCCGTCGATAATCCTGATGTGTATTTATATCGCCAAAGTTACATATCGGCCCATAGTGAGCTGACTTGGATCCTTGATTGTTTCACCGGAATGGGACAATTGACAAGAATGACTCAGTTCAAAGATAAGAGTGCTAATGTGGGCGCCGACAATATCACTGCAGGTTTATTTAACTACCCAGTCTTGATGGCTGCAGACATTCTTCTCTATAACGCTACATATATCCCGGTTGGCGATGATCAAACCCAACATCTTGAATTCACGCGTGATATCGCTCAACGACTCAATGCTAAATTTGATAAAGAACTGCTCACCGTCCCGCATGAAGTCAAAACTCAACATGAATTATTTGGTAAAGATCAAGGACTAAGGATTAAAGATCTCCAAGATCCTTCAAAGAAAATGAGTAAAAGCGATGAAACCGGCAAAGGTGTCATATTCTTAAATGATGACCCCGAGGTTGCTCGCAAAAAAATTATGAGCGCAACGACAGATAGCTTATCCAAGGTATCCTATGATCCTAAAAATCAACCAGGTATCTCAAATTTGATCGATATTCTCGCGTTGCTGGAAGATTCAACACCACAATTGGTAGCGGAGCGTTACGCGGGCCAAACGATGTATGGTGAGTTCAAAAAAGAAACTGCCGATAAAGTAGCTGACTTCTTGGCAACTTTCCAGAAGCAACTTGCCTTGGTCGACGACAACAAAGTTATGAATACACTCGAGAAATCAGAAGAGAGCATGCGTATCGTTGCAAATGAAACATTGCTACGCGTTCAGCAAGCTGTAGGACTTCGTTGATTTTTAGCTTATGACTCGTCTCGACGCATTACTGGCCCAGCAGCACACGGACTTAAGCCGTTCTACTATTCAGAAGCTTATCAAGGAAGGCTGCGTAACATTAAACGGCGAGTTAGTGCTGAAGCCCTCTGTTTATGTAGAGGATTCAGAAGATGTCAAAATTGAGATAGACCTATCGCCACTCGATAAAAACGCTGTTGACGATTTGGAGCTCGAAGTTGTCTATGAGGACGAAGAATGCGCTGTCGTCAATAAGCCGGTTGGTCTGCTTGTTCATTCTAAAGGCGTATTTAACCCTGAACAGACGCTCGCCACATGGTTGGCACGTCGTGAACACTTCGATTTTCCTGCAGAAGACAGGACAGAGCGCAGCGGGATAGTCCACCGGCTGGATAGGGCAACCAGTGGCGTTATAATCTGTGCTAAAAACCCGAAAGCTCTCGGCTATTTACAAAAGCAATTCCAAAACAGAACGGTCAAGAAGACCTACATCGCCAAAGTATCGGGACTATTAAAATCACCTGAGGCAATTGTTGATTTGCCGATTGGCAGGAATCCGAAGAAGCCCCAGACCTTTAGGGTGGACGCCAATGGGAAGGATTCGATCACCCAGTACAAGGTTTTGTCTGAGAATAATGATGGCAGTTCTCTGGTGGAGCTCAAGCCATTAACCGGCAGAACGCACCAGCTCAGAGTGCACTTGGCCTACCTAAAGGCTCCGATAATCGGCGACCCCTTTTATGGGACAAAAAAAGGCGATAGGCTGTATCTTCATGCCTACGAACTCGAAATTACAATTCCCGGCGGGGTTCGCAAGACGTTCCACGCGCCACTCCCCAAAGAATTTAAGAAATAAGATTCATGGACTTACTTCTCAATAAACGAACCA
>JALHOM010000006.1:19458-66101 GCA_022842995.1 Candidatus Saccharimonadota bacterium
ATCTGTCGAGGCGGTACTTCGGAGCTTCTCTGGAGCTATAGGTCTTTTTGGTGAACAGGGGAGCGGCAGGTTTACTGTCGCCGCCCATATCATCGGTGAACTTGCTGATAAGCCAGCGGACAGCTTAGATAAGTGGCCCTACTTTAGGCGCCTCTCGGGTAAAGAGACGGGCATAGAATCGATAAGAGATTTGCAAAAGTTTTTGCACTTAAGTGTACCTGGCGACGCACGCATCAAACGAGCGGTCGTTCTGGAAGATTTCGATCAAACATCGGCAGAGGCACAAAACGCGCTTCTCAAAACTATCGAGGAACCACCAGTCGATACCGTCATAATAATCACCGCGAGCAGCGAAATCAGTATTTTGCCAACCGTTTTGTCTCGGATAACTAGTATCCCCGTACTACCCATCTCAAAGTCCGAGATTATTAATCGTTTCTCGAGCGAAGTATCCGTGGCAGAGATCGATAGGTACTATAACTTATCAAGCGGACGAATCGGAACGTTCATGGGGCTTATCAGCGCCGATACAGATAATCATGAAGTCCATGTCATAGAGTACGCCAAACAGCTACTGAGCCTATCTAGAGGTGAGAGATTGGCGCGCATCGACGCAATAACTAAGTCAAAAGACCATACGCCGCTAGAAGTTATTGACGGGCTCGTCAAGATTCACCGAGCCATCCTCGTCTCGCGTCTCAAACAAGCCAAAGACAAGGGCGAACTCACTGCTATGTATCGGAATCTCGAGGCATCATACGAGGCCCTGAGCGATGTCAGTAATGGAGTCCATGCTAAATTAGCGCTTTCACGACTCTTTATTTCTTGAGGTAGTGGTATAATAATAACTACATATGGCCGAATTATTGATCCTGGCCGGGATTAGCACTCTCGTATTCAGGGCTTTTGTGAAACATACACCCGAAGACCCAGATATGCCACATAAACTGAGTGATAAGCTTGGTAAGTTGTGGGATGTCGTTCATCAGGGTATGCGTGAAAACAGGTTGCTTCGCGCTGAAAAGGCCTTACTGACCATCCTTAAGATCGACGAAAAGAATGCCGCTGCCTATAACCGCCTCGGTATTTTGTATGCCAAGCAAAAAGAATTTAAAGATGCGATAGATTGCTTCGAAATCGCTTGCAGTATTGAACCAACGGCCTCGAGTCTTCATAACCTCGGTTTGATCTTCTATGAAACAGAGAACTACCAAAAGTCTGTAACCGCATTTGACGAAGCCTTAAAGCTAGACGAAGAAATGGCCGCTCGCCATATTGCACTGGCAAAAGCACTAGAAAAACTCGGTAACGACAAGCGCATGATCGCCGAGCTTGAAAGAGCTGCCGAGTTGGAGCCGACGCACGAAACTTACACGTTGCTCATGAAGTCCTACAAAGATCAGGGCATGGAAGACAAGGCTGATTTGGTAGAAGATAAGCTCAAAAAGCTCTTGGTGCCATCTGGCAAGCGACGAACGCGCGTACGCCGTGCTAAGCGCGTTGTTGTGTAACTGAGATGCCTGAAGCCAACGAAATACTAGTTGAATAATATCTAAGGTATAGCCGGATTAAGAAGTTTCTAATTGAACAGTTTTAGGCTCAATACTAAAACTGTCTGGATAAAATATTTGCGGTATTCCTATTGTAAGTACAGGCCGGTTTATCACATCATTTGGTAGCCAATAGTCAGGTGAACCTTGTTTAATTCCAACTGTAGAATTATGAATCGAAGATCCGTAAAATCCTGCAAAAATCGGGTCTTTAATGTTGGGAATATATGTTTGCTCCCCATATATATAAAGCTTTGTCTTGAATGGTTCAATTACTGTTGTGCTACCTAGTCTAATGGCTTGTAAGATATTTGAGATCACATCAGTCCGTGAAGCAAGTCCTTCAACAGTATGAGGGGCTGAACTCAATACGATCAATTTTGTTCTTTCCTCAAACTCAATAGCGGTATCTCGTCGGATATCTGTATTATTTAAACCTAGTTCAGTGTAATGCTGACGAACTACGCAGCCTATTTCAGAATCTATATAATCGAGTGCGTCCACCATAGAACGGATAACATCCTGTGGCCCCCAATACCAATTACTTCTTTTGGATAATGGTCGCTCATCTTCAGGAATTGCGTCACGTATTATTTCCCACTGATGATTAAGAAATTCTAGACTATCTTTGAATTCTGCTCTATCACTCACATGCTTTCCTTATTGATTATTTCAGGATTTGAAGATACTTGATCAGTAATATGCACTAAAATAACAAATATTGCAATACTTATCTGAATGCCACAACTCACTATACTTTATTGGGCCGAGGTATAAAATTAAGGTAAAGAGGGAAGACGCAGGATATCGTCTTGTCTATTGAATTTTATTTTTTAAAGAGCGGTTGTTTTATAGGTCGTTGAAGCCGGCAAGCAGTGCGAGATATTCTGGGTCATTGGCATTTCTACCCATAGTTATGAATTGACTTACTTTTGACTGACTAATCCAGGAACTTGCGGAATGATCACTGGGATTAAGCTTGATATCTTCTGGTGAGCTGACGAGTGTTGCGTAGTAAATGATTTCGACGGTGTGGACTGTGTTGTCGTCGTTAACGTAATCAAAAACATAAAATGGTTGCTGGACTTCAATATTGGCGCCAAACTCTTCAAGGATTTCTCTTTTAAGGCCAGCGATAATGTTCTCTCCAAACTCAATATGACCTCCAGGTAGCTCATAGACGCCGGGTAAAAACTTTTTAGTGTCGGCTCGTTTAGCAATAAATACCTTTTTTGTTCCCTCGAATTCGTGCCAAATAAAGGCGCAGGCGGTAATTTCTTGAGTTGTATTCATCCGGTTTTTCAAAATTAATCGTATATATACGATTAATTGCCTGTTTATATATGTAAGTGGATGGGACTTGACAGCGCGGATCACCCGACATACCACACCCATCATGCTAACATCTTATGGCTCGAGTTACGATTACCCATAAGCTTTCATATGAACTATGTTCATGGCGTAGATCTAACTACGCTTCACTTACAGATTTATCATATCAATAATTAAATCCCCTTGCGAGGGTAAATTCATTTGGTGCAGGGTTATCAACAAGGGCAGAATACTCATATTAAAAGTTTGATCGCTGCCCATGTTGACGGGGCAAACTTATCGGGTCCTAAACTTGCAATTTCATCTATTGAAAGCTGTACTTTTCCTTGCCCTTCGTAAACTTCAAAATCCAACTCGATGATGTCGGCTACAAATACGTAACGAATACCTAAACCTTCACGAGAAAGGTCTAGCCTGCCTAATTCCTTAAATTTCATCTTATCAACATCTAACGAAGTTTCCTCTGAAAGTTCACGTTTCGCGGCTTGAAGCGGCGTTTCGTCGGACTCGATAGCACCACCAAAGCCTGCGAATAATCCAGGAGACGCAATTCCAGGCTTATTATCTCGATGCTGGAAGCAGTACTTACTACCATTCTTTAGTATGGTAAGTGCTACTGTATTCATGGGTTAAGTATAACAAAAAGGACGCCGTAAAGAATTATAGGCTATTTTGTATCGACTTGGTGCAGGGAGAGGGATTTGACCTTGCCTCGCAAATGAAATTTACATTTGCTTAAGGCAATTTTTGAACACAGTTCAAAAACCAAGGGCGGGGTTAGTCCACAGGACTAACCCGTTCAAATCCACTCTTCGCCTCCACAAAATCAAAAAAGACTACCAGACTTGGTAGACTTTCTCGATTTGGTGCAGGGAGAGGGATTTGAACCCCCGAACCCGATGGGAGCTGATTTACAGTCAGCCGTGTTTGACCGCTTCACTATCCCTGCATGGTATGTAATTTATAGATTTCAATTATCAATTAGCATTCATTACGCCAAAATAGGAGTAGCAATAAATGAAGTATGTAAAAGAAAAATGATAAATGAACTAATGGAGCCACCTGTCGGACTCGAACCGACGACCCTCTGTTTACAAAACAGATGCTCTAACCAACTGAGCTAAGGTGGCGTAACTTCGGTCAGTATTGTATCAAATTGACCGGAGTGGGGCAAGGTAAAGTATTTTTCATTTCTTCTAAACAATAATACTAGGTTATGACCTCCATTTTTGCTATAATTTTCTTCTAGATTGTGCCATCTTAGCTCAGGGGTAGAGCACTTCCATGGTAAGGAAGGGGTCTCGGGTTCAAATCCCGAAGATGGCTCCATTTACATCTGTTAAAAAATTTGATATAATTTACAACCATATGGGAAAAAAGAACGACAAACGTAAGTTGGTAGGACTAGTTTCGGAAGAGACAGGACATCGAACTTACTACACCACCAAGAACACGATGAATACTCCGGACAAATTACAGCTTCGGAAGTATGACCCTATTGCTCGCAAGCATGTACTGTACGTTGAGACCAAGAAAAACTTGGGTCGCAACGAAGTCAAACCACGCAAGAAATAGTTAATTCGTATTTGAAATCACTCTCGTAAGCTTAGTCTTGGCGAGAGTTTTTTAATCTTTAAATTTCGTATAGAAGTCTAGTACCGTATTAATGTATTCGGCGTGACTCCAGACAAGGGGCGTGACTGAAATCGGTGAACGATCTTTTGATGACATTTGTTCTGGCATTATCCCGCTTGGTAGGGCGGCTGCCTCGGCAATTTGAATCAATTTCTCGGCTTGGTATTTGTTCGATGAGCGGATGTAATATTGAGCCAACCACATTGTAGTCACGATCCAAGGGTTGCCGTACTGCTCGTCATCAGGTTTGAAGTAGTAGTCTCCGATATAGCGTACGATTCCCGTATGCTCAACTCTCTCAAGGCTGATAGTCTGTATCATTGTGTCGACAGTCGACTGCAGGAGTGTGTGTTCTTCGGGTTCGTAATACCCAAATATCATACCTCCCCAGAAGCTGGAGCAATCGAGGGTGTTGTCGTACGACAAATCACCAGTGCGTGTATCGAGCAACAATCCTTTACGTAGTGTTCCGTTCTCTGGATTTGTAAAGGCGGCTCGTGAGTTTTTGATGGTTTCGGCGGACTTCAACCAACCGGCGGACAGCTCGGATTTGCCTAATGTCTGAGCGAGCTCTGCAGCCGTAAGTAGGCCAGCGTATGTACAGGCAGTCGTATAAGTGCTGGTTAAAAATCGTTCTTCCCATAAATCGTAGCTGGCATGCGGCAGGCCTGTTTGTTCGTCCATGAAGGTCGACAGGAAATTTGCTGCGGGTACAACGTAACCGTTAAACATTTGCCTTACGAAATCTTCATCACCAGAGTAGCGGAGATATTCACCGAGCATAAAGATAGTGATTGCTGTTTCGTCCTCTTGAATAGGTAACTCCTCAACACTATTCCGAAGCAAGGGATGCCAAGTACTACCGACGGTTCGGTCGGGCTGATACTTGTGCATCAGAAAACCCTCGATTGTGATGATATCTCGGCAGAAGTTAAAGAAACTTTTAGCCTCTTCATAAAATCCCATCCGAATCAGGGGCCAGATAGCCAAAGATCCATCCCTCGGCCAAACGTAGGAGTAGTAGTCCCTGCCATAGTTGTATATCGAAGAATCGCAGGAGGCTATGATTCCTCCGCGCGCGTCACAATGAGCCTTGATGACGAGTAATGATTTTTTGATCAACTTTTGGCGCTCAGAAGGGATGTTGTCGAGTGATTTACTCTGCATGAACCAATTATTCCAATATAGCAGATTCATGTTTATCCGCGTGAATAAGCCTTGTTTTAGAGTCTCGTTAATTTTTTCACATTCGTATTGCGAGTCGGCGGCGATGACCCAATAGTCAATTGACTCGGATTTACCCGGCTCTAGATCGACAGAAAATCGAATAACAGAGTCAACGCCACCGTGCTCGACGCTATTACCCGATAATTCTCCGTCTTCGGCATCGGCATAGGTGCCACTTTTGCCTTCAAGGCCATAATTTCCAACGGCAAATTGATCGAATGATTGATTGTCCTGTAGATTACTTCCACTGATGAGTAAGCTGCATCGGCCTTTATAATCCAAGATGTAATTATGGCCCGGTACGTAAAGCGCTGTATCGGCTCGACCATGATTAGAGATTTCGAACACTTGGTGCATAAACAGGCGAATAGATTGCTTCTGCTTGGAATTATTGGTGATTTTTATCTTTCGGCAAAAGGCGTTGTACTCATAGTCGACAAAGTCGGTCGAGGCTAATTCTACTTCGAGATGAGGGTTCACCATTGAAGTGGTTGCCACTAAAGCTCCGTCCGACAGATCGACTTGGCAGCCCCAGTCGTTGCTATCTACCCAAGAAAATACATCATTGACCGAAACGCCGATTCGGTGGTGCATACTCCGAGCGGTCGTCAAATTTTCTTGTCCAACGTAAGGATAATAGAAGTCATGGACCATCCCAATTTCGTTCAAGCCTACCGTTAGCTTGCCATTGCCCAAAATGACAGCGCGTCCCATGACTACCTGAAATCCCCAGACCTTAATCTCATGTCCTGCCAGGCGTTCATAAAGGCAATAAAGGCGTCATACGGGTTATCGTAAGGACTGAAATAGGCATGGATATCGCCGTCGTTAAACCACTTGGTACACATATAATAAAAATGGTCAGACGTCTGGAGTTTACGCCAATCGTCAATGAGTGTTTGGTTTCCCGAGTTCAATACAGCATCTTTGATCGAATATATGGCATCCAGTGCTTGTTGTTGCATGCTATTTCCGACCCAGGCAGATAGATCACGCTCGGTATCTGCCCACGTAACGACGTTAGGCATATCAACACGATCAACCGTTGGGTACGAATCGGCTGTTTCGGACACAGTCTTGAAATCATGCTCTGGATTTGTTAGCCAGATTTCAGGGAGATGAGTCAAGAAGTCGAAAATCCCGGATTCGTGCCATTGGTGCTCACCGAAGGTCTCGTAATCCATAAATAGATTGAAGTTGGTAGCATCTCCTGACTCACTGAGCCAATGCGAGAATTTATCGGCGGTCAATGGCCACTCGGCCCATGACTGATCGCCGAATCGAAAGGCGATATCGTCACTGAGCTTGTAGTTTTTGAGTAGAAGCTTCAGATTCCCGTCGATATAGGATGGCTGATAAACGAAATTCGGGCTCCTCCAGTCCAAGATTGGATCCCAGCCCTCGGCCAAGATTACTTTGTAGCCTGCTTCGTTAGCCCACCAAGCGAGGTCGTTGTTATAGGCAAGCTCGGTGTTTCGGAAGGCTGTCGGAGTTTGGCCGAAGGTGTCCTGAATGAGATTTTTATGTTGGTCTACTTGGGCAATAAACTCATCTCGGTCGTAGAAAAAGGCTAAGGAGTGGTGATACGTTTCACCGACGATTTCAACTCGTCCTGTTTGAGCAAGCATTTGAAAGGAACGGAGGCTCTCTGGACTCCAGCGTTTCATTTGCTCTATGGCCGTACCGGTAATCGACAAGCTGATTTTGAAGCCAGGGTGTTTATGAAGAAGATCTAGTAACCGGGCGTTGGTTGCCAGATACGACTTTTCGGCGACTTTATGCATGATTCTTTCGTTGCTGGTGCGGTCGTGGTATTCGGCGTCAAAGTAGTCGCTCCTCAGTCCGCTATCGAAGACAGAGTAGTGTCTGACCCTAAAGGGCTGATGCACATGGAGGTATAAAACGATTGATTTTTGGCTCATATCGCTACCGCCTGATGGTGCTCCTTATATGTTGAAAGGAGAGTTTTTGCGGTCTTATCCCAGCTCAATTTACTGAGTTCACGGTTTAAGTCGTATTTTAGTGAGCTTTGTAATCCGTCATAACTGACAAAAGAGATAATTTGATCAGCCATCTTGTGAATATCCCAGAAATCTACCTTTAGACAGCTTTGCAAAACTTCAGCAATTCCAGATTGGCGGGATATTAAGGACGGCGTATCGTAGTAGGCAGCTTCTAGTGGCGTCAGCCCGAAAGGTTCTGAAATAGAGGGCATAACGAATAAGTCGCTAATAGCAAAAGCGTCACGCCAGCGTTTGCCGCGCTGGAAATCTACAAAAATAACATTCCTGGCAATCCCCAAGCTAGCTGCCAGTTCGATGAGCTCTCTTTTTTGATCACCAGAGCCGATAATCAAAAAAATGGTCTTTGGCTGTTTTTCAACGACTAATTGAGCAGCCCGCAGGAAGCCACCAAGACCTTTTTGGATTGTCAGTCTACCGATATTTGTAACGACGCGGTAGCCTTCTTGTTTAAGTTTCGACAGCAGCCGATATTCGTTATCGCCCTGTAGATCTTCCATAAAATCGAGATCGAGACTATTGTGAGCCACGACGATTTTGTCGGCAGGAATGCCGTATTCATGAACAATCTTTTGTTTGGTGAGCTCACTAACAGCCACGATACGATCGGCAATCGACAGACCCATCCTCTCGATTTCATGCACTAGTGGATTCCCGTGCTTGCCGCCAGCTCTATCAGATTCAATCGAATGTACATGTAGAATAAGTGGCTTACCTGAAAGCTCTCTGGCACGCAGTGCCGCGCGGAATGTTAACCAGTCATGGGCATGGATTATATCGAAATCAGTTTCAATAACGATTTTTTCAATTGCTTTTTGGTAGTTTGCCTCGACAGAGTAAATATCTTTACCGAGTGTTGACGATCCTTCGTAAAATGTTGCCGAATCATAAACTCCAGAAATCACGGCAGGGTGAGCTAATTTTGCGTAAATCACATTCATGAAATCGAACTGCTCGTTGCCGACGTAGGGGACAACAAAATCGATCTTAGCGCCAAGTTTAGACAATGATTTAGAGAGCTGAAGGCAGGCGACACCTAAGCCACCACTGTTATGTGGCGGCAATTCCCACCCAAGCATCAATACCCTCATAATGCGTTAATTTTGCCTCTTACGTTGCTAGCTAATCTATCTGCTTAAAGTATAAGCGTTTACTAGATGAACAGCAACCACTTTAATCTGTAATTGCTTGACTGTTAGTGCCGTAAATCACACTGGACAGAATGTGGTATAATATTAGCAAATACATTCTGAAATTATACAAATTTTAGATGAGTGGCAATCAACCACGAATGTAGCAAGAAGAACAACCAAAAAGTTAAGTAGAACTTGCCGGACAGACACCGTAAAAAGTCTAGAATAGAGTGTCAAAAAAGATCATCTTTTTTGAAAACTGGATGGTACCGTCCGCCGTAGCTCAGAAAGAGCAAAGGTGGATTCCAGTGGTCAAAACAGGTGATTTTTTATTGGAGAAAATATGAAATATAAGCATGGAACACGCCGCAGGGCCAATGAGTACGAAAAAGATCTTGTAAATCAGTGGAAGGCCAATAAAACATTCGAAAAATCTATCGAAAACCGGCCAATTGACAACTCTTTTGTGTTTTATGATGGTCCGCCGTTCTTGACTGGAACTCCTCATCATGGACATCTTCTCATTTCAACAGTTAAAGACAGCGTGGCACGCTACCAAACAATGCAAGGCAAGCGTGTTGAACGTCGCTGGGGCTGGGATTGTCATGGTCTGCCGGCAGAGGTATTTGTAGAAGGCAAATTAGGTATTAAGAACAAAAAAGAAATCGGCACAAAAATCAGCATCGAAGACTACGTTCGTGAATGTCGTTCGGCAATGGTTAAGACGGGGACAGAGTGGGAAGATACCGTTGAGCGCCTCGGCCGATGGGTTGAGTTCAGAGGTGCCTACCAAACCATGGACAACGACTATATGGAATCTGTTTGGTGGGCATTCAAAAAACTGTATGAAGACGGCAAAATCTACGAGGGTGAAAAAATCTTAATTTACTGCACCAAAGACGCTACTCCTATCAGTAAATCTGAAGTGGCTATGGAAAATAGCTATCAAATGGACACCGACCCAAGTGTCTATGTGTATTTTGCACTCGAAGACAGCGACGAACTTGTTCTAGCATGGACGACGACGCCGTGGACATTGCCTGCCAATGTTGCAGTAGCGGTACATCCAGAACTGGAATACACTCTACTTGCCTACGGGGATAAGAAATTCTATATCGCTACTGAGACGATAGAGCGAGTAATGGTAGACGAGAAAAAACAACCACTGGTTTTTGAGGTAATAAAAAACGTCAAAGGTAGCGAGCTGGTTGGTAAAAAGTACCATCCGCTTTTTGAGAACAGAGGGCCACAGGCTCACCGGATCTTGGCTGCTGACTTTGTAACATCTTCTGATGGAACCGGTATCGTTCACGAGGCACCAGCTTACGGTGAAGAAGACTATGAACTCTGCAAAAAAGAGGGAATCCCCGTTATTTCAATAGTCGATGAGAACGGCCACTACACAGAAGGTCGCTGGCAGGATGCCAATATTTGGGAAGTAAACAAAGAAATTGCCAAAAATTTGGTAGAAGAAGGCAAAGCACTTAAGGTCGAATATATCAGACATGAATATCCTCACTGTCACCGTTGTGGTGAAAAACTGATGTATCGCGCGCACCCGAGTTGGTTTATGGATATCACCGGACAAAAGCAGCAAATGCTCGATCAA
This sequence comes from Candidatus Saccharimonadota bacterium, assembly GCA_022842995.1. Classification (GTDB taxonomy): domain Bacteria; phylum Patescibacteriota; class Saccharimonadia; order Saccharimonadales; family 2-12-FULL-41-12; genus JALHOM01. The sequence continues at coordinate 29,966 of JALHOM010000006.1, forward strand.
AACCAAACCACATCCTGGATACCGGAACATCTTAAAAATGGTAGGTTCAATAACATCCTAGAATCAGCCCCCGACTGGAATCTTAGTCGTGATAGATATTGGGCGACACCAATTCCTGTATGGCGAGGCGTGCGCAATGACGGCACCGAAGTGGTGAAAGTCATCGGATCCTTCGAAGAATTCAAAGAACTGACCGGTCTTACTCTGGATGATTACCATCTACCAAACGTTATGGATGTCGAGTTCGAACACGATGGGACAACCCTTCGCCATATCGGTAAAGTGCTGGACTGCTGGTTCGAAAGCGGCAGTATGCCTTTTGCCCAATTCCACTACCCATTTGAGAACGTAGAAGTATTTGAACGGAGTTTTCCGGCAGATTTCATCACCGAAGCCATCGACCAAACGAGGGGTTGGTTTTATTCATTAATGGCGGTTAACGTTGGCCTTTTTGGTCAGGCGCCATTTAAGAACGTCATTAGCACAGGACACATAAATGCCTCTGATGGCAAAAAACTGAGTAAAAAACTCAAAAACTACACACCTCCGATAGAACTGATGGACAAGGTGTCGGCCGATTCTTTCAGATTCCTTATGCTCTCCTCTCCATTAACCAGTGGCGAAAACTTTGCCCTTAGCGATAAAGATGTGGTCAATGTCGCCAGGAAGCTGTCTATGGTCTGGAACATGTACGACTTCTTTACGATGTATGCAGAGGTAGATGACTGGGAGTGGACTAAATCTCCAGAAAATATCCTCGCAGAAGTTACTAACCCACTAGACAGATGGGTCGTATCTCGCGTTCACCAACTAGCTGTCGAAGTGAAGGAGTGTATGGACAGCTACCAGATATCTGACGCTACCAAGCCTATATTGGAAGTTATAGATGATGCGTCGAATTGGTATGTACGTCGTAGTCGACGTCGTTTCTGGAAGTCAGAGGACGATCATGACAAGAACGATGCCTACAAGACCCTGCACTATATTCTAGTGAAGCTTGCAATTGTCATGGCACCGTTTACGCCGTTTCTTGCTGAAGAACTCTACCAAAAACTAACTGGCGGAGAAAGCGTACATTTGCTTGATTGGCCTACTGACAATCAGGTAGACCAAGAGATATTGGATTCAATGGCCAAAACACGAAAAGTCATCGAGACAGGACTTGGCCTCAGAATGTTGAAGTCAGAAACCGAAGAATCGATCAAGGTGCGCCAGCCTCTCCAAAGCTTGTCGTACACGGGGGCAAAACTTTCTGACGAGTTGGAGCAGATTATCCTCGAAGAAGTAAATGTAAAAGAAGTTAAGCATTCCAAACCGGAAGACACCGACTTTACGTGCCAGATAGATAAAACACTTACCAAAGAATTAATCCTAGAAGGGAAATCGCGAGAGGTTATTCGCCTGGTTCAGAACGCTCGCAAAGAAGCAGGACTCCAAGTTGACGACCGGATTGATCTGAGCCTTAAAACAGAGTCCGCAGAGCTGAAACAAGCGATAGCTGCTCATAAAGATGAAATCATGAACGAAACGCTGGCTTCAAACATGACGCAAGCTGATTACGACTATGTTGCTGACCTATCTGCCGATGGCGAAAAAATCATTGTTTCACTGCAAAAAAGCTAAAACCTCATATCCAGCAATATTTGGTTTCCTTGACACGTGGTATATAATACGACATATAAAGGGTGTTACTCGTGAAAGGAGTAGTTGAATGAACAAGCAACTTAAAGGGTTCATGGATTTTGTGCGCGATCACGGCGTGGTTGGCCTTGCGGTCGGTTTGGCAATTGGTACTCAAGTTGGTGCCACAGTCGAAACAATTGTTAAAGGTTTAATCGATCCACTCGTCGGATTCATTATCGGAGACACAGAAGGACTATCAGCTGCAGCATTTACGCTTACCGCTGGTGACCGCTCAATGACTATCATGTGGGGTGCAGTTCTGTCCGCCATGATCACTCTTTTGGCTGTTTCTGCTTTGATCTACTACGTTGTCATGGGTCTCAAGCTGGACAAAGTCGACAAGAAAAAAGCTTAATTTCTAAATCAATACAAAATAATAAACTCCTAGAAGCTCTACCTCGCATAGCGAGGAAGCCACAGGAGTTTATTTTTTTATATGTCGAAGAAACCCAAGAAGTGCCAATACGGAAAAAAGAATCATCCCGACCGCAAGTACACCTAGTAGCGTATTCTTTCTGGAATTGTCTGTGACATTTGGCGTTGAATCGCTAGATGAATTGTTTACCGTGGTCTGTGGTGAGTTCGGTTCCGTAGGAGTGCTTTGGCCCTGTTCGAGTGACGTGGTGTTTTGTATGCATGGGTAACTCTTGCCAAGTTCTGTGAGTGGTGAATTATCGGGCACTCGACGAATAGACATCACGTCAAAGCCATTTTTGAAATCGAGCGACCGTGCTGTTTGCCACCATAAATCGAGTGAGCGCTGGTAGCCATTCACTGGACCGCCTCCTTGGCCAACATCGAGTTTTTCAGCAACTAAACATTTTCCTCGATAGCTAATCTCTATTTTTGCACCCAGTGGTAAATCACCGAGTGCAGAAAAATCTTTTGCCGATGGGTCGGTACTTAACTCAGCAAAACTAACTCGGTTGTGTAACTTAGTTCCTTCGACAAAACCTTCGCCATTGTCGTCGCTGCAGGTGGGCGAAAGTTCCCCCGATAATGATTGTGCGCTAAATTCACCACCCCGTACTCTGTCGCATTGATCTTTATTGTCGATTATCCAGGCTTTTTTTGATTCATCCCAGTTGCCGCCATAATACGTAGTTCCGACTAAAGTAGGCTCGGTAGTTACATTGATGGCCTGTGTTTCGGATAGCAAAAAATACCCAGTGATCAAACAAACAAACCCTACAATTAGCCCAAGGATTTTCACCGACATCCAACCATCATACCATTTACGGAGAGAATGAGCGGTCATTGCACTGAGGCCGTCCGCTTTAACGTACCCCAGCCGTGCATAGTTCCTCGTAGTGCCCGCAGAAACGACACGAGGGTTGCATAGCTGAGTATTGTTTTGTAGATAATAATGTAAAACGGCAAAATCAGCACAAGTTTCATTGCTGATTTACGAGATTGAGCATCCCTGAAGATGGCAAAGATCGTGGTTGCAATTTCCAGGATTATAATGCTGCTAGAGACTGCGACAAAACCTGGGTTCGTTATGAACTCCAGTTCAGCAGGGACCGGAAGGGTCATTCCAAGGATAAAGTAGGCCAAAATAGTCAACGAGAATACCAAAAGAACAGGGAAGAAGATCGCACCTACTAGCTCGATATAAAACATTGGCAAACCGACATATCCGAGTAGCTTGTAACGGTAATTGAACAGGCCTCGACTATGTTTAAATAATGCCTGCATATTCCCGAGCTGCCAGCGTGTGCGCTGTGTCATGAGCTGTGATACTTTTTCGGGAGCCTCGGTCCGTGCGCCAATGTTAGAGATATACTTGACGCGGTAACCGGCTGCTATTACCTTCATCGTGGCGTCAGCGTCTTCTGCTAACGTGTCGTTGGTAAAGCCTCCAATTTTCATTAACACATCACGCCTCCATAGCCCAAGCGCTCCAGGTACGACAATGATACTATTTATCAAGTCCTGAGCAGTCTTTATGAACATGTGCGACATACTGTATTCGATAAACTGGGATCGAGTAAGCAAATTATGGTCATTACCAACTTTGATATTGCCCGCGATAGCTCCTATCATCGGATCTTTGACTGCTTCTTTGGCGAAGCGTTCCAGAGCGTCGGGGGCAAAAACAGTATCGGCATCACAGAAAATCAGCCAGCGGTTACGCGTTTTTCTTATGGCGAGGCTGAGGGCGTTCGCCTTGCCGCCGTTCGGAATATCGATCACTGAAAGTCGTTTATCTTTTCGAGCGTAGGCCTTCAGAATTTTGAGAGTATTATCTTTCGAACCATCGTTGATGACCACGATCTTAAACTTTTTGTATGTGTTATTAAAAAGCGCCTCGATGGTCTTGCCGATTACGGCCTCTTCGTTGTAGCAAGCGATAATAACCGCTACCGTTGGTAAACGCCTTGACGGTCGATAACGTTTCGTCCGAGAAAGCTGGATACGCCGAAATAAATGATATGCCAGCGTCCCAAATAACATCCAGGCATATTTCAATATGGCAAACCCGAGGATCACTAAGTTCACATATATAACAGCCCTGGCCCAGCCGTCGCGAAGCGTTAAAGCACGGTAAGTCGTCGTTACGCCGGCAACTTGAGGTTCGGATTCGGTGAGTTGATCGACTCTAACGATCTCGATATTTTTGGATTTTAAGTACTGGATAACTCGGGGAAGGGCTTCGAAAGTTATTTCTGGACGTGAGTGTATGTCATGGAAGAGTATTTGAGAATACGATCCGTTGGAGGCTTCTATATCGCGAATTACTTTTTGTACAACTTCATCAGCACTGCCGAGTTCCCAGTCTTTGGAGTCGATATCGTACTCGCTAGAAAGCAGTCCGAATTGTTGTAGCATCGCCAGGTACTCTATCTCGTTGGAGGTGTTGATCGGCCCATTATCGCTATAGGGTTTCCGGAAGTATTTTGGTGTTTCACCAGTCACATCCTTGATGATTTTATTTGTCGCTTCAATTTGGTTGGCCTGACTTTTAGCGTCAATTTTGCTGAATATTGGGTGAGAAAAGGAATGGTTTTCTAACTCATGCCCACGAGTAACAATCTCGCGGGCTGTGCTTGGACTGGCGCGGACTTTTTCTCCAAGAGCAAAGAAAGTGCCTTTAACCCCATTGCTATCGAGGATGTCGAGTACTTTACGGGTTGTAACGGGGTGAGGGCCATCATCAAAAGTGAGTGCAATTTTATTTTGTTTTTTGCCAGAAGCTACAACAACGGGATCAATGCCGTTTGATTGAAGCTGGCTAGAAATAACCAGCTTGTCGGAGTTATAGGCGAGAGTCCGCGTTCCGGGGGTTCCGGTATTTTCGACTTTAAAGACTTGTCCAGCTCCTTGCTTGGTGACTTTTTGCGAGCCGGTAACTTGTTTTGTTAAGACGTGATCTACTTTAGTTGCGTCAAAGTATCCAGACAAGACATTCCAAATGCTATACTCCTCGAAGCCCGGGTTAGCTACGGCATATTGCAGCCGACTAACCGCATTATGAGCAGACTTTTCGGCTTCGGATAACCGCATGAAATTATAGCCACTAACAGCGTCGTATATGACGTGACGAGAAGTCGCCGTATCTAGCTTAATCGGGCCATCGCTTCGCTCGGAAATATTTCTATCTATCAGCGAATCTTGTACAGAAGAATATTCAACACTTCTGTTATATTGATTGGGGTCTGCAAAATCAAGGCGACTGCTGACTGTAGGTAGCTCGAGGATGATCTGGCCGGGTATTGTATACAGTTTTTTCGCTAACGTTTGGTAGGAGCCGCGCGAAGATGCGTCGTAGTTTTGCGAGATGTATACGACATCGAATTGATTGGCTTCTCCCAAGATAATATCGTTATGGTCGCCAGACTTTAGCATCAGTCCAAAAGACAACTGATGGGCATCGAGTTTGTTTTTTGTCGATACAACCCACGCAGAGAGCTTGGAGATATCATCAGGAGAGGTCACCATACGAGAATCAAGCTCAATTGCAAGTCCGTGCCCGTGTGCTGCACGAATGTCATTAATTATGTTTTCGAGAGTCGTTGAGTCGATCAACTGATGTAGACGTGAGTCAATCTCGGGCTTAGATTTCCTCTCGAGAGGGAGATCAGTGTATCGTTTACTGCTTAGGATGAAGTATTTGTTATATGAAACAACTTTATTTTCGCTTAAAAACTCAATATCGTCATTCAGTGAAATGTAATATTCTGGTGACTCGTATCCATTTGAGTTCAAAATGTACCGAGGAACCATAACAGTCTTTACTTTTGATATCTGTGCACTTGCAATTGAATAGGCCCTTTCGTGGTTGTCGTTATATAGCATAGCCATAGGCATGTCTGCATGGGCCACGATGGTGTCATTGCGGGCAATATTGCTGATCCGGTTCAACTTATTAACCGAATACGTTATCAGAACGGCAGACGAAAGAGTGAAGGCAATAAATAATAAGAGCGCCAGATTAATAATCTTTTTACGACGCCCAGATTCATCAACAAATATCTGGTGCTTACCTGCCATTTCCCCATACGCTTTCGTCTCTTAAGCGTTACTACTGATACTATATTCTGAAAATGACAATTAAGCTATTGCTTTACAACAGTTTACTTCATTTCACAACGATGTTGTGTACAACTGTACAAGTCGAGTCGATGATTAGATTTCTTAGTAAAATGCAGGTTCCTTATTGACGTACGATGTCCGTGTCCCGGAAGAATTATTAGTCTGACGATAACGAACAGGCCGGTAAGCTTCCCGACACGCCAAAAGACGCAAAGCTATATATTTTCTGCCGTAGTGGCAACCGTTCCGCGGAAGCAGCTGATCTACTCAAGCAAGCGGGCTTTACTAACGTAGTTGATTTGGGCGGACTCAGCGACGTTCAAAAAATCGGCGGAAAATTATCGAAAGGGTAGAGGGGGGTTACTATGAAGATAGCTGCGTACAGCTCCGCAACTTGTCCGTACTGCGTGATGCTCAAAAGATGACTAAAAGATATTATGCTCGAGTTTACCGAATACAATGAAATCCTAATTGAGCTGAAGTAGATTGTCTATATAGTCCAGTTTATTTCAAATTGATATATAGAACAGCTGCGTGAAGAGCGCAGAGTATTTCTATCAATAGGCCCCGAGGTCATTCACAGTACTGGATTTTACGTTGGAATATATTCTGGATTTAAACCAGTAGCTTAAGTGGGGTCACGTCTTGGTACTGGTCCGGATAAAATAGACAATAATACACCGCCCTTCTCAAATAGACGAAGAATTTACGCATAAAATCCGATTAACTGCCTCAATAAGATATGAAGCAATTTGCCAGCTAGACCAAATTTTTTGAGTAGTTAGTCATACTTAAAAACGGGCCAATTACCGCTGTAGCCTCTCCGATTGTTATTGGTTTTTGCATGATCTACATTGCAAACTAGACGTAATGAGGCAGCCTTTGGCATAGGGAGTATAACTCGCTGAGGGACAACACCCGGCATCATATCAAACATGTACGTGTAAGTACCTTTGAACGGTCGCGATACTAGATCGCTTTCAGCTGATCGATCAGGCCTTACGCAATGTATCCAATTGGTCTGAGCAATAGGCATGGCCATCGATATTTTATCGCCAAAACCACGTCGCAATAGCCTGGCATTGTAATCTCTCCGTCGTTCCATGTATACGTACGATTTAGGCGAGAAGCGTGAGGTGATGAGTGTTTCGGGCGTTACTACAAAATCTTGTCTTGCGTTTGGGTTATTCCTTGTACCGATCCGGTCGATAAGAGTTACCTCCTCTACTCTCTCAAGACCTTGGCCAGTACAATGGCTTGTGCCACTCCTCGTGTAAAAAGATAGGCCAGCTGGCCAGCCTTGCAGGGGAACTAAAGGAAATGGCTCGATAGACGGCAGCATACCAGAAAGCCGACATTTAATTTCTAGTTCTCGCCCTGTATTATCCTTAAAAGCAATTGGGGTATTGTTTTTCAAATGTACAGCACCAGGAAAAGCATACGGATCATGCCTATTGATTTTCCAGACTTGCTGAGCAACAGCATCTGTCGGTGTTCCAACCATAATGAGCGAAGATAAAACAAACCCAGTAGCAGCGAGAGGGCATCTATTTCCAAAAATGAATTCAGGTTGTTTCATATCATTCCTTTCAACGACATTGATTCTTGATCAAAAAAAACTAAATCTATGCTTCAGAATCAGCCTAACATCATGCCTATTTAATCAATGCGAATTAATATACCATCTACCACCAGCATTGTCATTCACTTCGTAATGGGTTCAGTTTACTACTCCGGAACATAGCGTAATTCTAGGTAAGCTTGTGGCGAGGTGAACCAGCTTGGCTGGTTCTCCCGAGTTATCTAATCGAAGAGATCGAGCCTGAGGTTTTTGGTCAGCACACATCCATAGAGTTTGCGAGAATGTCACTTCTGAACAGAAGTGTTTGATATTTTCCAAACTTTATTGCGAATTATTTTTACAAATAAGGGATTTTATCTGTTAAGCACACAAAATTCGCGAAGATAATTGCAAAAAATGTAACTGAATTTCACCAAATTTTAGGAGGCCAGAAATGACTAACCAAACCGTAAAAAAAGACCCTCATAACAAGGGTCGTCTAACACTACTCGAACGTAGCCGTTCTATATGGCAGGGGCACGTGGAATCGAACCACGATCTAAGGTTTTGGAGACCTTTATACTAACCGTTGTACTATGCCCCTATGGCTGGTCAATTCTTGAAAGCAATGCTTTAGTTGCTGAACGACTTCTTTTTAAAGTATTTTCACGTTTACGAGCCTGCGCCTCATTGTCGTATGCTTCGTAATAGCGTAATTTTAATGGCAAGTATGGTTTGGTCGACGAGACTAATCCTGAACTATGTTGCAGAATCCTATTTTTTAAATCCTTCGTAAAACCATAGTAATGCCAAGTTTTATCCCGAGACTCTAATAGGTATACGTACCACATCGGTATAGATTATCGTGGAATCGCCCGTACCTTGCAAGGTACGGGTTGGAGACCTTTATACTTACCGTTGTACTATGCCCCTTTAGACAACAAAACAATAGTAGCAAAATCCACGTAGTTTTGCGAGATGGCATATTCAGAGATAACTCTTTTTATTACGGGTGAAATCTGCTATAAAGTTATGAGAATGTCAGGCAAAATAACTCCTAAAAAGCCATTCGTGGTTATGATGTACGGCTTTCCAGGCTCCGGGAAAACAGCTTTTGCGCGTCAAATGAGCGAAGAATTAGGGGTTATTCACCTCCAGGAAGACCGTATTCTTCATGAATTGTTCGGAGGAAATATCTCTCCGGCAACTAAGAAGGCGTCACGTAAAGTCATGAACTTTATATTGGGCGATTACCTAAAATCCGGTATGTCAGTGATGTATGACGCAAGCGTTCTACGGTCTAGTGAACGTCGTCGCGTCAGAGAGATCGTACATCAATACCGCGCAACTCATCTCCTGGTCTGGTTACAGGTCGATCCCGAAACTTGTTATGAGCGAACCCGTAAGCGTGATCACCGCAAAGCAGACGATAAGTACGCCCCCGACTATACCGAAGACGACTTTCGGGAAATCCTATCGTTCATGCAAAACCCGAACATGGAAGACTACATTGTTGTCAGTGGTAAGCATACATTTAACACTCAACGCTCGGCGGTAGTCAAAAAACTCATGGATCTCGACATTATAACTGTCGAAGAAGCCTCCCAGAATATCGTTAAGCCAGGCCTTATGAATCTCGTTCCAAAGTCTAACTTACAGATGCGCGGGGATATTATTAACCGCAACATCCCTCTGAGATAATGCCAGATTATGAGTTAGAGCTTGCAGGCATCGGCACTGTAGCTGTAACCGAAAAACGTGGTATGCGTTCACTCCGCATGCGGATTTCGCCAAAAGGCCAGGTCCTCGTCTCTGTTCCGCCTCGTGTTCCGCACGATTATGTAGAAAAATTCATACTAGATCGTCGTGACTGGATCTTAGACAATCTCCCCAAAAACCAGCCAGTGATCATAAACGGGGGCTATTTCGCAGGCAATGTAAAACTCGTGATCCGTGAAGGTGCCGTATCAAGAAGTCGTAGTGCAATGATGCAAAGCAACCTCATCATTCATCTTAAGGGTATCTACGACCCAATTAATAAGACTCAGCAGGAGTACATCGAAAAAAAGATTCTCTTAGCGATGAACACCCTGGCCGAAAGAACTCTTCTGCCGAGGCTCGAAGAACTAGCCACAAGATCTGACCACAAGTTTAATCAGGCGTACGTTAAACCGCTTATCAGCCGGTGGGGAAGTTGCGACAGCAATCAAAACATCATCCTTAATACCTACCTGGTTCAAGTACCAAAAATTCTGCAAGATTACGTAATCTACCACGAATTAACGCATACCAAACACATGCATCATGGCAAAGAATTCTGGAGTCACATGGCGAGCTTGCAGCCAAGCTACAAACTTTACCGCTCCATGCTAAAAAAATACCAAACAGCTATTGTAATGACCGAAAATCCAAGCGAGCCGTAATGCTTATGGCATAATAGGACTATATGCCGAACAAAAAGCCTCTCAAAAAGACCAAACCAAAGCCAACAGTCGAAGCGCTTATTTCCGAGCATCAAGCAGCCTCATTAGTTTCTGCAGAGCTAGAAAGAGAACGCTTGCTTTCATTGATCAACAGCATGGCGGACGGCGTTATTGCTACCGACGAACATGGCAAGATAGCTCTGTATAATGGCGCGGCTCTCAATATCCTTGACCAGAATATCAATCTCGCGAAAAAAAAGATCGATTCAGTGGCCAAAATTGTTGATAGTAACAACCAGCCAATCTCACTGACCGACATGATTATCACGACGACAACTCAAGTTACCTCCCGAGATCACAAGATTATTTACGCCGATGGCAGTATCGGCAACCTCTATTTATCGATTGCTCCCGTAAAACTTGGTTTCGGCGTAGATGGCAACAAGGGATTCGTCGTCTTACTACGTGATATCACCAGAGAAAAATCACTCGAAGAAGAACGAGATGAATTCATCAGTGTTGTCAGTCACGAACTCCGCACGCCAATCGCCATAGCCGAAGGACACATTGGTAACGCCCAGTTTATGTTCGAAAGAACCGAAGGCAATCCCGAAGTCAAAAAAACACTCGATATCGCTCATGAACAAGTCGTCTTTTTGGCTGGGATGATCAACGACCTCGCAACGCTCTCTCGGGCCGAACGTGGAGTCTTGAAAGTCGAACCCGAGCCGATCAACACGCACGACCTCGTCAAAGAACTTCACGCTACTTATAGTATTGATGCTGCGGCAAAAGGCCTCAAGCTGAATATTCGACTTGACCCCAAGCTCGAACTACTCAGTAGCAGTAAACTCTACGTAAAAGAAGTTCTACAAAACTTCATTACAAATGCAATCAAATATACCGAAAAGGGCAGCATTTTATTGAGTGCCACACATAGGCTCGACGGCGTACTTTTTGAAGTATCGGACACTGGTATCGGGATATCTAAAACAGATCAAGAAAGAGTGTTCGATAAGTTTTTTAGGAGCGAAGACTTCCGAACACGTGCTAGTAGCGGAACCGGACTGGGCCTTTACGTGACCATGAAGCTGGCTCGGTTAATCCACGCCGAGATAAGTCTTCACAGTGGACTAAATCACGGCACGACGTTCTCTATATTTATACCAAATTATTGCGAAATCTAGACTTTCGAAGAGACTATCTAATTTTTGGCAATCGGGGAATAGTCGTTAATACTGGTCGACAGACGTTACGTCCCTTCCAGACTACTTCAGAGAATTCATATGCCCACATAGAATAGATCATGACGATGATCTCTAGGATTACACTTACAGGGAACAAAACAACTTTACGCATACTTATAGAGCCCGATACAGCCCTACAAACACGGGCTTGGATATATAGCAGAACTAATGAAGCAAGCAGACTAAGAAGTAGTATGTAGGCCGGGAATCCATAGATGACTGAGGCGATACAGATAAGTCCAGGCGACAAAAAGAAAACTGCATACCACACAGAAGATACGATTATACGCTCTATTTGGTTCCCGGACTCTGGATATCGTGTCCTGACGGCCGTGTTCCACTGTGCCTTGAGGCTTTTAACGCTATAAAGACCTAAGCCACTGCCTGCAAGGAAAAACGAATATGAGCCCGATCTACTACCTAAGCGGGCAAAGAACCTTTCGGGACGAATCGTTTTTTTAGCAGCACCAAAACCGCCTGATTTAGATAGAAAGCTACGCTCTGCTAGCCACACAGTACTTATGACTGGCGGAACTCTGCTGAAAATTTTTGGCAATACCAGCTCACGATAGTAACGCAGCGGTTGCAGTATGAAACCGTCATCATACGCTTTCGGTCGGCTAGGCAGTATGGAGCACACTCGTGTTTTTTCAGCTAAAACGCGTGAAAAGATTGTGCGCAGATCTGTTTTGGCGAACCGGACATCTACTCCACAAAAAAGGACATATCGCCCCTGGGACTCATCCAAAAGCTGTTGATAGGCATAGTTTTTGGCTAGCCAAGATTGAGCAGGTGCTTTGCCTTCAATAAAACGCACTCCTCTGTGGGCAAAGTCGCGGATAATCTGCGGGGTCGTATCCTGTGAACAGTCATCTAAAACGAGTATCTCCATTTTTGGGTAATCTGACTCAAGAATAGACTCAAGGCAATCTTCTAGTTCGGCTGTTTCATTTCTGGCTGGAATGGCTACCGTTATGGTCGGCAGATTTTTGTCACTTAGCATTTTCTTGGCACTTTGAAACCGAGATTTAGCCACTGCATCTCTCGTATGGAACAAAAATACGAGGGCAACAACAAACTGTAGAGTAACTATGGCACCGAGTAACTGAATACCCGTAACTGAGTATTCTTCGATAATCGCTATCGATAGAATGAACGCCGTCAGCATACAACTGAGCCATAGCGATGAAATAAAATGTCGTTTCCTGAGCTCAATATAGCGTGATGGTCGATGTGCGAGGCGCAAGATCGAAAACAAGTGGAATAATTGTAAAATAGCGAGTGTAACGGAGAAGATTAAGCCTTCATTAGCAACGAGCAAAAGTCCAACTGAAACCCCGATCAACACAACATTCAACGAAGACAGCAAAAGTCGAGCGGGCCATAGTAGCTTACTCGATATAACGAGCGAAATCAGAAAAGTCGCAATGACCAACCAAAGATACTGTTCGTTCATACCTATTTACCAATCATAGAGTTTACGCTTATTTTATCATTTTTTAAAACAGTGTATTTGTTTTCTTGTCGACAAAAGATTGACCAAACGGCGGACTTACGGTAAGCTATTGACGAAAGCACGAAATAGTCTACTTAAGTTATAGGTAGGCTTTTTTAATTGGAGAAATACGCGTGGCCGAGGAAGACAAGACAGTTAACAAACGTACGAAACGCAGTAATGCACCGAAGAAAACTCAATCTGTTCGTGAAAAACGCGAAGCTCATACAACCGCCAAACCTAAGCGCATTCGATCAACTGCCGGCAAGATAACGACGCCCATCAAGAGCACGAAGAAGCTCGCTACTAAAGAAATACACGTCGTACCTCTACCCGATAACCGCATCGGTAAGTTCCTCGGCAAGAAAGGCCGATTGACGCCTAAGTTTGTGCGCGAAGCCTTTGCCGAAGTAAAGCTTGTGACTTGGCCGGATCGTAAAAATACGGTTAAGCTTACTATGGCAGTTTTTATTTTTGCTGTTATTTTTGCAGCAATTGTAGGCCTGCTTGACTGGGGACTTGGCGAATTGTTTGAAGAGTTTGTAGTTAAAAGAACGTAGTAACGCTGCGTCGTTTAGTCCTAGCACAATCAATCACGGAGAAAAGCATGTCAAAAAGATACGATTCTAAAAAACACTGGTACGCCATCCATACCTATAGTGGCTACGAAGAGAAGGTTGCTGAAAGTATTCGCCAACGAGCCGAGAGTCTCGATATGGGAGATAAGATCTTTGACGTCCTGGTACCTAAAGAGAAGATGATAGAAATCAAGAACGGCAAACGCAAAGTCGTCGAAAAGAAGATTTTTCAAGGCTACGTACTGGTTCAGATGAAGCTTTCTGAGGATGCATGGTACATTGTGCGAAACACACCCAACGTCACTGGATTTGTCGGTACGGGCATCGACCCTACCCCGGTTAGCGATGACGAGATGGAGAAAATCAGCAAACGCATGGGGCTCGAGCAGCCAAAACACAAGATAGATTTTTCTGTCGGCGAAGTTGTGAGCATTACAGACGGACCATTTAAGGGCTTCGACGGCTCCATTAGCGAAATTGACCCTACTAAAGGCAAGATCAAAGTCTTGGTCAACATGTTCGGCCGAGAAACACCGGTAGAACTCGACAGTCTCCAGGTCAAAAAAGTCTAGTATATTGCCACAGCAATTGTGGCAGATCTGCTTCCTAAAAGTTCAATATTCTTCATTTAGAGAAATGTAACAGTAATGATAAATCCTAATTCTCAACCCACATTTCCTAGTATTACCGAAGGGCATTATTATGACTCCCGCAGCCTCTGGCGAAGATGCATTGTTACTACGCTGGCAGGTTTACTATCAACAGCAATGCAGCCTGCTAAACTAGATGCGATTCCGCGGCCTGTTGACTCGTCGCAGAGAGGACAGGAGCCCCCGGACCCTATGGGCAATCTTTGTGCAATCCCAGACGGCTATAGGCCTATCGGCGACTATACTAGAACCAACTCAGACACAGTAAAAGGTGTTGATACACACATTAAGGTTCTCGGCATGCCCCCACGTATCCTGAGGCCAAAAAGACGATTAGGCCCCAATTTTATACAGAATATTCCAGGTCGCATTACCCTACGCGGTTCAACAGAGGCACTTTCAAAAATTCAGAGTCTGGAAGTTTTCTCGTGTCAACGATTTGAACCAGTAGATAGTCGTAAGGCAATCTATTCTGCGCCAGTTCGGAAGGCATCTATAAATGACTATCAGGACATTCAGAACGGTATTCGTGGATCGATTGTAATGAGAGAAAGATCGCTCGAACTGAACCTGGCTCCTACCAAAATGAAGTGCGTAGGACTCAGGGGTAGATATTTCCCAGCCTCCGGGATCGCAGCCGCATTTAGATTTTTCGATGACCCACTTATTTATGTGACAAAAACATATATAGACAGATCTTATCCGACGGGACTCATTATTCGCTGCTAGTCCCTGTGCTCATGCTTGGCTCTTGTTTGAATCGACTAGACCTCGTTTCTCAGGTCCTCAAAGTTTGTCCGTCATACGATAATTTAAGCTGCTCATTCGGAAGAGGCCCTCTCCGATTTATCAATCGAAATATCGGGTGGGGGGGTATTGATCGGTTAACGTCGAAGCTGAGGGGTTGGCTGGGGATAACCGCTAACAATTGGGCGCACAACTTTGTTCTTACGAACGAAAAGAGGATCTTCGGAAACCTGGCTTGGTGAATGAGGCCCAACCCATGCACGCGTACAGTTTAATGACGTGCTAGGGAATAACGAGCTGTAATTCACTGCCAGACCCAAGCCTGCTACTGCAGTCAAACTGCCACAAAGCATGTCGCGTCTAATTCCAGTATCTTGGTCGTAGGCGACTAGTACGATTTTGCCCCTATTCTTTGGTTCGGCCTTTACAGGTTTACCGTTTCGGTCTGGCGTACGGTTAGCATGGAAAGCATACACTTCTCTTCCTAGCAGCAGGGCCGACCCAGTGGCCAATACATAGCGACCGTATTTCAACCTAGGTGGCATAGGCGGTGGCGGAGTTGAAGTATTGTTACGGGCAAAGGGATTATCTATAGTAGGTAACTCTATAGGAGGTGATCCAGACTGTCTCCAGAGCACATATCCTCCTCCGATGATCAGCGGTCCTACTGGACCAGTTGGAGATAATAAACCTACAAGGCTCTGAGCAGCTCTCTCCTTGGCAGGTTCTGGTGCGGTTTCGGTGCTACCACCGGTTATGGACCCTCTATCAATTGTGATGGGCTTGTTTGCTTGGCCCGTTTGAGCACCGTGAAGATTGGGAACTGCAAATGCAGCAGCAAAACTTGCAACTGCTATTGCAGTAAGACGTTGTAAGGTATGGGTCCGAACAGTTGTCGGTACGCCTTCATGAGTACGTTGCTCATGAGGTGCTCGTTGTTCTGGTTTTCTTCCTTGATTATTGGTGGCACTACGTAACATAATTTGTCCTAAAAAAGTTATTTATTCAAGCATTTATATAGCTAGCTTGACGAGGATGCAAGAAAAATATTTTTTGACAACGTTCTGAATGGTTACTCCAAGTAGTTATTCTGTTGTAGAAAATGGGACAGCCTTGTATACGGAGTATCGGAATTGCTAAGCTTGAATTTATTTTAAAAGCCAATTAAGCAAAACTTTATGTCCGAGACAGTACCAAAACAATCACGCAATTATCATTACCGGCCCCCTCGTTCTAAGAGAGTACTCGTCAGGGCTGCTATGTTAACTCCTTTTCTGATTAGCTTTCAGCCCTCTGATTTATCAGATAAAGCAGCGGCAGCAAGAACCCCTTTATCCGAATCATTTTGCCAGCCAAGCACCCTGTTCGCAGGAATGCAGCCAGTAACCCTGTCAATACATGACAACAACTATCCGTTACGAAACATCAGCTTCGGGATAAAAGCGCCCGACAGAGTTCGTGCTTGGCCGCTTAGACCTGCTCCGGCACAGCATCGTTATTCTCGAGCACTTACCCCTGGCTCTATCGAGTTATCTGGGACTGGTCTTGAACGATTGGCTTATTTTACTGTAACAACGTGCTTCGGTCCGATCCCTGCCGGCTATCCACAGGGGGTTGCCCCACCCAGAGAATATAGAGTTAGGCGAACTTATTGCAATGAGATAATGCCCCCATCAATACTTAATACAAGCTGCCAGGGTTACTTTAATCCGTATTTCGCTTATCAGCGTATCGGCAACCAGCAAATCCGCAAAAAGACATGTCTCCCTGGTAGAATCCAGGCATCGTCTCTAACAGGAATCCAAGTTTCGGCTGGGCTAGTACGATTGCCAGAAGCCAGTTCTAGTTCGCTAGGTCCAGTAATTCCAGTTCACCTACGGTCAACTATAAAACGCGATGACACGGCCAACTGCCTCGTGAGAATCTAAATGCAGATTAGATAAATTTAATGAAGTCAGGTTAGCTTATGCACCCAGAAAGAATTAAACCAAGGTTCAGCACCCTACTAGCAGCTGGTCTCGCGTGTGGAGCCGGGATCAACCCCGGCTTAGGTGTCGCGATAAGCGGAGTGATGACGCCGGAGACCGCGAGAATAGCAACCGGCTGTTTTCCGAATACTCAATTTCGAGACTTAGATGTTCGTCTCGGGACGGACAGCACTGTTCCATTGCTTGGCGCCAGCGTGATAAAGACAATAGGCGGCCCTTCAATTTTCGGGACTAGGCCGTCTATCAAAACAGCCGCACTATCCGGGCCATCCGTGGTCGAGATCAATGACTTCTCTAGGGTTCATGGAAGTGGCATCTCGCAAATAGCCAGAGTAGAAGCCAGGTCGTATTTGGCAATATATCCAAAGAACATGATACCCGGAGCTGACGTTAAGCCAGTGTGCTTGCCGTCAAGAAACCCGGCAGTGATTACTAGAGGAAACCCAAGATGGCGGGACACTAAGATCACTTTGACATCAACAGTGCCTACTATTAAATGCAGGCTCTCAGACAGAGATCGTTACTTTATGGCTGGGGTTTCACTTAGCCTCATCTATGTTCGGGGCCAACCCGACAATCCATTTAGGTTCGGGTTTCATATCAATGACGCAGGGCCATTAACAACATTTTGCCGACCGATGTATTCCAGGGCTGAATTACAGAGAATACGAGATGACCCACTTACCAAAAAGCGGTAACATTCGGTGTCAATAGTCCTTGAGGTTATGCAATGTTGTATTTTTACCTACATTGTCTAAGATAATACCGAACACTAATTGAGCAATATCTATTTACATTGCGCAACTATGTTTGGTAGTGTGAGGAAATTATTTTACAAAGGATTATTATGAGACACAATGGTCAGAAATTACCGGTAAAATTAGTCCGCGTTGCAGCCGCAGCCGGATTAGCTGTGCCTTTCGTCCCAGTAGCAGGTGATAAGGTCGGTGAAATGTTCCCTGGGCAACAGACGCCTGCCCTTGAACAAGCAGTTAATCCTGCTGCTGAGGCAGCTTCGAGACAGAGAACTATCGTCAAGACCAAAACAATTTGTATCGGTGCAGGAACTCATTTGTTTAGTACGCGTGCGGCTATCAACAATAGAGCCGGGGATGCAGGGGTCACTGAATCGCAAGCCACGGTCAATGCCGTTGTCCGAGGAGCAAGAAACCAAAGGCAAGATTATTACGTCAGAACTGCACCTGGGCGACAAGATTTAGTAAAGAGGTGGTTTACATCGCTAAACATTGCGGGTCAAGAACCAAACATCACAAACGGCCCCTGTTCGCTCAGAGACTCAGAGACAGGAACTAGGCTTCGCCCCGACACGCCAGCTACTCAAACATTTCCAAAAAAACTGGTCAGAGACGTCAACGAAGATGGTTCAGCTGTTTTTGCAGATGTCGCAGCCCTGAGCACTTCTTGCGATATCTATTCTGGGGGCACTCCTAAAGCAACAGTTGAAGTGACTCTTAATACCAATACGTCAAGAAGAGTCACCGGACTTAGGCTTGGATTTCATGATCCAACGAGATACTTCCCGCCATTCGATCTATTAACAGGCAACCAAGCTGCCCTTCCTGCATGGTCAGACATAGCAAATCCAGCGCTTCAAAGAGACAAATTTAACCAAATTAGTGTTAGATACGGCGAGTTGACACTCCCTAGGTTTGGGGATGTCGTATTATCCCTTACTGTCATCAATCCATCAGGAGGAGCCAGGTTCGTCCATATCGGACAACGGCTTGATGCAGAAAGTTGTAGCTTCGCCTCGGGCAATACTGGCACCAACAACCAACCACCGGAATTCGAGTAAATGGACACCAGTCGGATTTGATTTACAACCGGGAAAAGTGTAAAATATTTAGGTTACGCACTTCTGTTCTTAAAAGAACGTTTATTAAAGTTTATAAGAAAAGGGAAGGAGCCCTTCGAGCTAGCTCAGGGCGAAATTACTTATGGAAGCAAAAAAAGTACGTGCCAATCTTAAAATGAAGATTCCGGCCGGAAAAGCAAGTGCTGCTCCACCAGTTGGTAGCACACTCGGTCAATACGGTGTTAATATGATGGATTTTATCCAGCCATTTAACGACCAAACAAAAGAAATGCGCGGCACAGTAACTGCGCATATCACTATTTTTGACGACAGAACTATGGAGTTCCGTGTTGTGTCAGAGCCAACCGACGACCTTATCCGAGCCAAACTCGGTATTCAAAAAGGTTCTGGTAAGCCAAACAGCGAAAAAGTCAGCAAGAAGCTGAGCCAAGCTGATCTAAATGCCATTGCAGAAGCCAAGGCAGCAGACATGAATGCCGATGACATAGAGGCTGTCAAGAAAATGGTAGCCGGAACAGCCCGCAGCATGGGCGTGGAAGTCGAAGGTTAATTCAAAAGATGGGAAACCCGGAACGACCCGAAAAGATTATCGTTCCTGGGCTTGATGGAACTTTCTACGAAGTTGACCTGAAAAGACTTGCCGAACTATATGGAACCGAAGCTCCATATGAGGAAAACACAGTGGAAATCGGCGATCCAATAGAGTTTGAACCGCCAGCAAAACGAAAGATAACTGAGGACCCGGTACCTGAACCAGGCAGTAAATTTAACATTTAATTAACACGTGGGACCCGACTTCGCTAAAGCTACGACGGGCTTGCCCGATTCGCTCGAAGCCAAGAAGGGGTTTGAACCACGAAAGGATATAGAATGAGCAAGGAAGCTATAGAGAAAAAAGACGAAAGTTTAAAGATTAAAGATGAAAGTCCAAAGTCTGAGGACGAAAGTACTCAGACGAATAACGAAAGCCTAGAGATTAAAGAGGAAGCTCAAGTCACTGAAGCATCTTCGGAAGCTCACGATACAACAGAGGCCGAAACAAAAGAAGTAAAAGCTACTGCGAAGGCGGGCAAGAGAAGCGAAAAAGGCATCAAAGAAGCTGAAGAAAAGGTTGCCAAGATCGAGAAGCAAAAACATGCTGCTGAAGCAAAAGCCGAAGAAGCCGAGAAGCCAAAGCAACACCGCAACCCAACACGTTCACGACTGGATCGACGTGGTAAAAAGTTCAAAGAAGTTGCCAAACTCGTAGAAGTAGACAAACTCTACACCTTCAAAGAAGCTGTTGAGCTATCTCTCAAAACCTCTACAACCAAGTTTGACGCTACCGTCGAGCTCCACGTTAGACTGAACGTTGATCCACGTCAAGCCGACCAAAACTTGCGAGACAACCTTGTTTTGCCAGCTGGTACCGGTAAGACCGTGAGAGTAGCCGTATTCGCCGACGAAGACATTGCCAAAGATGCCAAGAAAGCTGGAGCCGACATTGCCGGTGCCGATGACTTTTTGAAGCAGCTAGACAAAGGCGAGATCAACTTTGATATTTTGATCGCAACTCCTAATGTTATGGCTAAGTTAAGTAAATACGCCCGTGTTCTGGGACCAAAAGGTCTCATGCCTAACCCAAAGAGTGGCACCGTAACAACCGATGTTGCGAAGGCCGTATCGTCAGCCAAAGCTGGTCGTGTCGAATACCGTGTCGATAGCACAGGTATCGTACACCTCGGCATCGGTAAGGTAAGTTTTGGAGCCGCTAAAATCAATCAAAACCTTGACGCAGTGATTGCCAGCATCAAGAACAACAAGCCGAGCAGCATTAAAGGTTCGTACGTCAAGTCTATCACCCTGAGCACCTCGATGGGTCCAGGCATAAAAGTTAGCCCAAGCGAAATCTAAGTATCAACCCACAAACATAGCTAGGGTACTCAAAACGTGCATCCTATTTTGTTGCACGGAAAGCAAACAAGGTGTACATTTGGTTGATTATGAGATTCAATTTACCCCCCCAATCAAACCCAGCCCGCATAAGCAGACCTGTAGTCTGGGCTGTAATAATTTCAGCTTTAAGTCCTCATCAAGTTCTAGGGCAGGTTGTGGACAACTTCTGCAAACCAATCGCCCCTCAATCCGACATGCATACTTGGCCAATATTCCAACAAGGGCATTATGAAGTAATCTGTCCGCCAGAAGATGTATATCGTATAGGATCACCCGCCGTACGAACGGTTACTATTCAAAAAACCGGCATAACAACATCATTCGTAGAACCTTCCCGACCTACCGAAATATATTGCGGAGGTAGCGCCACCCCCTATGTAGAGCGGATAACTACTGTAACCTGCATGGAATTAAAGCGACAAGCGAGGGGCGCGAAGCCAAGACTAGCATATAGCTCGGTGAGGAGGGACACAATTTATAGGCCGCTTGACGGATGGAGTGCTCGACCATTCCCAATTGCAGACGGCAGCTTTGGTCCAAGAAAAAAATGTCACCCGATACCTGCTGAAAGAGAACGCTACCTTGCCCGGAGCGGGGAATACCGAATATTCAAGTTCTCAGGTTCTGAACCGCCAAAATACACAAATTCATTCATTACAAGAACGAGAGTAGTTTGGTGTTGATAAATCCCAGCACATGATCGTTGTGTAATAGTCCGATATATTTGCCCCGTCAAGCACGAGTACTTTAGAATATACACAAGGAAAGTGAGGGAAAAGCAACTTTGGGTGTTTATAGTAATATTGACATCAGGAAAGCGATCAAGGACGGCCACATTGTTTGCGTCCCGTTTAATGATAAACACATCAGTCACGCCAGTCTCGACGTGACACTTGGCTACTACTATTACCGAACCGGGCGGGCTCCACGAGGTTATATCTATAACCCATTTGATGAAGTTTCGGTCAAAAAGTATTTTGGTGAAGTCCAGCAAGCCGTTCCGCACCAAGACTGGTGTGCCGAAAACGGCGTTCGGTTGCTCGAAGGTATCCCGGCCGATCATCCTGTTATCCCCCTCAAACCGGGCGAGAGAATCTTGGCTCACACCCACGAATTCTTTGGCATTAAACCGCCAGGGGCTTACGAGGTTAAATCGCGCTCCAGTTGGGGCAGAAACGGCATAGCCGTCTGTTTTGACGCCGGCTGGGTAGATCCTGGCTACATAAATCGGCTAACGCTTGAGATCTACAACCTCAACGAACACGAAACGGTTCTTTTGCCCGTTGGCGAACGCATCGCTCAGGCTGTCTTTTTGGAAACAGGCGAAGTCGAAGGCAACTACGGTGAAGGGCGAGACGATGGTATGAGCGGGAAGTATCAGCTTGGCACAAACCTCGACGACTTAATCTCTAACTGGACTCCAGCACAAATGTTGCCAAAGGCCTACAAGGACACTCGTAGCCTCCCAGAAACGATTAAAGGTTTAAAAGCACGATGAGCCCGACTATTGACCCTTCTCGAAATGGATTATTCCTGGTAATCGACGGCGCCGATGGCTCTGGCAAAAGCACTCAATATCGTCAATTAGTAGATAGATTAACCACCCTCGGCTACGACGTAGATCTGATCAAGTTTCCTCAATACGACGAAGAATCTAGCTATTTCGTCAGGCAGTACTTAAATGGCGAGTACGGCAAAGCAGATGATGTTGGCCCCTACACAGGTTCGATATTCTATGCTCTCGACCGCTACGCCGCTTCCAAGCGGATATCATCGGCACTGGCACAAGGAAAAGTCGTCATCGCTGATAGATACACCAGCTCAAACATGGCCCACCAGGGGTTGAAGTTTGATAGCGACGAAGAGCGAAATGGCTATTTTTTATGGCTCGAAGCAATCGAGTTCAAGATGCTTGAAATCCCCCGGCCTGATATGACAGTCGTACTAAGGGTACCTCCTGAAATTTCTCAAAAACTGATAGAAAACCGCGAACAAGCAAAAGATATTCACGAGCTCGACCCAGATCATGCTAAAAAAGCAGTTCATGTCTATGACACCTTGTGCAGGCTTTTCCCAGAAGACTTTAAACAGCTAGACTGCGTACGCGGCGGCGAACTCATGAGTATCGACGAAATCGGTGATCTTGTCTGGAACACGGTGGAGCCGATGTTGCCAACGCCAAAATCGTATTATCCTAATCAAAATTCATCAGGACTGGCGTCAACTAACCCCCCATTAAATAACGTATTCTTGTCTGAAGAAAACGGGGTGCTGTCCATCACCGAAGCCGGCCGTCAAGAGCTCGCCAAATACATTACTAACACCACTGGTAGCGTCTACGCCTTTAATGACCAGCTCAGCGCCACAACTATCGCAGCCGCTATGGCGCGCCTAAGCCGGCGCGGTGATGATATGCGCATCACTATCCTGGATGAATTTTTAGGCGAAGCTGGTAAAGACGATGACCTGTTAAAGCGAGTTATCACCGCTTACGGCGACGATTCCGTACAGCAATTGACCGCCAAGCATGTCGTTGTCGAAGGCGCCAGTAACTTGCTAACCAAGAAATTGGAGTGGGGAAGACTGGCATCGTACCTCGAGCAGTCGACGCGCTACATCTATTTCGACCAAAAAGACAACGCCGGGAAGTATAAGTACTTTACTCCTGACTACTTACCATCTGAGCTGACAGACGAGTACAACCGACGGATGGACTTCATTTTCGAGACCTACTCCGAGCTCGTTCATAAGCTGACAGATTATGTCCGAAAAGAGTCAAAAGTACCTCTCAAAGATCAAGATGGAGCCTGGAAATCGGCCACCCGTGCGCAGGCCTGTGACGCTGCACGGCCAGTCTTGCCCGTGGCCACGAAGTCAACAGTCGGCATCTTTGCATCCGGCCAAGCCCTGGAAAGCTTGATAATGCATTTGCTCAGCGATGATCTACCAGAAGCCCGCCAAACAGGACAAGACTTGCTTCATGAATCACGGAAGATTCTGTCGACCTTCCTCGAAAGAGCAGACAAACCCGATAGAGGCGGCGCCTGGCAAGCCTACCGATCTGAAACAGCCAATAACGTCGCCGACCTTGCCAATCAGTATCTTCCACAAGCCTACACCGGCTTAAGCAGCCGAGCTCCAGTTACTTTGACTTCCTATTGGCCTAAAAATGAATTCGACATAATTCCCGATATCTTATACGAGCACAGTGAGCTCTCGAAACAGGAAATCAAGGATATAGTCGCCAACTTCCCGTACATGCAGAAACTTGAGATTCTGAATTCCTTCATCGGTAAACGCCTCAACCGTCGACAACGTCCGTCACGTGCCTTTGAGCAAGTGCATTACTCTTGGGACATTTTGTGCGACTATGGCATCTTCAGAGACCTCCAAAGGCACCGCATGGTAGACGACCTCGCCTGGCAGAAATTATCTCCGCGCTACGGCTATGAAACCCCTGAACTCGTGTCGCGAGCTGGCCTAGACGACTATTTTGAGGCCTGTTTTGACGAAAGTTTGAAGCTCTATAGCTCACTCCAAGCCGCCGGATACGAGCTTGAGGCACAGTACGCAACCTTGCTTGGGCACAAAATGCGCTGGAAAGTCACCTTTAACGCCCGCGAAGCGTACCAGATGATCGAACTCAGAACTTCACCCCAAGGACACCCTGGCTACCGCAAATTAGCTCAAGAAATGTACGACAAAATCCACGAAGTTCACCCCATCATCGCTACCGGCATGAAGTTCGTCAACCAAGACGAAGACCCAGAGCTATCGCGCCTTGCAGCAGAACGCTACACCCAATTCAAACTCAACCAAAAATAGTTGTTTGAGATAAGATTTAATGTTGTAATAGTCTAATGACTTCGACGCTCAGAGCTACAGATACCATCGAATTAACGGCCGAATTTTTATCGGCTCGTTTAGACGGCGCCGAGCAGCTGACTATCGTATTATTTCCCGGACAAGGGCCTGATCCGCGCATTGTTCATGATGTCGATGATGTAGCGTCACATGCCTTTGAAAAATGCGTTGGCATATCTCTCGCTCAGGCCAAGTCGTTGGACTCGGAAGATGCTTATCGTGGGCAAATTGCTCAACCACTCCATATTATTCGTCTATATGCGATGGCACGTTCGTTGGATCAACTGCTGACTTCGCAAAATAAAAGCCCTCTATTTGAGCGTCCGGATAATGTAATAATACCGGCGTCACTAACTGAATTCCTCCTCAATAGCCTCGTCAAAGCTTGGAAATTAGAGACATCCGTCGACGAGGCCCATAAACGAGGTCTCTTCTCCGATAATTTCGCCTTAGCGAATCCTGGCGTTTTTGGCATGGGTGCTACGTTTCTGCACGACATCCGAAAAAACGCAGGCCTAAAAACGCTCGTTCAAGGTCATGAGCCACCAGTACCTATTGTCGAGCGCATGAGAGATATTCTCGGCCCTGAAGACTATGATAATCGTCACCAATTATACTCAAATGTCTTTATCGGGTCACGTCCGTCACCTGGCATGGCAACCCTGACGGGGAGCAAGGATGAAATTCAAGAAATTGGCAATAAGTTGAGAGTACACAAAAGTCTCATCGGTTTTACATATCTGAATCGAATCGATGGAGTCCCCTATCACTCACCCCAAAGCCAACCTATTCAAGATCAAATGAAACAAAATCCGCCAACTGAGAAGACAGGTGAGCCGGACCTTACCTGTGGGATTGTTATATCCCCGACAAGTCGACGACCTTTACTAACGAGCAATGATGTTAAGGATAACCGCCTGGATCTCATAGTATTGCCCGTTAACCAACTAGACATTTTACATTCGCTCCGCCTTGCCATAAGCTGTTCTTCATCAATCAAAAGAATTGTCGGACTAGAAATTGGCAATGTCGCTGATTACCCGTGGGGCAAACAACAGGGAGTGCAGACCGCCGCAATTCACGATTACTCTCGTTTTTTCCGATTTACGAACAAAAAAGGTCAATATGTTCCCATTTTTAGCTTGGCTTACGACGGCTCACCCGAAGCACGCGGCTCGGTCGCCACTGCTGAATTTATAAATCAATTTCTGTAATTGTAAATAACAAAGAAACACAGTATAATACTACCTAGTTTCCGAAGACAGTGACGTCGGGGCAACCCGCTTGAAAATGTCACCGAGGCACACAATCTGTTTTATAGAATTGTATGTATTTATCGTCTTTGGTTACTAGCCAAAGATTTTTTAATTTTAAGGGTCGATAATCTTTGGATACGTAACATAACGAGGAAATTATAGTTATGGCACTAACTAAAGCAAAAAAACAAGAAGTAATTGACGAAGTTTCCGAACTTTTGAAGTCTTCTAAAATGACAGTCGTTGCCGAGTATCAAGGCACAAGCGTGAAGCAGCTCCAAGCTCTTCGTCGTTCAGCCAAAGAGAACGGTAGCGTCGTTAAAGTAGTTAAAAACCGACTTGTCGTCCAAGCCCTCAAAACCAGCGATCTTTACAAAGACGCCGATATGAGCAACCTGACCAGTCAGCTTTTATACGCTTTTAACGCTGAAGATGAAGTAGCGCCTGCTCAAAAACTCGATGAATTCGCCAAAAAGAACCCAACGATCAAGTTCGTTGGCGCCTTTACAAATGAAGGCGTGTTCATCGGTGCCGACGAAGTCAAGGCTCTTGCCAAGCTTCCAAGCAAGCCTCAGCTTATCGCTGGTGTTATTAATACACTTCAATCACCTGTCAACAACGTAATGAGCGGCCTTAAGGGCAATCTACACGGTCTTCTAGACGCTGTAGCAGCCAAAGCCGCCTAAAGTAACCACCATTGTAGAAAGGAACTATCATGGCTACAGATTTGAAAAAATTTGCAGAACAGCTCGTTAACTTGAGCGTTCTTGAAGTAAACGAACTCAGCACTATTCTTAAAGACGAGTACGGTATCGAACCGGCCGCAGCTGCAGTTGCAGTAGCAGCCCCAGCAGCAGGTGGCGACGACGCTGGTGCCGCAGAAGCCAAGAGCGAATTCGACATCGTTCTTAAAGATGCTGGCGCACAAAAAGTTGCAGTCATCAAAGCCGTTAAAGACATCACCGGCCTCGGCCTTGGTGAAGCTAAAGCTCTCGTTGACGGCGCTCCTGGCACCATCAAAGAGAAGGTCGCAAAAGACGACGCCGAAGCCGCTAAAAAAGCTTTGGAAGAAGCTGGCGCTACTGTCGAACTTGCTTAATTTCGACACCGCCAACAGTTACGGACGGAACATTTATAGTGTTCCGTCCGTTTTTATTGTCACTATATATAGGGTTTTCCACAGCTTTTTATTTACTTAATTGATTAAGCGTGATACGCTTGCTCATGAAAGTGTGAAGTAAAACGGGAAAAAAGAGACAACAATCTTTTAAACTAAACATGGCTGACGTACCAGACAAACAAATAAAAAGACTTAGGGCACTCATTGTTGAAGCCGAGACTTCATTGGCAGCCGCCAAGGAGCTCCTTTTAAGTCTCCTCGGTGATGACCCTTCAGCTACTGTCAGTGCCAAAGAAGAAGGCATCGGCAAAGTTATAGAAGGCGTCTTTGACGGCCAGAACATGGTCGGTAGCGACAGCAAGACCTATCCCGTACCTGCAAACTACGCCTCTAAGTCCAAGCTCGTTCAAGGCGACATCTTGAAACTAAGCATTGCAGAAGACGGAACCTTCCTGTACAAGCAGATCGGTCCAATTCCTCGAAAGCAGATCGTCGGCTCTCTCGAACTCGTCGACGGACACTACTACGTCCATGTCGGAGAGAAGCAATACCGCGTACTTCTGGCAAGTGTTACCTACTTTAAGGCGAAGCCAGGCGACCAAGTAAGCGTCAATATACCTCAAGATGAAGTAGATGCCGAATGGGCAGCCCTCGAAGCAGCGCTTTAATCGAATAACGCAAATTATAGAGTCAACACACTCTCGTCAAAAGAGTGTGTTGTTTGTTTTGCTGCTTGGCTTTTATCTTTAGACTTTTATCTTTAGACTAGATATATATGGGAAAATCACTGTACCGGTCCTACCGATCAACCTCATTTGACGAAATCCTCGGGCAGGATCATATCGTTCAAGTACTCAAAAACTCGATCGCCAGCAACTCACTATCCCACGCCTACTTGCTAAGCGGACCACGCGGAACTGGCAAAACCTCCGTTGCGCGTATCCTGGCTTATGCCGCTAACAATCAAGTCTACCGCTCTGAGGAAACCAATCTCGATATCATAGAAATAGATGCGGCATCGAATCGTAGAATCGACGAAATAAGAGAGATCAAAGAGCGGGTACATATCGCCCCTTTGCAGGGAAAGTACAAGATCTACATCGTCGACGAAGTCCACATGCTTACCAAAGAAGCCTTCAATGCCCTGCTAAAGACCCTGGAAGAACCACCAAATCATGTGATTTTTATCTTGGCTACAACCGAATTTCATAAAGTTCCCGAGACTATTGTCAGCCGTTGTGTCCGGCTCACTTTCAAGCCCATTAGCGAGCATGTTATCGCCAAACATCTCGAGACTATCGCCAAGAAAGAAAACATCGACATTAGCGCAGAAGCCCTGGCAATTATCGCCAAACACGGAAGAGGCAGCTTCAGAGACGCTATCTCACTGCTCGACCAAATCAAAAGCCTAGAAGGGACTATCGACACCGAAATGGTGCAGTCCATGTTGGGACTTACGTCGGTTGAATCGTGCCAGAGCATTCTCGACGCAACTTTATCGGGCGATTTACCAGTGATAAATGAGCTACTCTCGAAGTTAACTGAAAACGGCATACAGGCGGGCTCACTGGCTTCTCAGCTATCCGAGCTAATCCGCCGTCAAATTACCGATACGGATCTACCCCCTGACAATCAGCAGGGCATGATCCAGCTACTCCAAAAGCTCCTGGATGTGCCGAGTTCGACAAAACCGAATATCGCCCTTGAACTAGCACTCTACGGCCTCGCTATTTCTGTGCAAGAGCACCACGTCCAACCAGAAGAGCCCCATAGTCAAAGTCCGCAAGTAGCTAGTCCTGATACAAACAAACAAGTTGAGCCCACTCCCGTTCAGCCTGCCGCAAAGCTCTCCGACGATCAGCCCGATTCAACCGAACAAGAAGCGAAGCCTGTCGCTCATACCGAGCCATCAAAAAAAGTAATCGCAGCGCCTATCACCCCAAATAGTTCACCGTCTACAGCCAATTTCGAAGATTTTTTGAAAGAACTTAAAAACCATAACAATACTCTGTACGGCGTCGCCCGGATGGCACAGGCTAATTTTGAGGGTAATCAACTATCGTTGTCATTCAAGTTTGCTTTTCACTATAAACAGCTAACTGATAGCAAAAACCTCAATCTCGTCACTGGCGTAGTAAAGAAAATCTACGGCGACAAAGCCATATTGTCGGTTACAATGATAGAGAAAGAGAAGCCGGCGACCAACATCGAAGAAAGTCTCGACACAGTAGCCAGCATTTTTGGTGGGCACGAAGTATTGGAAGGCTAAATATAGATGAATCCTCAGCAATCAAATCAAGCCAAAATCCCACCACAAAACCAAGAAGCCGAAGCCAGTCTCTTGGGAGCACTTCTTATCGATACCGACGCAATCGTCAAAATCGCCGATAGTGTCCGACCTGGAGATTTCTACGACGAAAGACACCGCTATATTTACGAAGCAATTAAAAAGCTTTACGACCTACATTCTCCCGTGGACGTACTCACCTTGGCAGACGAGCTTAAAAACCAAGGAAGACTGCAAGATATCGGCGGCCCTAGCTATCTCACCGAACTCACCAACTTCGTCCCAACTGCCGCACACGTAACGCAGTATGCCGAGATTGTTTCTACTAAATCTTTGCGCCGACGACTGATTAAGGCTTCACAGGATATTCTAGAATACGGCTATAACGAGAGCGAAAGCCTCCAAGATTTGATAGAACAGGCCGAGACACGGTTATTTGAGGTTAGCCAACAACATGTCAAGCAAGACATTGTTAGTATGGAGCAAATTTTAAGCGAAAGTTTTGATCGTCTTGACGAACTCCATAAAGATAAAGGCACTATCCGTGGTGTCCCGACAGGCTACCGTGATCTTGACGCCATTTTAGCCGGCCTGCAACGAAGCGATCTCTTCATCCTGGCTGCCCGCCCGAGTATGGGGAAAACCGCCATGGTCTTGAACTTAGCCCATAATGTAGCTGTTAAAGCCGGCCAGCCAGTACTTATATTCAGTCTAGAAATGAGTAAAGAACAGCTTGTCGACAGAGTCTTGGCGAAAGAAAGTGGGGTTAATGCCTGGAATCTTCGAACGGGTAATTTGACCGACGACGACTTCGAGAAAATATCTCACGCCATGGGCCCACTGAGCGAAGCCCAAATCTTGATAGACGACACCCCTGGCATTACCGTTAGTGATATGCGCACCAAGGCGCGCAGAGAAGCTCACCAGCGACCTTTGGGACTCATAATCGTCGACTACTTGCAACTTATGAGCGGTGGCTCCAGATTCGCAGGAGAGGGGAACCGTGTTCAAGAAATTT
Source organism: Candidatus Saccharimonadota bacterium (assembly GCA_022842995.1). Classification (GTDB taxonomy): domain Bacteria; phylum Patescibacteriota; class Saccharimonadia; order Saccharimonadales; family 2-12-FULL-41-12; genus JALHOM01. Next base: position 60,191 of record JALHOM010000006.1, read on the forward strand.
CTGAAATCTCCAGGGGACTCAAAGGCATAGCCAGGGAGCTCAACGTACCATTAATTGCCCTCTCGCAGTTGAGCCGATCGGTAGAAAGTCGAAATCCCCAAATTCCACAACTTTCTGACTTGCGTGAGTCTGGATCTATCGAGCAAGACGCCGATGTTGTCGCCTTTTTGTATAGGGAAGAGTACTACAATCCCGACACCGAACGAAAAAACATCATGGACGTCCTTATCAAAAAACACAGAAATGGCCCAACTGGAACCGTTGAGCTGTACTTCGACCGCGAGAAACAACGCATTAGCAGTCTCGATACCAAACATTCTTCTCCATTTGACTGATCAAGAAAATGAGCCTGATCTAAAGCAAATTTGATAAAATAGATACCAAGATGCATAAAACAGCCCAAAAGTGGCTAAGCAATAATTGGAAAAATCTCATTTACGGCGCCATCCTCATGGTCGCCTTAGCTAGCTTATACCTCTTTAAGCTGGGGTCTCTAGTGCGGGGTGACGGCTTCCGGGAGTCAATCCAGTATCTCGGAATTAATGGTCTCGGCAATATCAATAGCGATATCACCTATGGTCCTGTGAAATTTCTGCAACTACTCATGGTCAAGATCGACGAGCCTAACTCGACCTTACTGCGACTAGTTTCGGTGGCGTCGGTAATCCTGGCTGTTGTGTTGTTTTACCGTTTAATCCGAAAATGGCATACGCCCCGAATTGCCTTGCTTGCCAGTGCACTTTTTGCGACCTCCTCGTTCAGCCTTAATCAAGGTCGATATTCATTACAAACTGCCGCATTGCTCATTGTCTTCCCCGCGCTCTTGCTATTTGGGACCTGGCTGAAGTCGAAAAAAAATGTAAAAAAGATTATTGTTATTGGTCCGAGTGTAGCATTACTACTTTACATACCGGGGATGATGATCATAATCGCACTCCTAGGCATAGCATTCCGAAAGCGCTTGCTACTTGCCACCCAGTTCATGAAACGCCGAGAACAATACACTGGAATGGCTCTAACGGGGATCTTGTTGGTACCATTGGTTGGCTCGATCATCCAAAAACCTGCAACGCTTTTCAGTCTTTCTGGCTTTGACTTCATCGCCAACAATGCGCTCAAGTCTAGTTTTGATAAATTTCTCCAAGTACCGATCGACCTTTTCTATGCAGCAGAGATTGATAACTATAGGTGGCTTACCGGGACACCGGTCCTCGACGTTGCTACGATAGTTCTTGTCATACTAGGGTTATACGGCTATGTACGGGGTGAGCATCCGTTGCGGTTGCGACTCCTCGGCCTTGGGATAGTATCTTCATGGCTGCTCATAACATCTTCAAGCTATCTTGGCCTCGGATTACTCATACCCCTGATCTACATTCTGGTGGCGAATGGGATCGCCTACCTACTCCAGACGTGGTTTACGGTCTTCCCGAAAAACCCGGCCGCAAGAAGAACGGGCATTATTGTCGTCAGTATACTGATCGCGGCGATCGGCTCATTCCAGTCTTATCGGTACTTTATCGTCTGGCCAAACACACCCGAAACTAAGAGTAGTTTAATCTCGCGTGATTAGATAAAAATGATATACTAAACAATGATTTAAAGAAGGATTATATATGGGGAAAATCGATCAAGCAAAAATGCTCATGAAAGTTAAAAAAATGCAGAAAGAACTGCAGAAGCAGGTTATAACCGTTTCTGCAGGAGATGATGCTGTCATCGTAGAAATTACCGGTGAGCAAAAAATCAAAAAGATTCATATTGACCCAAAACAGGTGGATCTTGACGATATTACCGTAACAGAACGCTACGTAGAAGAGGCCGTTAAAAAAGCTATATCAGAGAGTCAGAGGATCGCAGCCGAGAAAATGCAACCGATGATGGGGATGCTAGGAAACCTGGGGCTTTAGTAGGAAACTTCTAAGGCGCAGTACATAAGTCCGTGGCAAATACTTCTTCATCACGCAAATTTGATCCCAAACGTTTATTCATCCTGATCGTTGTGTTCTGGATATTAAACTCGCTTTACGTCCTAATTTCTGGCGGTAACTTTCAGTTAGCAGATTATATAAATATCGCGATTGTCGTAATCATAGTAGACCTAATCCTTAGTTTTTTGAAAAAATAATATGAGCTCAATTCTGCCTAAAGCACTTGAATCCGCCATAGAATCCATGCAAAGTTTGCCGGGGGTAGGGCAGCGCTCGGCCGAAAGATATGCAGCACATTTACTCCGCAGCAACCCATCTAAAGCTCAGAAAATTGCCGATAGTCTCAAAAACCTCCACGACGATGTAGGTCAGTGCCCTGTAACGTTTATGCTTATTGACACTGGGCAAGATGTTTCTCCACTTTACAGCGATGAACGCCGTGACAAGCAGCAAGTTGTTATCGTTGAAGATGCCTTTGATATTGTAGCAATAGAAAAAACAGGCTTATTCAGAGGCACATACCACGTACTAGGCGGTCTGCTATCACCCATAGATGGTATTGACGCCGGCACTCTGCACATACCGGAACTGCTCGGCAGAATTAAAGCCGATAAAGTCACCGAGATTATCCTCGCCATCAGCTCCAGCGTCGAAGGAGATTCAACGGCGCACTATATCCAATCACAACTCACCAAGTCAAAAGTAGCGATAACCAGATTAGCTCGAGGCCTACCAATTGGCCTCGACATCGAATACGCCGATCATGTCACTCTGTCGCGGGCGTTCGAGGGGAGACAAGCCGTATGAGCGATATCAGCAAGCTGGCCAGCCAATTTCAGGATTTTATTAGCGACACAAAATCAATTGTCATCGTTCAAGCCGACAATCCTGATGGCGATAGCCTGGCATCGAGCCTCGCCTTAGAAGAAATACTATCCGAACTCGGACAAGAAATTATATTATATTGTGGCGTTGAAATACCCGGCTACTTAAGATACATGCCAGGCTGGGACAGAGTAGTTAGTGAGCTGCCTCAAAAGTTTGATGGCAGCATTATTGTCGATACTTCTGCCTTGAGTTTACTAGAAACGCTTACCAAAAAAGACGACTTGAAATGGCTACGACTTAAACCAGCACTCTATATCGATCATCACCAGACCGAAGCCACTATAGATTTTGCGTCAGGCATTGTAGACGCAGCCGCAGTGTCTACAGGACAGGTTATCTACAATCTAGCGCGTGAACTGGAATTACCCATGCCGTTGCCAGCCTGCGAGTTTATCGGCTATTCAGTCCTGTCCGACAGCCTAGGCCTCACTTCTGAAGCAGTAGATAGTCCCACCTTCCAGCTCATGGCGGACATCGTAGAGCGAGGGGTTTCGGTAGCAAAACTGGATAACGCCCGCCGATCACTGAGCAAAAAATCTCGGCGCATTGTCGAATATAAAGGCAAGTTACTTACCAGAATCGAGTTTTTCGATGATCCACGCCTAGCTATGGTTACCATACCTTGGACTGAAATAGAGCAATACTCTCATGAATACAACCCCTCGATGCTCGTCATCGACGAAATGCGTATGGTTGAAGGAGTGCAGGTAGCTATAGCTTTCAAAACCTACCCCGATGGCAAAATCACTGCAAAAATACGTTCTAATTACGGCTATAAGGTAGCGGCTGGTATCGCCGAACACTTCGGAGGCGGTGGACATCCGTACGCTGCTGGGTTCAAAATTACCAATAATAATGATCTGGGATCTATAAAAATCGATTGTTTAACGGTAGCTTCCAAATTATTGGATGAACTCGACACTGCAGCGTAATAATTTAAGACTAAAGCGAACTAGCGCCATGAAACTATACAATACACTATCAAGAACAATAGAAGAATTACGACCTCTTGAACCAGGAAAAATCAAAATGTATACCTGCGGGCTGACGGTCTATAGTCATCCGCAAATCGGGAATTGGGTCGCCTATATTTATTCCGACGTACTGACGAGGACACTCATCCTGTCCGGGTTTGACGTCAATCGCGTACAAAACATTACCGATGTTGGACACCTCGTCAGCGATGACGACGATGGCGAAGACAAAATGGAAAAGGGAGCCCGCGCCGAGGGACTTACTGCTTGGGATGTTGCCGATAAGTACATCGCTGTCGCCACTGAAGAGGCAGCTAAACTCGGCTTACTAACCCCCACGAAGACGGTCCGCGCAACATCGCTCATCCCCGAGCAGATCGAGTTTGTTGAGGGTCTAGAGAAAAAAGGCTTTACCTACATCATAGAAAATGAAGGGGTCTATTTCGACACCAGCAAACTAGACGACTACGGTAAGTTGGCCAAACTCGATATCGAAGGCTTGCAGGCAGGAGTCCGCGTAGAAGTTAACGGCAAAAAGAACCCCACCGATTTTGCCATCTGGAAGTTCTCCCCCAAAAATCAGCAAAGAGACATGGAATGGGACAGCCCTTGGGGCAAGGGGTTCCCTGGATGGCACCTCGAGTGTTCAGTGATCGCACGAGAGAACCTTGGCGACCAGCTTGATCTACACACTGGCGGGATTGATCATATCCCTGTTCATCACACCAACGAGATTGCCCAAACCGAAGCATTTACCGACAAACATTTCGTTAAGTACTGGTTCCATAATAACCACATGAAGATTAATGGCATAAAAATGTCTAAATCCCTTGGTAATAGTTATAAATTGCAAGATATTATTAGCAAAGGATACTCACTTAATGCCTTTAAAATTATGGTTCTGTCTTCTCATTATCGAACAGAGGGGAACTTTACGTGGGATATTTTAGATGCAGCCAATAATCGCTACCTTCACTGGCAGTCTCTTTTAAACAGAAAGTGGCAAGATTTGGGTAAATCCCAAGATCAAACCGACTTGATACCGAGGATGGTCGAATCAGCGATAAATGATATGTCAGATGCCTTGCTGAACGACTTAGACACTCCCTCGGCATTTAGGATACTCGATGAAACAATTACAGACCTCGAAGAACTAGATATCGACATAAAGTCTGCGGGTAGCATCGAAAAACTAGAAGAATTTCTAGGGGATACTTTAGGCATTACATTCAATAATTCCGACTTAACATCTAGCCAAAAAGGCACGATTCGGAAACGTCAAGAAGCTAGAGACAACAAAGATTACCTAGCCAGCGACAAATTGAGAGACGACCTAATGGGCGAAGGTATCGAGGTCAAAGATACCGCCGGCGGCCCAGTTTGGTCGAGACTTTAGTCTATCAATAACGTAAATGACAAACCAAGATTGATCAACTTACATCGGCATGTGTAAGAGGTTTGATTTTCTTCGATTCGAAATAGTCATCAGCAATAACCTTTAGGCATCCGGCCACCGGTATTGCCAACAAAGCCCCCAAAAGTCCTCCGAGACCAACACCGAGAATTGCTGAAACGAAAACGAGTAGTGGAGTCAGTGTGTTCGTTCGCGACTGAATGAACGGCTGGATAGTTACATTCTCGATTTGCTGATAAATTATAAAGTATATTGCCATAATTATTGCCAGCGGAACATTAACCAACAAGCAAGCTAGTACAACAATTACCGATCCTAGTGTCGTACCAATCAATGGCAATAGCGCAAACAATGCAACGATTCCACCAAGAGCTATCGGATTTATATCTGCATTCGTAATCTGTGAAGCAATAAACAAAGTAATGGCTGCAAAAAGCCCACCAATACCAGCAATCAGAACCTGGCCGTTTACATAGCCGACAATCACTTTATACATTTGCCTCGCTAGCTTCTTCTGGTGAGAACGCGATTTTGGTTTAAGACTTTTGAAATATTTTTCAATCCAGGCCGGACCTTCAACCAACATCATAAACGTCAATACGAGAACCGTAACTATGCTCAGTAAAGTAGTGCCTATCTTGCCAGCCGTCGATAATGCCGGCTTACCAAAGTCAGATACGCGCCCACCGAGATCATTCGTAAAC